>PMIX01000374.1 GCA_003158395.1 Myxococcales bacterium | reverse complement strand
TCACTCGCAAGCCCCAGCCCTCTTCCTGTTCGAAAGGGCTATGCTCACTCCCAGTGCGTCGGGGCTCTGGTATAATCCTGTGGCATTGGGGAGGGGCTTGACTCACTCTTGCGCATTCGCTCCGCCAGCCGTCGCCGCGCCAGGACGTAACCCTGTTGTTGGCGAGATCGAACGATGCTACCGTTGTCCAATCATGAAGACGGCCCGTAGCTTCTTTTTGCTTGCCCTGTACTTGCCACTGTGGAGTTGCGACAAGACGAAATGCGCCGTTCCCCCAGACCCGGCCAACATAGCGCCCACAGCCTGCGGCACTGGTGAGGTCTGGATCTACAGCCCGATGGCGGAATTCAATCCATTCTGCGGCCGGCTTTGCACAACCTCGATCGACTGCCCATCCGAGTGGGCCTGTGTAGCGGGCAACATCGCGGCCAATCGTTTGGACGCAGTCTGCGTCTCGGGCCAGGTCCCCACACCTCTTTGCGGCTCGGCTGCTATCACGCTGGAGGGCCTGGACAGTACCTGCTACGACGACCAAACGCTTGGCACGAAATACATCAACAACCGAACAGGCTTCGCGGGTTTCGCGCTAACCCCGTGCCCCAATGGCTGCCAGGGCGGCGGTCCCGACGGAGGCGTCTGGGGACTTACGCCCGGCAGCTGTCGCTGAAATCTCAAACGTCTCGGCGACACCCTGGCCGCCGGCAATTCTGGCTGGATCGCTTCAGAAAGAGCACGTATTTCTCGCCGACGGTGGGGCTGTTGCCACGGTTCAGGCAACAGCGGCGAAGAGGCTTGGGTCGGCGACCTCCCTGGCTCCAACCGCACAGCATGCTTGCGTCGGTGCGTCTTCCCGGCAAGACTGACTGGGCGCCAAGGCGGCGCGGCAGTGCCGCGAGAACGCGAGGCGCGGAAGGAGAGTCGAAATGAAGGGGAAGCTTGCCATCGTTACTGGCCCCACGTCGGGCATCGGCAGGGAAATCGCCACGCAACTCGCCGCTCAAGGCGCTGAAGTCGTGCTCGCATGTCGCGACGTCGCGAAGGGGCAGGCCACGCTCGAGGAGATTGCACGCCGCACCGGTGCGAAGGGAGTGTCGGTGATGCGCGTAGACGTCTCGAGCCAGGCTTCCATTCGTGAGTTCGCGAAGGCATTCCGAAACACGCACTCCCGTCTGGATGTCCTGGTCAACAACGCCGGCCTCAATTCACGCACACGGCGCCAGAGCACCGATGGCATCGAGCTCACTTTCGCGACCAACGTACTCGGCTACCATCTGCTCACGCACGAGCTCCTGGAGATCCTCAAGGCCAGTGCGGCCGCGCGCATCGTCAACGTCGCGTCCACATACGCCGGCAACCTCGACATCGACGACCTGCAGTTCACGAAGCGCCCGTACAACCCGGTCAAGGCCTATCAGCAGTCCAAGGCGTGCAACCGGCTGCTGACGTGGGCGCTCGCCCGCCGCCTCGCAGGCAGTGGCGCAACCGCCAATGCCATGGCGCCTGGGCTGGTGCAGACCGGCCTCTATCGCGAGACGCCAGTGCCAGTGCGGCTGCTGCTCCGGATGATAGGGCTCTTCCATGGCCGCAGCGTGGAACAGGGCGCTGACACAGCGGTCTGGCTGGCGAGCAGCCCGGACGTCCAAGGCGTCAGCGGCAAGTTCTTCGAGCTGCGCAAGGAGATCCCGTGCCAGTTCAGGAACGCTGAACTGGAAGAGCAACTATGGGCCGCCTGCGACCGCCTAGCGGGCCTGGCACCGTAGGAAGCGCGATGGGATTCTCAGTCCTCTGTGCTATCCGTGGCCAATTACGCCGCAACGCCATACGGCCCTTTCAGCCCGCTATGGAACGAGTTCGATGTTGTCGATGTACACTTCCACTGGATAAGGCGTAGCGTTCCATCCGAAGTTCCAGGTAATCTCAGTGATCGCGGCCGGATCGGGGCTCGGCAGCGGAACGCCGGTGGTCAGTGAAGCGAAGAGAACCGTCTGCGTGGCTGCCGTCGCAGTGACCGGAATCGTGACATTCGGCTCGGTGCATGTGGTCGCCGTGCAAGTCGCCGAGTTGGTGATGCAATCCACTTTGGGCGCAACCGCCGGTGCCGTATCTCCCGGTGTCGAGATGCGCATGGTGACTTGGCCAGACGGACCAGCGTTGCCGGAGATCGTGAAGCGAATCCCAGAATATCCCGAGAAATCGGCGAAGCAGGGGCCGAACCAGAGACCGATGCCGGCGGTGCTCGGACCGACCGTGCCGGCGAGCCGCCACCGCCCATCGGCTGTCACAGTACTGTCGAGCGGGTAGGCACTCACCGGATTGCAGTTGTCGGTGGTGGGCGGCCAAGCGTACGTGCCGCCCTTGAGCGACGTGCTCTCGGTCCAAGTGCCAAAGGAAGAACCCGTGGCGAAATCGAGGAGCATCGCCGTGAGCGGAGGAACCGCAGTGCAGCTCGACGGCGTGGACCCGCGGCAGGTCAAGCACTCGGTCAGGATGCCGCCGCTCCCGCCCGTCGTCCCGGTTGCCCCGCCCGTGCCCCCCGTGCTGCCAATGCCCCCAGTGGTGCTGATGCCACCCGTGATAGCCATGCCGCCCGTGTCAGCCATACCACCCGTGGTGTCCGTTGCGCCCGCAATACCCGCGCCGCCGGCGGCGTGAACCGTCATACCGGAAGACGAGCAAGCGGTCGATATTGCAGCGGCCACGACCAGGCCAAGACACATCCCTCCAGGTAACGAAACGTGAGAACCAGTCATGCCGGAAGACCTCCAGCCAAACAGCCTACCACTCATCACCGTCGCACAAGGACTATCTTCTCGGCACCTTTTCCTTTTTCCTTGTCTCCGGGGGGCCACACGAAAGAATGGGCGCATGAAAGCGCAGACGCCATACAAGAACCCCCATCTCCCGGTCGAGAAGCGGGTCAAGGACCTGTTGTCCCGCATGTCCCTGCAGGAGAAGGCCGCTCAGATGATGTGCGTCTGGCAGGAGAAGGCTGCCAAGCTGGTGGACGCAGACGGCAACTTCGATCGGGCCAAAGCCAAAGCCGCCTTCAAGAAGGGCCATGGCCTCGGCCAGGTGGGACGCCCCAGCGACGCCGGCAAAGGCAAGGACCCGCGCGGCATGGCGGAGCTGACCAACGCCATCCAGAAGTTCTTCCTCGAACACAGCCGTCTGGGCATCCCGGTGATCTTCCACGAAGAGTGCCTCCACGGCCACGCTGCACCGGGCGGCACAAGTTTCCCGCAGCCGATCGGGCTGGCAGCCACGTTCAATCCGGGGCTGGTCGAATCGCTATTTGCCATGGCCGCCGAGGAGGCGCGGGTGCGCGGTACCCACCAGGTGTTCACGCCAGTGGTGGACGTGGCGCGCGATCCTCGGTGGGGCCGGGTCGAGGAAACCTACGGCGAGGATCCCTACCTGGTGTCGCAACTCGGCGTGGCTGCGGTGTGCGGGTTTCAGGGCGACGCCACGTTTAGCGACAAGAAGCGCGTGATCGCCACCCTCAAGCACTTCGTGGCGCATGGCCAGCCCGAGTCCGGCATGAACTGTGCCCCGGCCAACGTCTCGATGCGGGTGCTGCGCGAGACCTTTCTGTCCGCGTTCAAAGCAGCGATCCATGAGGGCGGAGCCATCAGCGTGATGGCTTCCTACAACGAGGTGGACGGTGTGCCGTCCCACGCCAGCCGCTGGCTGTTGCGGGACGTCCTGCGCCGGGAATGGGGCTTCAAGGGCTTCGTGGTTTCGGATTACTACGCGATCTGGGAGCTCAATCACCGCCCGGATACGCACGGCCATTTCGTGGCGAAGGACAAAGCGGCAGCTTGCGCACTGGCCGTTCAGGCCGGAGTGAACATTGAGCTTCCCGAGCCGGACTGCTACCTGCACCTCGTCGATCTGGTGCGCAGAGGCGTGCTCAAGGAAGCGCAGCTCGATGATCTCGTCGCGCCGATGCTGTTCTGGAAATTCAAGCTAGGGCTGTTCGACGATCCCTATGTGGACCCTGCCGAGGCGGACCGCGTGGTCGGCTCGGAGGCCAACCGCAGGCTCGCGTTGCAGGCTGCGCGCCAGACCATCACGCTGCTCAAGAACGAAGGCAGCCTCGCGCCGCTCGACTTGGCCAGGCTCAAGAGCATTGCCGTCATTGGGCCAAACGCGAATCGCTCTTTGCTTGGCGGCTACAGCGGCGTACCCGGGCACAACGTCACCGTGCTCGAGGGCATCAAAGCCAGGGTCGGCGACCGCGTGAAGGTCTTGTACAGCGAGGGCTGCAAGATCACGATTGGTGGTTCGTGGCAGCAGGACCAGGTCACGGCCAGCAATCCCGCGGAGGATCGCCGGCAAATCGTGGCGGCGGTGAAGGTTGCCCGGAAAGCGGATGTCATCGTGCTGGCCATCGGCGGCAATGAGCAGACCTCTCGCGAAGCCTGGACCCTTCAACATATGGGCGACCGCGCAAGCCTGGACCTGCTCGGCCGCCAGGAGGATCTCGTCCAGGCGATGCTTGCCACCGGCAAGCCTGTGGTCGTGTTGCTGTTCAACGGGAGCCCGCTCTCGTTCAACCGCGTGGCGCAGGACGTGCCGGTGATTTTCGAGTGCTGGTATCTCGGTCAGGAATGCGGCCACGCCATCGCGGAGGTTCTGTTCGGCGACCACAACCCCGGCGGCAAGCTGCCCATCACGATTCCGCGTTCCGCTGGCCATTTGCCGGCGTTCTACAACTACAAACCCTCGGCGCGGCGTGGTTACCTGTTCGACGACGTCTCGCCGCTGTATGCGTTCGGCTATGGTCTAAGCTACACGACGTTTGCTTTCAGCAACCTCCGGCTCGCGAAAAGGACCATCGCCGCCACCGGCTCGACCCGCGTGCTGGTGGATGTGACCAACACCGGCGGACGCGCCGGCACGGAGGTCGTGCAGATGTATATCCGCGACCGCGTGAGTTCGGTGACCCGCCCGGTGAAGGAGCTCAAAGGCTTCGCCAAGCTTTCGCTGGAGCCGGGCGAGGCGAAGACCGCGGCGCTCGACATCACGCCGGAGTCGCTGGCATTCTACGACATCAACATGAAATACGTCGTCGAGCCGGGCGAATTCGAAGTCATGGTCGGCAATTCCTCGCGCGACTGCGATCTGCAGAGGGTCATTTTGACCGTCAGAAAGTGACTCACGGGCAAGTATGGAACATCGCGATCCGTGCGACCGCCACATACTTGCCAGCGCCGCGGCCCTCGATCTCCCGCTGGTGACCCTTGACCCGAAAATCTCGTCGTTTGCCCCCACCGTGGGTGTCCGCATCGTTTGGTTGTTTCGCGCCCCGGCGTGGAAAGTATATAGTTGGCCGCCGTGGCAGCAACGTATCCTCGACGTTTCGGGCGCTATGTGTTGGTGGAATTGCTCGGCTCGGGAGGCATGGGCGAGGTGGCGTTGGCACTCAGGGGAAAGCCTGAGCATTTCAAGCTATGCGTGGTGAAGAGGCTGTCGGCCCACCGCCCCAAGGACCCTGCGCTGGAGGAGAGGTTTCGGCGGGAGGGGGAGTTGGCGGCCAAGCTCTCGGACAACGGCGTGCCACGGACGTTGGAGGTCGGAGTGTGCGAGGGGGAGCCGTTCATTGCGCAGGAATTTGTCGACGGCAAAGATCTTGGACAGGTGATGGCTTCCTGTGCGACGAGCGGCCCGGGCATGCCGGCTTCGGTTGCGCTGCACATCGTGATGAAGGTAGCGAAAACGCTGGCATGCGTGCAGGAGGCGGGCAACATGGGCGTCGTGCATCGGGAGGTGAGCCCGGCCAACGTGCGGCTGAGCTGGCAGGGTGATGTGAAACTGCTCGACTTCGGAATCGCCCGCGCCGTGGCTCAAACGGCGCTGACCCAGACAGGACAAGCGGTGGGGCGACCCAGGTACATGGCCCCGGAACTGCTGCAAGGTGGAGCGGCGTCTCTCGCCTCGGATGTCTACGCCCTTGGCGTGGTTCTGTGGGAGCTGCTGGCAGGGCGCCCGTACCCCGTGGGTGGGCCGGTGTACTCCGTCGTGGATGTGCCCGAGGCGCTTCGTTCGGCTGTTATGGTGGCGCTGAATCCGGTGGCTGCCGGCCGGTACGCCACACCCGCAGCTTTGCGGGACGCACTTTTGCCCCACGCACCCCTCGATGCCGTCGGGACGGCAGCGTTGCGGGAGTTTCTGGCAAGCCGCTGGGATGTGGCCCGTGAGGCGCGTCTGCGCGAAGCCGCCGTCACGGAGGCTGCCCCTCTGCTTACGGACGCGCCTGGGACGCTCTCTTCCACGGGAGCAAGCGTCGTCGTTCGCCGTGGCAGGGCGACGCTCCTAGTGGGCGGCTTGGTTGTTCTGGCGGCTGCCGCGGGTGTTGGTGTGTGGTCCGTGCTCTGGGCGAGAAGCGCAACCAACGAGGCGCCAGTGGTGGCGACGGGTTTTCCGGTTCCTCAAGAGGCTGAGCCGACGCGCATCTGGGTCCCGGATTCCGCTGCGCCTACGAAAGTCGTTCTGGCGGTCCCTTCTCCGGTTCTCCAAGAAGCTGAACCTGCGCGCACCGAGGTGCCGGATTCCGCTGCGCCTGCGAAAGTCGTTCTCGCAGCGCCCCAGGCGCCAGCGCCGCGCAGGGGTGTACGTCATCCCCGGGTGGGCCAAATGGCAGAGCCAACCGGAGAGCCAGAGGCCGCGGGCTCCTACGCCGCTTTGCTGGAGGAAGCAGCGGAAGCCTACCGGCAAGGATCAGTAGAGCAGGCGCTGGGTCTGGCGCGCAAGGCGGCCGGGCTCGGTGGCGGTGCGCGAGCGCGGATAGTCGCCGGGAGGATGCTGGTGCACGAAGGCCGCCTGCGCGAAGCGGAAGTCGAATTCGCCGGTGCTCTCCGCCTGGCACCTGACAACGCCGAAGCGGCGGCGTGGTTGGCAAAGACGCACGCCGAGGTGCGTTAGCGAGACTTGTGTGTGAATTTGAAGGGACGTCGGCTAG
>PMIX01000237.1 GCA_003158395.1 Myxococcales bacterium | reverse complement strand
CGTGATGACCGACATCACCGAGCGCAAGCAGGCGGAGACGGAGCGCGAGAAACTCGAAGAGCAGCTTCGGGCGTCGCAGAAGATGGAAGCCATCGGCAACCTCGCGGGCGGCATTGCGCACGACTTCAACAACCTGCTTTCCGTGATCCTGTGCTGCACCGATTTCGCAATGGCCGGGGTGCGGGAGGATGACCGTACCAGGGATGAACTCCTGGAGGTGAAGAAGGCCGGCGAGCGTGCGGTGGCACTGACCCGGCAACTGCTTGCCTTCAGTCGCAAGCAGGTGTTGCAACCCGTGGTCCTCGACCTGAACCAGATCACCGCGGGGGTCGAGAAAATGCTCCGGCGGATCCTCGGCGAAGACATCGACTATGTCCAGGTGCTTGCGCCAGACCTCGGCGCGGTCCGGGCCGACCCAGGCCAGATCGAGCAGGTGCTGATGAACCTGGTGGTCAACGCACGCGACGCCATGCCCACCGGGGGCAAGCTCACCATCGAGACATCCAACGTGGATCTCGATGAGGAATATGCGGCACGCCACGTGGCCGTGAAGCCCGGGCCCTACGTCCGCTTCACGGTCAGCGACACCGGTTGCGGCATGGATACTGCGACGCAGGCGCGGATCTTCGAACCGTTCTTCACCACCAAGGAGAAAGGCAAAGGAACCGGCCTTGGGCTCTCCACCGTGTATGGCATCGTCGCGCAGAGCGGCGGCACCATCTGGGTGTGCAGCGAGCCCGGCCAGGGCACCACGTTCAAGATCTATCTGCCGCGGGAGATCTCGGCCAAGATGACGGTGACTGCCACCAGACTCGCGGCAGTCCAGACCCCGCCAACCGGAACTGAGACCATTCTCGTGGTTGAGGATGAAGAAGCCATACTCAACATTGCCGAACGGATTCTGCACGAGGCCGGGTACACCGTGCTGACCGCCGCGAGTCCGGACGACGCGCTGATGGCCTGCAAAGCGCAGCAGGGCAAGATCCACCTACTGCTGACCGACGTCGTGATGCCGCAGATGGGCGGGAGGGTGCTAGCCGAGACCTTGGTGGTGGCCCGTCCGGGGATCAAGGTGCTCTACATGTCCGGCTACACCGACGACGCCATCGTTCACCACGGTACACTTGATCCAGGGACCCATTTCATCGCCAAGCCGTTCAGTGCGGCGGATCTCACGAGGAAGGTCCGCAAAGTGCTGGACAGTGATATAGCCAATCCTGGTGCCTAGGCATCATGGAGGTATGGCGTCCACGAGCAGGTCACGGCTTCCGAGAATAGCAGCTGTCGGCGGTCAGGTGGGTTTCGCGCGCCGCTGTCCTCGATTTGCCGCTCGTGACCCTTGACCCGAAAATCTCATCCTTTGCCCCCGCCGTGGGTGTCCGCATCGTTTGGTAGTTTCGCGCCCCGAGGGGGTGACCGACACAGATGTCCAGTGACCGGCACACGGGCGTTTTCGCATGCCAACGCAAGGGCCGGCTCGCGTCCGCTCCGAACCCCTTCCCTTCCGACCTCTGCGTCCTCTGTGCCCTCTGTGAGAAACAGCTAACTACGTCGAAAACCCCGCCTTCAGGTTGTGAACCACGTCCGGCGTCTTGCCCAGCGCCTCTCGGCGCGACAGACGGACCTTGCCGGATGCGCGGTCGATCCCGATCACCTTGACCAACATTTCGTCGCCCTCCTTGCAGATGTCCTCCACCACGCGCACCCGCTTCTCGTCGAGTTCGCTGATGTGCACCAGTCCGTCGGTGCCGGGCAGGATCTCCACAAAGCAACCAAAGTCCGCCAGCCGCCTGACCACGCCCAGGTAGAACTCGCCCACCTCGGGCTCGGCGGTCAGCCCCTTGATGATGTCGATCGCCTTCTGGGCCATCAAGCCGTCGGGCGAGGCGATGTGGACGGTGCCATCGTCTTCCACATCGATGGCCACCCCGGTCTGCGAGGTGATCCCGCGAATGGTCTTGCCCCCTGGGCCGATGATGTCGCGGATCTTGTCCGGCTTCACCTTGAGGGTGAAGATGCGCGGGGCGTACTTGTTCAGCTCCTCACGCGGGGCCGGCAACGCCTCTGCCATCTTGCCCAGAATGAACATGCGCCCGCGCTTCGCCTGCTGCAGGGCCTGCTCCAGGATTGCCCGGCTCAGCCCCTGGATCTTGATGTCCATCTGCACAGCGGTGACGCCGTTGCGCGAGCCGCACACCTTGAAGTCCATATCGCCCAGGTGATCTTCGTCGCCCAGGATGTCGGATAGCACGGCCACGCGCTCGCCTTCTTTGATGAGGCCCATGGCAATGCCAGCCACCGGCGTCTTGATGGGCACGCCGGCGTCCATCAGCGCCAGCGCGCCGCCACACACCGAAGCCATCGACGAGCTGCCGTTGGATTCCAGGATCTCGGACACCACGCGGATGGTGTAGGGGAAGTCGTCCTCCTTGGGCAGCACCACCGACAGGGCCAGCTCGGCCAGGTGGCCGTGGCCCGTCTCACGCCGGCTGGCGCCGCGCAGAGGCTTGGTTTCCCCCGTGGAGAAAGGCGGAAAGTTGTAGTGCAACATGAAGGTCTTGTCGAACTCGTCGCCCAGGCCCTCGATGTGCTGCGCGTCCTGCTTGGTTCCGAGGGTCGTGGTGACCAGAGCCTGGGTCTCCCCCCGCGTGAACAGCGCGGAGCCATGCGTGCGCGGCAGCAGGCTCACCTCGCAGGTGATGGTCCGGATGTCCTCGGTGGCCCGGCCGTCGATGCGCCGGCCCGTGTTGAGCACCAGCTCGCGTAGGTGCTTCTTCTTGGCCGACTCGTAGACCTCCTTGATCTCAGAGTCACGCTCGGAAAATTCTGTCTTGGCTACTTCCAGGATTTCGCTCCCCACCGCATCCAG
>PMIX01000207.1 GCA_003158395.1 Myxococcales bacterium | reverse complement strand
AATCCGGCCGAGGCTGCAGTCATATACTTCCCTGACTCGTCATACAGTGCGATCCAGGCACTGAAATAGCCCCGGGTCTCGGTGAGGACCTCGCAGGAACGTCGGATGAGTGTCTCGGGATCCTTCTCGCGCACAATGAGCTGGTTCACGTTGCGGATGGCCTTGAGCACCAGATTGAGGTGGCCGATCCTCTCCTCCATGCGCTTGCGCTCGGTGATGTCGAGACAGGTGCCGACCATCCGCAGTGGCTTGCCTCCTTCGTCAACGAAGACGCGGCCCCTGGCGATGACGTCGCGCCAGCCACCGTCGCTGAGTCTGACGCGATAGTCGGTGTCGTAGGGCCGATCCTGCTTCAATGCGTCCGCGACATCCCGCTGCACGCGCTCCCGGTCGTCGGCATGCAGCCGCTCGACGAATTGCGAGAACCGGGAAAGCCCTTCCGGGGCAACGTCGAACAGCCAGTAGAACTCCTCGGAGCCGGTGATCTGGTCATTGAGGGCGTCCCACTCCCAGTTGCCCAGATGCGCTGCACGTTGGGCCTCCTCCAGCCGATCCCGGGCATCCTTCAGGGACTGTTCCACACGCTGGCGAGCGGAAATGTCTTCGAATAGGCCGAGCACCGCGGTCACCTGTCCCCCATCGTCCCTTACCGGCGCCTTTATCGTGTGGATCCAGTATTCCTTTCCCTGGGCGAGGTATCTCTCCTCCATGTCTTTGACCTGCCCCGATTCCATGACCGCTCGGTCGTCCGCCCGATACTTCTCGGCCAGCTCGGTCGGGTAGAAAGCGAAGTCGTCTTTGCCCACCAGTTGCTCGGGTCTGCAGCCGAGGCTGGCAGCGTAGGGCTGGTTGACCGCGAGGTAAACGCAATTTCGATCCTTGAGGAAGAGCTGCTGCGGGATGCTCTCGACGATGGTTCGATTGAAGGCCTCGCTCTCTTTCAGCGCCTTCTGCGCCGCGCGCTCCTCGGTCTGGTCGCGAAATACGAGAACCACGCCGGTGGTCTCGCCCTTTTCGTTGCGGATGGGCGCACCGCTGTCGGCGATGGGGCGCTCTTTGCCGTCCTTGCCAATCAGCAGGCTGTGGCTGGCCAGCCCGACCACCTGTCCCACGCGCAGCACGCGTGCAACCGGGCTCTCGACCACAGCATGGGTCTCTTCGTTGACGATACGGAACACCTCGTCCAGCGGCCTTCCGCTGGCCTGGGACTCGGTCCAGCCCGTGAGCTTCTCAGCCACCGGGTTCATCTGCTTCACCCGGCCGCCCTGGTCCGTGGCGATCACCGCATCGCCGATGCTGTACAGTGTGGCGCGATAGCGCTCCTCGCCCTCGCGCAAAGCAGCCTCGGCCCGCCTGCGCCAGCCAAGCACCAGCAGAAAGACCAGCGCCCAGAAGCCCACGAACGCCGCGACTGCGGTCGCGCCCGTTTGGCGGATCTCCTGCTGGTAGGTGGCCAGTGCTTCCCGCTCATCGACCTTGACCACGATTCCCCAGGGCGTGCGATCGAGCTTGGTCACCGCGGCGAACACCGGCTCACCCCGGTAGTCCACGAAGGCACCGAATCCCTCGTGTCCCTCGACAGCCGCCAGCGCAGCGAACCCCATGACGTTCGCTGGCCGCCTGAAGGTCAGAGGGGGGGCGGGGTTGTGGCGCAAGGGGCTCAGGAAGACGACGTCGTCGCCCTCGCGTCGCATGAGCACTATCTCGGCAGACCCCGCGGCGATGGGACGCAGGCCCAGGTAGGGATAGAGCCACTTGCTCGGATCGGCTTCGAGCAGGATCACTCCGCCGCCTGTTCGGGACGCGGTGTCGGCCCCTACCCGAGCGAGAAATACGACCGCGACTCTCCCGTCTGCATAGCGGTGGAAATCGACTATCGTCTTTCCCTGCGCCAGCACCTCGGCGGCGGCTTGCAGGTCAGGCCGCTCGAGCTGAGCGGCCGCGCCCACCCCGACGACGATGCGCAGGCCAGTGTCGAGCAGCACGAAGCGGTGGTAGCCGCGCATACGGGCGAACCGCTCCGCGACCTCGCGCAGGTGCGCTGCCGCGTCCGCAGCACGGCTCGCGGTGAGAGTCCCCCCGCCGCCGGCAATCGCAGCGCGTGGGGTGGGGTAGGCGGCCAGGATGTCGGCGTCGGCCATCCCGACGGCGACCCAGTGGTCCAGGGTCATTTTGTGCAGATCGGCCCGGACCACCAGTTCCGGCTTCCACGCCTTGATCGCCGCCGCCCGCCGCCCGGGCACGTAGGCGAAGAAAAAGTACAGGCACGCGCCAGCCAGCGAGGCCGCGCACAGAGCATAGAGGCCCAGGGACAGGGGCAAACCCCACCGCGTACTGCTGCCACCGTTCCCGTCGGCCGAGCGATCCTGTCTCACCCTTGTCTCCTGTCCAGGCACTCTTCCTCTCTATTCACACCCGATAACTATGCCGGCCTGCGCTAACTCCAACAATAAGCATACGCCCTTCACCAATAAGCACAAAGCGATGGACGGCTTTCTGGAAGCCGGAGTAGGGGGAAGTAGGTATAGGCTTCCATGGGGCCGCTCCGGCCCTTGCGTTGCCCCCGCCCGCGGAAAACCGACCCGCGCCGGGGCTCCAGAGGAAACACGCGGAGCCTGGTGCCGATAAGACATCGTCCACATGACTTCGGATTTGCATCGGCACGCTCGCCGATCGATTCGTCTGCGCGGGTACGACTACGCGCAGGCCGGGCTGTATTTCGTGACGATTTGCACGCGGACCCATGCGTGTCTGTTTGGCGAGGTCATGGACGGCGAGATGAGGGTGAACGAGGTGGGGCGACTCGTGCAGGACGAATGGTTGCGGACGGGAACCATGCGTCTCAACGTGCGGGTTGCTCCGCAGGAATTCGTGGTCATGCCGAACCACGTGCACGGAATCGTGTGGTTGTTCGGCGTCGCCGCAGAGGACGTGTCCCCGGGGCGCCCGACCGTAGGGGCGACTGTTGGGCGACCGCAGGTCGCCCCTACCGGCGGGCGCCCAGTCACCGATATTATCGGTCGATGCGACCGCCCGGCCGGACCCTCCGGGCGGTCGTTGGCGGCGCTTTTGGCGGGCTTCAAGGCGGCATCGACCAGACGTGCGAATGCCGAATGCGCGATGCCCGCCGTCTCCATCTGGCAGCGCGGTTACTATGAACACATCATCCGTAACGACGAATCGCTCGACGACATTCGGCGCTACATTGTCGAAAATCCGGTGCGATGGGCATTGGATCGCGAGAATCCTACCCAGCGCGTTCGCGGCGACCGGTGGTAGAGGCGGGCGACCTGCGGTCGCCCCT
>PMIX01000309.1 GCA_003158395.1 Myxococcales bacterium | reverse complement strand
ATCGATGGTCGTTGCAATGAGAACGTAGTCTGGGCAGTGGCCGCACCAGCCGGTGACTACGTGGCCCGGGTCGACACCTTCTCGCTTTGCGGAAACTCGGCCGCGCGTTGGACAGTGGAGGCGTTGTTCAACGGAGTCTCACTGGGCAAGGCCGAGGGCGAGGCGCTTCCGTCCAGTCAGCGCTTCAGCAAAGGCAAGGGAAGTGGACTTGTGGCCTTGTCATTCGGTGTTCCATCCCTATGAGAGCGCGGCTGAGCGTCTTCGGGCTGGCGATGCTTGCGGGCATACCCGAACCAGCCGCGCTGGCGAGCGATGCCTACGAGACCGTGGTCATTGCTCCGCCGGGCAAGGCAGCCGGGGAAGCTGAGCTTTCCGCGTCTGAGCTGCGCCAGATTCCTGGAGCGCAAGGCGATGGCGGCAAGGCCTTGGAAAACCTGCCAGGCGTGGCTCGGCCGGGACTGGCGGGCGGTGAACTGGTGGTGTGGGGCGCGGCCCCCGAGGAGACGCGAATTGTGGTCGACGGGATGGAGATACCGGTCCTGTACCATGTGGGTGCCCTGCGCTCGGTCATTCACGGTGGCTTCTTGCGCACGTTGACCCTAGTTCCTGGTGGCTATGGCGCGGAATATGGCCGGGGCCTGGGTGGTCTGGTTCGCATGACCACCCGCGCGCCACCAGTCGAACGCTATCAGGGAGAAGTGGATGTAGATGTTCTTGATGCGTCGTTCGAAGCGGGCGCAGCGGTCGGGGACGGTGGAGGCGTTCTTGCCGCAGGCCGCATTGGCTATCTCGATCGCATTCTGGGCGGCGCTCTGTCATCGGACACGCGCCGTCTCTTTCCCCTTCCGCGCTATCGCGACTTTCAAGGCAAGACGGTGGTTCCGCTGCGCGAGGACGAAAGGATTGAGGTCATATTTCTCAATTCATCCGATGCCAGCTCGATCTCCAACACGTCCGCAAGTCCGTCCTCCGCCGCTCGACAAGACCGGAATCAGTCCTTTTCCCGCCTTGGGGTGAGGTACGTGCGTACCTTCGCGGATGGCGGAGGGGCTTCGCTGACCTCATTCGTCGGCTGGGACCAGACGCAACGCCAAGAAGTCGCGGGGCTTGGCAGCGCGGATGAGACGATTACTTCGATGGTGCTCGGTCTGCGCGGGGAGTATGGCGCTCCGCTTTCGCCAAGGCTGACTCTGGTGGTGGGGTTCGACGGAATGGTCCAGTTGGCGAATGTGCAGCGCTCGGGGTCACCCACGCTGCCACCAAGAGAAGGGGACATCGTTGCGTTTGGCCAGCCGATGTCGGGGGGGACTGGTGCGGATGCGTGGAGTGCTTCGATTGGAAATCTGGCTCCATACACTGCGCCGGAGATCATCTTGGGGCGCTGGCGCTTGCTGCCGTCGCTGCGCTTCGATGGCTTCTTCATTTCACCCGATCGCAGCACCCCCAAGAATGGCGTGACGCCACGGGCGGCGTCTTCCCGTCTGTTGTGGTCGCCAGCTCCACGCCTTGCCATCGCCCATCAAACCCGTTCCTGGCTGCGCGAGAGCCTGGAGCTGGGGCTGTACCATCAGGCCCCCTCGCCGAGCGACCTCAGCGCGGTTTTTGGCTCACCGACTCTGGGGCTTGCACATGCCCTGCACGTCGTGGCGGGAGCCGACATGGATATTGGTCAACACTTCACCGTGCAGCCCACCTTGTTCTACCGGCGCATGTGGGACCTGGTGATGCGCAATCCAGCGCCAAGCCCGCCACTCGCCCAGGCTCTCGTGCAGGACGGGGTGGGCCGGGCCTTTGGCGCGCAGCTTCTGGTGAAGTTTGCACCCCATCCGGTCTTCTCTGGTTGGTTGGCTTACACGGTAGGCCGCAGCGAGCGCCGGCATTCCTTCGAGTCCTCCTATCGACTATTCGACCAGGATCAAACCCATGTCTTCACCTTCGTGGGCAGTGCATCCACCAGGGGCTTTGTCGTGGGCACGCGATTTCGCTTGGCCACCGGAATGCCGCGAACACCCGTGATTGGCAGCTACTTGGACGCGACGACTGGTCAGTACCAGCCGATCTTCGGGCAGCAGAACAGCATTCGTCTGCCAGTCTTCTATGCTCTCGATCTGCGCATCGAAAAGCATTTTCGCCGACGCTCGGTCGACATTGTTCCCTACCTGGAAATCCTCAACCTCACCAATCACACAAACGTCGAGGAATTTGCCTACGACGAGCAGTTCGCTTCGCGCTCGAACATCACCGGCCTGCCGATTCTGGCCTTGGCCGGTGTGTCCGTGAGGCTCTGATGGGCAAGCCTGGCCTCCTTGCGTTCTTGTTGCTGGCCAACTGCGTGCCCAAGATGGGCAACCCGGCCTCTCTGATCACACAGGAACGCATCATCGCCGTGCGCGCCGATCCGGCCGAAGCGGCGCCAGGAGACACGGTTCAATACACGAGCCTGGTGGTTTCTCCTTCGGGAACCGTGGACGCCCAAGACTTGTCATGGATTCTGTGTAGTCTGCGGAAGCCGGTTGCGGAGAACACGCCAGTAAGTCAGGCCTGCCTGATTGGAGATCTGCCGCAGTCGGCGCAGGGTGGGGCTGTCTCGATCCAAACGCCCAGTGCCGCGTGCGTGAATTTCGGACCGCTGGCACCACCCTCAAGTCATGGAACCCTTCGACCCTCTGACCCGGATGCCACGGGGGGCTACTACCAGCCCATTCGGCTTGCTCTGGGCACAGGACTGGCGATTTTTCGCGAGCGGCTGCGCTGCGATCTTGCGGGCGCCTCGCTGCTACTGTCCCAGGAATTTCGCGCGCGCTACACGGCAAACCAGAATCCAACGCTGGTCTCATTGTCGGCTCTGGTGGACGAGACTCCGACTTCGCTCGATTCTCTCCCCGCGGGCCAGCGCATCCGCCTGGTTGCGGCCTGGTCGCCCGATTCGGCAGAGTCCTACCCAGTTTTCGATTCTGCGTCGCAGACGATTGCCGATCATCGTGAGGCTCTTTGGCTTTCCTGGTTCGTCACGGCAGGCGCATTCGAGGACTCGGTGACCGGAGGCGGGGAGGGAGACGCGGCGATCTCGACTGAAAACGTGTGGCAGTCTCCCTTGACCCAAGGGGGCGTCTTCTTGTGGCTTGTGTTGCATGACAGCCGCGGTGGGACTGACTTCGCTTCCTACACGCTGACGGTTGCTCCGTGAGAAAGGGCGTAGAGTCACCGGGCGCGGGTGACCTTGCTGACTTTCGCCGACGAAGCCGCGGCCATCATGCTGCAGCCCGGTGC
>PMIX01000385.1 GCA_003158395.1 Myxococcales bacterium | reverse complement strand
GGGCGCAATGTGGACATCGGAATCCCGATCGTATTTCCCGCGGCCTGCTCGACCGATACACCGCCAGCCGATCTCGGCGCCTTCAAGGGTCCGGTCCAGTCGATGCTCTTCGTGGTGCCCCATGCGGCTTCGCCGGTGGCCATCAGCTCGCAACAGGCTGCCCTGGTCTTTGGCACCGGCGCCACCGCCAACATCCTGCCTTGGACCGACGAGACCTTCTATTTCATTCGCCCGCCCACCAAGGGTGTGGAAGTGAGCCTTGGTGCCCTGATCGGTGTGCCGCCGGCGCAGTGGCACGGGCAACAGATCAGTGCCTCGAACGACGTCGCCACCGACGTGGCTTCGTCGACGCAACCTGAAAAGACCATCGGCATTCTTGGCAGTGAGACATACGACAGCGCGACCAACCGGGCGAATCTGAAAGCGCTGGCTTTCCAAGCCGTGGGCCAGACCAACGGAACTTTCCCCGATTCCACCGCAACCGCCTTCGACAAACGGAGTCTTCGCGATGGCCACTATGTCGCCTGGGCGCACGTGTTCTACCTAACCAAGGTGTTGGCCGATGACGGAGGAACGTTGGAGCCGGTCAATGCAAACGCCAAGCTGTTCATCGACATTCTCACCAACACGGCCGATCCTGGGATTCCGTCAGGGCTGGATCCGGTTGCCCTGGTTGCGCAGAAGGGGATCGTTCCTCTCTGCGCCATGACGGTGACCCGGTCCGTGGAGGGAGGCAACCTCTCACTCTTCGCGCCTCCTGATCCGTGCGGGTGCTACTTCGAAAGTAAGCTCGCTACCGGCACGGTTCCTGCGTCATGCACGGCCTGTACAGCAACCACAACCTGCGCCGCCGGAATGACTTGTCGCCATGGTTTCTGCGAAGCAGATGACGGCCGCACCTCCCTGAGCGATTGCAGCCCTCTTGCAAGCGGAGCCACCCACGCGCAAATCATCAACAACACCTGTACCGCTGGGGCGCGTTTCCAGGCCGATCACATACCGTGAGAACGCGCACAGGCCTCTTGAGTCTGGGCGGGCTGCTTCTGGTCGGGGCGGTGCAGACCGCCCTGGCCGAAGAGGTGCCCGCGCCAGCTGAACCGCCGGTTGTGGCCAGCCCGGCGGGGCGCGTGAGCGTGGGCGAGACGAGCCTGGCGATCGGCGGGTTTCTGCAAGCAGATGGCGTGCTCATCGACCAGTCCTCGCAGGACCAGCTCTCCCCCTCTGGGGGAGAGCCTCTCAATACGCAGCGCTTTCTCATCCGACGTGCGCACCTCTTCGTCGAAGCCCAGCGGCCCTTCCTTCGGGCGGCGATCGAGCTAGACGCGAACACGGTCAAAGGCATGGCGATGGGGTTGGCACGGGCAGAGCTTGCCTTGGGCAGGGTGCGGCCTCGGTGGAACTGGGAGCTGGGGCTCGGTCTTCTTCGCATTCCATTTGGTCTCGAGGTTCAGGAATGGGATCCGGACCGCTTCTTCTTGGAGCGCAGCAACCTCAGCCGGGCGCTTTTCCCTGGCACCTTTGACCTGGGTGCGCGCGCTCGGGTTTCCTGGCGTTTCCTCTGCGCGCAAATGGCCGTGATGAACGGCAACCCACTGGGGGACGCGTCGTTCCCAGCCCGCGATCCGAACGCAGCGAAGGATTTCGTCGGCAGGCTGGGACTTGATTCCACGATCGCAGGCAAGGTCCATGTGACCGCCGGCGCTTCTTCCCTGAAGGGGACGGGTTTTCATCCTGGCACATCCGCGACCAAGGACGTTCTGGTCTGGAGGGACCAGAACGAAGACGGCATTGTCCAGCTCAGTGAGATCCAGATCATCCCGGGCCGTGCGGCCACGCCTTCACGGAACTTTTCGCGCTTTGCCGTCGGAGCAGACAGCCGCATCAGCTTCGCAGTTCCTCGTTTGGGCAACTCGATGCTCTTCGGCGAAGTGGTCTGGGCGGCCAATCTGGATCGGGGGCTTCAGCCGGCCGATCCCATTGCATCCGGCCGCGACCTGCGGGAATTCGGGTGGGTTGTCGGCGCCAGCCAGGAATTCACATCGCGCGCAGCGTTTGGCATTCGCTACGATTCTTACAACCCAGATGTGGATGCCTATCGGCAGACCCCTACGGTTTTGGTGCCCAAGGATGTGTCCTTTCACACCTGGACCTTCACGCTCTCCTGGGGAGGCTTGTCTCGCAATCGCCTGATGCTCGAATACCAACACAACCGCAATGCGCTGGCCGTGGCCGCGGATGGGTCACCCACGACCTTGGCTGCGGACACGCTAACCCTGCGCGGGCAGATGGTCTTTTGATGAGGTTCAGACCCGACCTCGGGCTTCTGGCCGTCACCGTCGCCGGGTGCGGTGGCACTGCCAGTGACACGGGCTTGGACGGGGCTGTGCGCGTGGCCGGAGGCCAGTTCTACCGGGGGTCGATTGACAAACTGACCAGCGGGGACGCCCCCACCGTGGTGGATGTGCTGAACAGCCAGAGCGTAATCACCCCTGGCCTGCAAAACAAGCAGATCTCTGGTCGCTTGGATCCGGGGAGCACGGCTGTGGCTATCGGCTTTGCGGGCGACGTGGGCTACTGGATTCTCCCCGCCGACGTGCCCGATGCCGACAGCCCCACCCAACCAACCTTCCATGCCAGCCTGTCGTTTTCACCCTCGCTCCCGCAAACGTCCAATGATCTGATCGTCCGTGCCGTGGCCCCGCCCAGTAACTTTGGGCCTGCAGCGCATGTGTTGCTGGACGTCGAGCAGAGCCTGCCTCCGACCGGGGCGTTGGTTGTCTCCCTGTGGTGGGACACGGAAGCCGACCTCGATCTGCACGTGGTCGACGCCAATGGGGTCGAGATCTGGGCCGGCAACATCAACTCCACCGATCGATTCGCGGCCGTTCCGACGACGGATGCTGGCGCCTCGAACGAAAGCGGCATTCTGGATTTTGACTCCAACGCTGGGTGCGTGATCGATGGTCGTTGCAATGAGAAC
>PMIX01000049.1:2384-2895 GCA_003158395.1 Myxococcales bacterium | reverse complement strand
CTCCTACGGCGATCAGTATCCCGTAACCGAGACAACGTTTGCGGGATTCGGCTTGGTCAACATGACCACGGTAGAGGATGATGCGCTCGACCGATGTGCCGAGGAGTCAGGTGGAGACCAGAGCTGCTATCTCGCGACCTGCTCTTACTTTTGAACACCGATCCGGCGATCTCCAACGCGTGACTCCTGGGCAGGCAATCCGGTCAGTCAGGCTGAGGCGATGGTTTTCCAGGTCAAATGTCCGTTCTGCGGCGAGCCGGGGAGCGTCGAGATCGAGCCTGCTGATTTCGAGCCCGGCGAATACGTGCTGGTGCAGGATTGCGAGGTCTGCTGCCGACCCTGGACAGTGCGAATCCAGATGGATCCGAACGGCGCGACCACGGTGAGCGCTGATCGTGACTGAAGAGGAGGAGTGGTGATGAAGCGCAAGGGACGTGCGAAGCCGAATTCCACAACCCCACTCAGGCATTCGTCGACCTGGCAGCTTTCGCGCATGCGCGCACGATATTTG
>PMIX01000049.1:0-2331 GCA_003158395.1 Myxococcales bacterium | reverse complement strand
GGGGGTTCCAGGGGCACCGGGGGCTCGGGCGGCGGAAGCACGGGCGCCGGCGGCACGGGCACCGGCACGGGCTCGGGTAGCGGCGGCACATCAGGGACCGGCGACACCTACCTCCCCTGGGCCGGCGGCGCCGCGTATTACGCCAAGTGGACCCACGGTCCACCGAGCGACCCGAGCTTCTTCCCGCTCATGGTGTGGCTCCAAGATCCATCGCTCACGAGCAAATACAAGGCCATTGGCATCAACACGNNGACGGACCAACGCAGGCCCAGATCGATCAATTCGCCAACTCGGGTGTGTGGGTCGTCTCAAGTCAGAACAGCCTGGCGGTCGCCGACAATCCTCCCTCCTTCGTCGCGTGGGCACAGCCGGACGAGCCCGACAACGCACAGCCGGCGGCCGGTGGTGGCTATGGCCCCTGCATCGATCCGTCGGTCCTGCAGGCCAATTATCGGCAGTGGACCACCGCCGATCCGACGCGGCCTGTCTACCTGGGATTGGGCCAGGGCGTAGCCTCGACCGACTACGTGGGCCGGGGGAGCTGCAGTGGCGACACCTCGATGTACCCCGAGTATGCGAAAGGGGCCGATATCCTCTGCTTCGACATCTACCCGATGAACGAAAAGAGATCGAACAGCGACGATCCCGCCGCGGCCGGCAATCTCTGGTACGTCGCACAAGGGGTCGACAACCTGCGCGGCTGGGTCAACGACGAGAAACCGGTCTGGAACGACATCGAGACGACGACCATTGACGCCGGAAACGGCACGCCGACCTCGCAAGACATCACGACCGAGGTCTGGATGTCGATCGTCCACGGCTCGATGGGGATCATGTATTTCTGCCACATCTTCACCCCTGCCGAGGATGATCAGGGGCTGCTCGATACCCCCACCGCCAAGGCTGCCGTCGCCGCAGTCAACGCCCAGATCACCGCTCTCGCGCCGGTGCTCAACACCCAGTCGCTCGCCAACGGGGCGACCGTCACAAGTTCCAATCCCGCCAACGCACCCATCGACATCATGGTGAAACGGTACCAGGGGGCGCTCTACATTTTCGCCGTTGCCATGCGTCCCGTCGCTGCGACGGGGACCTTCAAGCCCCGCGGCGTCACCACCGGGACTGCCACAGTCCTCGGAGAGAATCGGACCATTCCCATCTCCGGGGGCAGCTTCAGCGACTCCTTCGACAGCTACGCCGTGCACATCTACCAGCTCAGCCCGTAGCGTACAGCAGGTACCCGTCGAGATCAGCGTCGGACAAAGCCTGCTGAATTCCATCGACGTCATTGGAACCCTTCCTTGTTGGTAGTCTGTAGCGAACTCGTCGTGCAGAACCCAAGTGTCCACACCAGATGGCCCCAGCAGATTGACGTGCCAGCACCGCCCCGACTGCGCGTTTTCCCCTGTCTCGTGTATGATCAGCGCCTGTGCGATGCCGAGCTTCGTGCTACGCGAGGTGGCTTCAGCGTGAATGTTGTCCTCGAAATAGGTTGAGGAGGCCGCATGACCATCGCCTGTCTTCAAGTCCAGCGGCACCGGGCGTTCTTCCTGTCTGCCGCGGTCGTGCTCGCGGCATGCTCAAGCTCGTCCACCACGAATCATGGTGGGCACGCCGGGAGCGGAAACGGAGGCGCGGCAGCGACTAACTCGGGCGGAAGCAACGGTCGTATCAGCGCCAGCGGCACGAGTGCTGGGGGCTCTTCGGCTAGCGCTGGCGGCATGACCGCCATCCCCGGTGGGACGACAGCCAGCCCCGGTAGCTCGACAGCGAGCNNGGGCGGCAGCGGCGGCAGGGGTGACGCCGGGGTGACCGATGCCCCCGGCGCCAGGCCTGATGTCGCCATGGGTGGTTCGGGTGGGAGTGGTGGCGCGGTTGCAACGGGCGGTTCGGTTGGCAGCGGCGGTGCGCTTGGCAGTGGAGGGATCATTGGATCGGGTGGCACCGGCGGACCGGCTGACGCGGCAACGGGAATCGACGGGGCGAGCGCTCTACCCGGTTGGATTCTGACTTGGTCGGACGAGTTTGACGGCCAGGACGGCTCTGCGGTCGATCCGACAAAATGGGTCCACGATGTGGGCGGCTCCGGTTGGGGCAATCAAGAGCTCGAGTACTACACCAACGGGACGCAGAACGCGGTCGTCATGGGGGGCAACCTAGTCATCACAGCAACGACGGCCGGTGCATCGTCGTACAACTGCTCCTATCCTTCCTCCGGGCCATGCCAGTACACGAGCGCGCGGCTGCTCACCCAGAACAAGTTTTCGCAGCAATACGGTCGCATTGAGGCGCGCATCCAGATCCCGAAGGGACAGGGGCTGTGGCCCGCGT
>PMIX01000331.1:8540-9433 GCA_003158395.1 Myxococcales bacterium | reverse complement strand
CACGGCCCGCCTCTGGCCGAGGAGCCTGAACCGGCGGGGCCCCCGGGCGAGCCGCCCGTGGTGGTCCTATACGGCACATCGTGGTGCCAGGCCAGCAAGGCGGCGCGCCAGTACCTGGTTTCCAAGCTCATTCCCTTCACCTCCAAGAACATCGAGAATGACCCCTCCGCTGCCCGCGAGTTGCAACAGAAAGCCTCGCGCTTCGGAATTCCGACGGATCGAGTGCCCGTGCTCGACGTGCGCGGTCGCTTGCTGGTCGGATACGACGAAACGCGACTGGATGGGCTGCTCGCGGATTGGTAGGGCGTCGCAAGAAAGAGTGCGGCCCTGGGGCCGGTGAAGGCGCCAGGGCCGCGTTGGGTTTCTGGGCTAGTTGCTGCTGGCAGCTTCTAGAAGCGTGCGACCGCGAATCGGCCGGCGTGGTTGATCACGGCCCACGCGGTATTGGTGTCGAGGTCGACGCCGTAGGTGCCCAGCGTGTAGCTGGCATTCCAGGCACCGACCACGAAGTTCGGCGTTCCGCCCACGTTCTGGGCGACTGCGTTGGTCCAGTTGCCCGAGCTGTCCTGCGTGGCCAAGCCGAAGCCGCCGCTAACCAGCGTGGCGTCGCTGACCGACATGCGGTCGAACGAAATCGACAGGGCGATGGTGTCGCCACTGCTGCTGCCAATATCCGTCGTGCCCCACAAGTACATGATGGCGCTGGCGGTCTCGCAGGTGGCGGCGTCCCAACCGATGTCCACCGCATGGGTAAGTGCGCGGCTCGTGTAGTCCATCGCCGTGCTGGTATTCGTGCCGGCGAGGAACTGCGCCGTGGTGCCGGAGAAGGTGTAAGGCGTGGTAGGGTAGGAAGCTCCCTCGGCAACCAGGAACTCGGTTCCGTTCTGGCTGTA
>PMIX01000331.1:0-8527 GCA_003158395.1 Myxococcales bacterium | reverse complement strand
GTCTCGCGCGTCTTCTGCCCGAACCAGTTCGCATTGTTCAGGGCCTTGGGCGTGTAGAACTTGCTGCTGTCCGATGAGCCGATGAGCTCGTGCACGCTCGACAATCCGTCGGGGCTGGCGATGATCGAGTGCTGGTTCATGTGATCATGGCCGCTCAGGTAGTATTTGACGTTGTTGTTCTGCAGGCTGGCGTAGAAGGCATTCTGCATGTCCGGGTTTGCGTTGGTGTAGCCCTGGAACATCGTGTCCTGGTGGCTCTCCGCCATGACGGGCTGGTGGGACAGCACGAAGGCATGATCCGTGCCGCGCGTGCTCTTGTCGAGCCGGCTGCTGATCCACGGCTGCTGCTGCGTGATCGAGTAGCCGAAGTCGTATCCCGCGGCGGAGATGTCCACGCTCGGCGTCACCCAGGGATCGACGATGACGAAGCGGACGTTGTTGTAGTCGAACGAGTAGCTCATGCCATCCAGCTCGCTGCTGACCGAGGTCGGGCTGCTGAAGTTGGTGGCGCCGAAGGTCTGACTGAGGCCACGCGTTTGTGGGTAGAGCGTCTGGAGCACCGGGATGGAAAAGCTGTTGCCCGTGCCATAGGTTTCGTGGTTGCCGCGCATCGGGAAGAAGCCGATGCCGGCGTCGAAAAGCGGCTGTGCGGCCTGGGCGCGCACGGTCTCGTCGGCGTCGTCGCCGGTGTCGGCGAGGTCGCCCACCTGGATGACGAACTTGACCCCCGCCTGGATGAACTGCGGGTTGATCTGATCGATGATCGACACCGCGACGGTGGTCGGGTTCTGACCCGCCGGATCCGTGCACGTCCATTGCGTATCCGCCATCACGCCGAATTTCCAGGCCGCAGAGGCGGGAGGCGTGCAGGCGCCGACCAGCGCAGCAGTGCGCAGGGAGAAGTCGTACTTCTTGCTCGCGCCGACGGCGTCAGTCACGACCACGGACACAACCACATCGGTGGACGCCGTGTCAGGCGCGGTCAAGCTCACTTGCGAGGTGGTGGCGCTGTCCAATTGGCCAGAGAGCGAACCCGCCGAGGCCGACCACACGAAGGTCATGGTGCTGGCTTGTGGGTCCATCGCCTCGACGTAGAACGAAATGGTCGCGGACGGATCAACCACAGCAGCCGATTGCGCGGCGTCGACGATGGCCGGAGCGACAATGGAGACGGGCGCCCCCACGGGGAGGACCACCGTGCCGTTGGTCGATCCACCGCGCCCGTCGCTGACCGCGACGTCAAACGCACAGGACGTGTCGGTGGCATCGGCCGGCAGGGTGAACGCCGTGGTGGCGGAGGTGGCGCTGGTGAAGCTGCCCGAGGCGCAGGTGCTGGTCCACAGGTAGGAAAGCGCGTCGCCATCCGAATCACTGGCTGTCACCGAGAGGGCGGTGGGCGCGCTGCGGGTGATCCAGCCGGGGGTGGCGCTGATATCCGTGACCACGGGCCAGTTGTTGAACCTGACATTGACGTCCGCCTGGCCCTTGCCGTTCGCGTTGGACACGTGGATCACGACGGTAGCTGAAACAATGGCGCCGTGATTGTCCTTCACCTGGATGGTGAGCGTCACGTCACCCTCGGTGGAAGGGGCGGTCCAAGTCGTGGTGGCGGCGGTGGCTGCCGAAAATCCGATGGCGTCACCGGGGTTGGCCGACCAGGCGAAGGTGATGGTGTCACCGGCATCGACGTCTTCGGCCTGGACCTTCGCGGTGATGCTTTCGCCCGGGGCGATGTTGACGGACGATACGACCAGGGAGTCAACGATTGGGACGTTGTTTGTGAAGGGAACCGGAGGTTGGACAGGTTGGGCCGTAATCGCGACCGTGGTCACGTGATTGTGCAGAATCGCAATGCTGGTCGCTTGTCCGACGTACACGACGACGTTGTTTGTGTCAGTGGCACTGACTGTGAATGTGTAGTTGCTGCCAACCGGCAGCGAGGAAATGAGGGCACCGTAGCTCCCGCCCGAACCCTGTGGGGACAAGGTCACGGCCTTGGGCGTGTACAAGGAGGGGCCGGAGATCGTGACGGTGACCTGGCCGAGCGGCAGGGCGCTGAGCGCGTGCACGCTCACATCGGCTGAGCCCGTACCGGCGGAGGGTTGGTTGTTTCGGCCACAGGCGGAGCACGCCGTGGCGATGGTGAAAGCCGCGAGGGGCAAGAAGGCGGAACGACGAGAGCGAACGTGCAACATGATGGTCCTCCTGTTTTTCTGGAGATGGGCGAACCTTACGCTCCTGTCCCCAACCGGGAGGCGACGGCTACGCAACAGGTGGGAAAACCCGAGTGACGATAATGTGACGACCGCAACAACCAGGTGTCGCCCGTCCGTGGATGAAACCGATCGAGAAGCGCCGCGGCTACGACACAGACGTGTCGTCCGCGGATGGGGCGTCCACGGCCAGAAGGTGCAACACGGTTGGGTGCGCAACCCTGGCTGCGACGACGATGGGCGGCAGCGGCGGATCGGGACTGTCGTCGCCGTACAGGCGGTGAGTGCGCAGCACATCCGATTCTGCGGCAAAGAACGCTTGCACCACCGCGGGATCGAAGTGGCCGCCAGAGTTCTGGCGCAAAATGGAATACGCCTTGTCGAGCGGAAACGCCGGCTTGTAGGGACGTAGAACGGTCAAGGCGTCGAAAACATCGCAGATAGCGACAATGCGTCCCACCAGAGGGATGTCCTCTCCTTTGAGTCCGCGCGGGTATCCGGATCCGTCCCACTTCTCATGGTGGGTCAGTGCCACAATCTCGGCCAATCGGATGACGTCGGAATCCGAGCCGGAAAGGATGCGGGCACCCAAAAGGGGGTGGCGTTTGACGATGGCCCATTCCGTGGCATCCAGGGGTCCCGGCTTTTGCAGGATGCTGTCCGGCAGGGCGAGCTTACCGATGTCGTGCATGAGGGCGGCATGGAAGAGCCGCTCGAGATCCTCGGCGTTCCAACCCAGTTGCCGCGCCACCGACACCCCGTAGTGGGCCATGCGCAACACATGCCGGCCGGTCTGGTCATCCTTGTACTCGGCTGCCAAGCCCAGACGCAGCACGGTGTCGACGGCGCTCTGGCGCAGCCGGGCGAGAGCGCTCTGCAGTTCGGCCGTGCGGGCCTCGACCCGCGACTCCAGCCGAGCGTTCTCGTCGCGCAAGGCGTCCCAGACCGCTTTCAGCTCCAAATGGGTTTGCACCCGAGCGCGGACGACCATGGGATTGAATGGCTTGGTGATGTAATCCACACCGCCCACCTCGAAGCCCACGGTTTCGTTCTCGTGATCGCCAAGGGCGGTGATGAAGATGACGGGAATCTCGCACGTGCGCGGGTTGGCCTGCAGGCGGCGGCAGACCTCGAAGCCGTCGAGATCTGGCATCATGACGTCGAGCAGAATGAGATCGGGCGGCTGCTGCTGAGCCATCCGCAGAGCGGTTGCGCCATCGCCGGCGACTCGGGGGTGGAAGGCGGCCAGCAGGCTGCTCAGCACATCGAGGTTCAGTGGCGTGTCGTCGACAATGAGGATTTCAGGGGGGCGCATGATCAACCCTTTCATGGTCCGCCAAGGAGTGCATTGTTTCTTCCCCCGAGACCGGCGGCCTTCGATGGGCTTCTCCTTCCGAGAAATCAGTCAGCCCGCGGGTCACCAGCGAAAGTGAATCCGCAAAGGACCGCAGGGCCGTGTCCGTCTCGGGGCTGGCGGACCTGAGCGCGGTTTCCAATCGACGGGCGGCCCGGTGCAGTTCGCGTGCGCCGATCTGACCCGCGAGACCCTTTACCGTGTGGACTTCGCGGATGGCGTCGTCGAGCTTGCCCTCGGCCAAGAGGGCTTCGATGTGCCGATCGGCGACGGCGTAGGTCTCGGGAAAGTGGCGGAGCAGCCGCAGATAGAGAGTCCGATTACCCGCCACGAGGGCCAGGCCCTCCTGGATGTCAAGGCCCGGCAGGGCAGCGGGAAACAAACCGTCATCGGGCTGGGGGGCTGGTGGCAAGGACTTGGCCTCTACCACCTGCCGCGTCTTGTTGGCGCCTGCCCACCGGGCGACAATCGGGAAAAGCGTCTCCGGCGAGAAGGGCTTGGAGACGAAGTCGTTCATGCCGGCGCCTAGGCACTCTTCACGGGCCGAACCCACGACGTCAGCCGTCATCGCCACGATGGGCAGGTTGGCACAGCCAGGGTCGGCGCGGATCTGACGAGTGGTTTCCAGACCGTCCATTCCTGGCATGTGGCGATCCATGAGTACCAGTGCGAAGGGATGGTCTTCCTGCACAGCCTCGCGCACCCGGGCCACCGCGTCCTGGCCATTGTTGGCCAGTTCCACCAGCACTCCTGCCGATTTGAGCAAGGCCGCCGCGACCTCTTGATTGATGATGTTGTCTTCCACCAGCAGCACGCGTACGCCGCGTAGCTCATCCCGGGTGGCGGAATCGCCCGCGTCGAGGCCGCGCGATGTGCGTCCGACGCCCCTGCGCTGCTCGGCGCCGAACGCGCGTGCCACGATGGCAAACACCGCCGAAGGACTGGCTGGCTGGATGAGAAGCAAGCCAAAGCCAACTGCGCGCAAACTGGCGTGTGCCTCCTCGGCGTCGGCATGGGAAGCCAGCACGACCACGCGATCGGGCGCAAGGCCAGCCCCGCTGCGTGCGAGCGCGAGCAACTCCCGTGTCCGGGAACCGTCCAGCCGCCAGTTGAAAAACACCAGGTCGATGGCAGTGCCGGCAGCCGAGCCTACCAGGCAAGCGCGCGCCTCCTCGGCGCTGGCAACACAGGTAACCGACAACCCCGTATCCACCAAGGTGTCCACCATCGACCGGCGCGCAGTCGCGTTGGGCTCGCCCACCAAGACGCGCTTGCCTCGAACGGCAAGGGGTATTCCGGGCCGTTGTCTTCGCTCGTCAGCTCGCGCGCGAAAGGGGACGGTGAAGAAAAAGCGACTGCCCCGCCCCGCCTCGCTCTGCACGCCGATGGTTCCGTCCATCAGTTTCACCAGGCGCGCGCAGATGGCGAGGCCCAGCCCAGTGCCGCCGAAGCGCCGCGTGGTGGAGCCATCCGCTTGGGCAAAGGGGCGAAACAGCTTGGCCTGCTGCTCTGGGGTCAGCCCAATGCCCGTGTCTTCGACCTGGAAACGAAGTTCCACGCGACTGCCATGAGCGGCACGCAGTGAAACCGAGACGTGGACCTCGCCCGTCTCGGTGAACTTGACCGCGTTGCTGGCCAGGTTGGTCAGGATCTGGCCCACGCGCAGCGGATCGCCCAGCAACAGCACGGGCACCTCGGGTGGGCGCGAGATCACCAGTTCCAAACCCTTTTGCGAGGCGCGCACACCGACCAGGGTGGCCACGTCGTCGAGCACGTCGTCCAGACTGAAGAGTAGGCTTTCGAGCTCCAATTTGGAAGCCTCGATCTTGGACAAATCCAAGATGTCGTCGATGATGCCGAGCAGGTGTTGCGAGGCTGCCCTAAGCTTGGCCAAGTAGTCGCTTTGCGTGGCGTTCAAGCTGGTGTGTTCCAGCAGGTGAGCCATCCCTACCACGGCGTTCATAGGTGTGCGGATCTCGTGGCTCATGGTAGCGAGAAACGCGCTCTTGGCCTCGTCGCTCACCTTGGCGCGTTCGCGCTCGGCTCGCCGAACCAGTAGCATCAGCATGGCTGCCGAAAGCACGCCAAGCAAAGCGGCGGCCAGCACGGCCCAGCGGAGCGTGATTATCTCGGCCTGGTGCGAGGCTGTCAGTTGTGTGCCCAAGGCCGCCATACGAGCCTGCAGTCGCTCGATCAGGGCGGACATCTCGTCGGTGGGCGGGCGGTCCATGCCGCGCACGCGGCTATCGACCTCGCGGTAGCTGAGCGGGTTGTCAGCGGGATTGAACTTGGCCACGGCCCCTCGGTAGCGCTGACCCAGCACGCGCAACTCGGCCAGCAGGCCCTCGGCAGTCGGTGATTCGCTCGTCTCGCGCTGGCGCAAGTCAGCGAGCAGGGCTTGCGTCTTGCTCTCCTCCATCTCGAACAAAGACCAGTACTTCCTGTGGTCGTTCGGGTTGTGCCCGCGCAGGAGCACGTTCTTCCATTCCTGCACCTGGCGCTTGAAGTGTACCTGGGCTTCGCGCGCGAGGTCCACGTTCTGGGCAAAACGGATAGTCGCATCCACGCTGTTGATTAGCCGCTCCTGTGAGTGGCGCAAGGCGAGGGCACTCAAACCGCCGGCCCCTGCCAACAAGACCACTGCTGCGCCGGCCAGCATCCAGCGCACAGTCGGAAAATGATCGCGCACGCTCGGCCACCCGTCGGAAGTGGTGGCCAGGGACGTCAGCCGAGACGGTGTCACGGGCCATCTATGGTACTCCGGGGCCCACCCTAAATAGGCAACAAGAAGGAAACAGATTGGTGACAGTACTGCCGTTGAATGGCGGCTAAAGCCGTTCCGTCACGACTACTGCGCACGACCGCCCACAGATACGTGCTAATCCCCCCCGGTGGAAAGGCAGCCTCCGTCCCCGCCATCGTAGCCCAGGGCGCAATCCAGGACCGCGATGGTCAGGTGCCCGACAGCTTGGCCGCCGCTCGTCGGACCGTCAGGAAACTCCACGTCCGTCACGGTGACAGCGAAATCGCACGAACTCGTCGTGGGAGGGGCAGCGAGGGTGAATGTGGAAAAGGCTTGATCGGCCGCCGAGAAGGTCCCCGAGCAGCTCGAGGACCAGGCGTACAGCAGCACGTCACCCTGTGCGCCCACGGCCGAAACTGACAACAGCGCCGTCATCGCGTCCGGAGTGAGTTGTGTCCGGTCAGCGCTGACGGCGGTGATGACTGGGCCAGGAACCAGCCGGAACTGGCTGCTGGCTGACAGCCCGGTGGCCGAGCTGGTGGCCGTGAGGTTGAGGATGACCGACAAGCCGCCAGGCGGCGTCGCCGAGGCGGTCCAGGTCGCACCCGCGGTCCATTGCGACGGAGAGAGGGCTAGGTCTGCCAGGGGTGCCGACACCGGCGCCGGACCGAACGACGACGTCCACGCGTAGCTCAGGGTTCCGCCGGATGGATCGGTCGCTGCCACGGCCAGGTTCACCACCGTGCCGACGGCAAAGCCGCTTCGGCTCTGGTAGGTGAGGTCGATCCGCGGAGGGGCGGTCACCACGATCGGTTTCACGGTCAGACCCAAGTGGTTTGTGATCACGCCGCCCTTGGGCCGGCCGTCGGGAAAGCTGCCATCCGTTACCACCAACTTGAAGTCACACGAAGCGTTGCTGGCCGTGGGGGAGAGCGCAAAGGCCGTGGTGGCGGAGTTGGGCGAGGAGAAGGATCCCGGACAGGGCGTGGACCAGGCAAAGGTCAAGGCATCACCGTCGGCGTCGGTGGCGATGACGGACAGGTTGGTGGTTTCGCCCGGCACGATCTGTGCGGGATCCGCGGTCATGGCCGCGATGACCGGGTAGGTGTCCAGAATTGCGGTGATCTGCGCGTTGCCGGTAGCACTGGTGCCAGCCACGACGATGGCGAAAGAGGCGACATAGCTGATGCCATGGGGATCGGTCACCTTCAGGCTGACCACACAAGTTTCGTCCAGGTTGGGTGCGGTGAAGACGGCATTCGCAACCGAGGGGGTCGTATCTGTCCCCGCGGTGATGGTGTTTCCTCCCACGCTGCCGCAGGTTGCTGTCCAGGTGAACGTCAGCAGCGCAGTCTCGCCGGCATCCGGGTCGTGGGCCGCGGCCCTCAAGCTGATGGCGTCGCCGTAGCTCGCCTGGAAGGACGACGCCGAAACCGAGTCGAGCAGTGGCCCCTGATTCGAGTAGCCGACCCCGGGCGCCACCTGGTTCAGGTTGATGATGACGTTCGCAGTGGTGTTCTTCCTGATGACCTGATGGGTGGCGGCACCGTGGTACAGCTCGACCGGCGGCTTGGAGCCGTCGGTGGCCGAGGCGGTGAAGGTATAGTCGGTGCCGACCCGGAGGTCGCCTGCCAGCGCGGAGAACTGGTTGCCCGACCGGACCAAGGGAAGCACCAGCGGCACCGGCAACGCCGAACCTGCTACCGTTACGGTCACTGACGTGACATCGCTGATCCGCAGAGCCTGAACCGTGATGTTCGCCGCTCCCGTGTCAGTCGATGTCTGGCTGGTGCAACCCGCGCCCGTGCCTACCGCTGCCACCGCGAGCGCGGCGAACCAAGCGTAGTGATCTGCCCGTGGAAGTCTCAAGCCCCTAGCCTCCGATTGCCGCAGATGGATAATCCCCCACCTCGGGCATGCGGTTGTTACGCTTATGTGAAGGTTGCGTTACGCCCATAGACGCCAAGCCGTCACAATTTGTTGGACCCCATCGGCGGCGATCGGCAAGATCAGGGCGTGACGTCGAGGTCGTAGCCGGCGAAATCGGTGCCGCCGCGGCTATCGTGCAGCACGATCCAGAGATGAACCACGCCCGGATCGGCGGGCTTCCAGGTATTGTCGGCGAAGGTTTCGTTGTCGAATTCGCTCCGGCCGGTGATGTCGTGTTCAAAGGACCCTGCGGTTGCGTACCAGGAAACCCGCATGGCTTCGTTGTGA
>PMIX01000194.1 GCA_003158395.1 Myxococcales bacterium | reverse complement strand
GATTCCGATGTCCACATTGCGCCCACCACTTTCTAGGGCACAGCTCGGCACAGCCCCCGTGCTGGGATCCCAAGTGGCATCGCTAGGAATGTAGGACGGGATCTGGGTCAGCGGGGTGCCGTGGTAGAGGGCATCGATGATGGTGCAGGATCCGGTCGCGTACCAAACCAGGGTTATGGGATTCGCACTTTGCCTGAGAGCCTTTCCCAGGGTCTTCAAGACTGGCACCTGTGTGTCGCCGGTCATGACGTAGAGCGGACTGACCAACGACGAGCAGGCGGTCAGCGGACCGCCATCGCCCACTGCACTGTCCGCGCCTGATCCGCCATCCCGGCCTCCGCCGTCTGCAAGAGAGCCGCCATCAGCGGCTCCCGCTGTGTCGACCGCAATGTCCGTCATGGCTGCCTCCAACCCGGTGTCGCCGTTGGCTGCATCGACGGCCACTGCCCTGTCGACCGCCATGTCAGGTTGGGCTGTATCCAAGCCGATGGGGGCATCGACGACGACCGCCGTGTCCGCTGGGGCCGTGTCCATGGCGACCGGCGAATCGGCGGCGGCATCAGCCGGTTTGGGTGCCGACTCGCTGCCACATCCGGGCAGCGCAGCCGCAACGACCAGGGGGAACAGACCGGCAAGAATGGGTCGAATCCTATGGGCGAAACACGTTGGCATAGCAGGAACCTCCTCTTCAGTTGTGACGAACATCTCCACCGCAAATCGGATCGGCAATCGCGCCCGCGCCCGAGATTCTCGACGGGGAAAACAGCTTGCTTGCGAACGATGTGGGCGGGGCTTTGCAGATATCGGCCAACAAGCCGCAAGCGACGACCTGGCCCTTCTCGAGCACCGCCACCCGGCTGGCCAGCGCCTCGACATCCATGGCGTCGTGGGTGACGAGGACGGTGGGCAATCCGAGCGAGCGAATGGACTCGGCCAAGAAGGCGCGCACCTCGACGCGGGCCTCGACGTCCAGAGAGGCCGTGGGCTCATCGAGCAGCAGGGCCTTGGGAGACGAAGCCAGTGCCCGTGCGAGCGCGACCCGCTGCCGTTCACCGCCGGAAAGCCGCGACGGGTTTCGCTCCGCCAAGCGGCCGATCCCAAAACGCTCCAGCCACGCCACAGCCTCGTCGTGACGCTGCCTTGTGCTCGCCCGCTTCGACCTGCACGCGAGTGCGAAGGCCACGTTCTCGACGGCCGTCAGATGAGGGAACAACCCAAAATCCTGCGGCAAATACGCCAGGTGGCGTTCTTCCGTGGGACGGTCAATGGCCAGGGCTGCGTCGAAGAGAACCTCGTCGGAAAGCACGATGCGGCCTCGGTCAGGCTTGCGCAGGCCCAGAACGGTCAGCAGCAAGCTGGTCTTGCCCGATCCGTTGGGTCCAACCAGGGCCAGGGGCTCAGCGCCAACTTCTAGCGAGGCTTGCAGAGAAAATGGTCCCAGCGCGGTTTCAACCGTGAGGGAAAGTCGAGGAGCGGAATCGCCAGTCATGGCATCGCCGGCCTGCGCGACGGTTCAACCCCTCGATTGAACCGCCGCAAGAAGAGCAAGAGAGCGAAGGCGAACACAACCAACAAGAGCGACAGGGCCTGCGCGGTATGGATGTCGAGTTCCAGGGCGGTGTAGATGGCAAGCGGCAGCGTCTGCGTCTTTCCCGTCATGTTCCCCGCGAACATCAACGTGGCACCAAATTCCCCCAGGGCGCGTGCCCAGCTCATGGCCGCGCCACCGATCAGCCAGGGGCGGGCGAGCGGGAGGGCCACCCGAGCGAACAGGCGCGGCGGCGATGCTCCCAGGCTACGGGCCACCGCCAGCAGATTCGGATCCAAGCGGCCAAAGGCCTGCACCGCGGCCTGCAGGTAGAACGGGGCCGAGACGAAGACCTGGGCCATGATGACCGCGACCACGCTGAAGGCGGGCGTCCAGCCCAGGCGTTCCAGGGTTTCGCCGAAAAGTCCGCGTCGACCAAAGGCGAGAAGCAGGGCAATACCGCCCACCGCCGGCGGAATCACCACAGGAAGCTGCAACAGGATCTCCAACCAGCGCGCTGAACGCCAGCGTGAACGCGCCAGCCACCAGGCGAGAGGCGTGCCACCGATGACCACCAGAACGACGGAGATCAGAGTCGTCCCCAGGCTGAGTCGCAGCGCCGGCCAGGTCAAAGGACAGCCGAGACCGCGCCAGATGGCTTCAGGGCCACCGTCGAGAACCAGGGCCACGAACGGAAGCACCAGAAAGAGCAACAACAGGCCGCCCAGCCCCACCATGCCCGCGTGGTACAGACGGCGACGTCCCGGACGAGACAGGACTTCTTCGCTCACTTCGCTCCTTGAGGCCCGACTTTGCCGAAGCCCGCCTCGGCCAAAATCCCCTGCCCTTCCTTGGACAAGACCAGTCTCACAAACGCGCGCGCCAGGTCAGGATGGGGCGCGGCACCCAGGACTGCGATCGGATACTCGGCAACCACGTTGATTTCAATTGGGATCTCGATGATCTGGACCTTGTCGGGTACCGTCAGCGCGTCGGTTCTGTACACAATTCCCGCGTCGGCCTCGCCCAACGCAACCTTGGTCAAGACCTGGCGCACATTGAGCTCGCGCGAGCGCACGCGGGCAAGCACCTGTTGGTGGAAGTTCTTGCCGTAGAGCCTCTCGGCGGCAATAAAGATCGTCTCGGTGTACGCACCGATCGGCACCTCGGCTGCGCCCACCACCAGATGCGTGGCCTTGGGCAAATCCGCAAAGGTGCGCATCTTGGCCGGGTTGTTCTTAGGCACCACTACGACCGGCTGATTGCGGGCGAACACCGCAGGCTCGACAACGATACTCTTGCTCGTCAGGAGCTTCATGTGCTTCCAATCGGCCGAGGCGAATACGTCAGCCTTCGCACCTTGTTCAATCTGCACGCGCAGATCCTGGCTGCCGCCAAAGTTGAAGCGGACCTTCGAGTTCGGATGTCGCTTCTCGAAGATCATCGCGGCCGCCTCGAAAACCTCACGCAGCGACGCGGCCGCAAACACCACGACCTCCTCCGCGTCGTCCCCTCTTGCCCGCATGGCAGGGAACTGCGCAATCGTGCAAGTGGCGACCGCGGCTACGACGATGAACTCGCGGCGACTCATGCTGGCGCTCCCGTGAAAGCCTCCCCCGTGCGGGCGGTTCGGTAGCCGGTCATGCCACCCAAATCCCGACGAAAGCGCGTATTCGACAGGCAATCGAGCAAGGCCTGCACGCGGCCGTCCGAAGCCAAGGTCGCGGGGAAGACCAAGTCAAAGCGAGCTTCCGCAAGCGGCTCGAAGTGCAGACCGAAGCTCGCCGCCGCCGAGCGCGTGGCCACGCCCACATCGCCCACGCCCATGGCCACCATCTGTGCCACCGCACGATGTCCGTGCGCCACGGCCACCGGCACCACATTCTTGAAACTGCGACGCGCCTTGCGAAACAGACTTTCCAGCAGCTCTTGCGCGCCGGCGCCCGCTTCTCGTGCGATCACCCGCGCGCCTTTCCGTTCCACGTCCGCCGCACTCTTGTATCGCTGCCCGGGCCGACTGACGAACCCTTGTTCCCAGCAGGCCAAGGTCACCAACACCATGGGCTCCGCGCCAAACCTCTCGCGGACCGCCGCCGCATTCTCGCCGACACTTCCCTCGCCCGGAAGGTGCATTCCAGCCATATGCACACGACCCAACGCGAGTTCCTCCAGTGCCGGTCGACTGGCCTTTTCGATCCAGTGTAGGCGGGGGCCGTGGAAACGCTCCTCTAGGTGACGGCCCAACAGCCCAAGCGCGGGATCGCAGCCCGCAACCAGAAGATTGCGGCGGAGTGATTCCAAATCACGCAACGGGCAAACCCGCGCTTTGATCCTGCCCTTCTCTTTCAACAGAGACGCAATTCCGTCGGCCGGAGTGCCGAGAGCCCAAGCCTCATCGGTTTCAAGCAGGCGAGCGACCCATCGCTCACGGACCCAACCCAGCGACACCCTCGTCTTGCGCGGTCGGCTCAGACTGCGATCGGCTTCGCTCACCAACTCGGCCTCCATGGCATGCCCGTCGCTGGGAAGGCTGAACAGGTCTTCCACCCGGCATTGCAGCTCACGCGCCAACGCCAAGGCAATCTGTGTGGAAGGGACTGTCTCCCCTGCCTCGATCAGACTCAGCGTCTGTCGACTGACACCGATGGCCTTGGCCAAGTCCCGCTGCTGCATCTCCAGTCGCTGCCTTGTGGCCTTGACGGCGGCTCGAAGCCGAGCATCCATGGTCGCAGCATTCCCGAGCCCGATCGCGATGTCAACTTGCGGCGACTAGAGGATGGTAAAGTTTACCAATAGATGACCAAGCCAGTCCGGCCAGCCGAAACATACCGCAAAGGGCCAGGGACGCGCTCGAACCCCTTGCCGGCCTACAAACGGTCAAATACCAGCAATGCGCCGGTTAGGCCGAGGTGAAAATCGGTCGACCAACAGGTGCGGATCTTCCAGCTTCGGTCCCCGGCGCCCGCGATCCCGGCGTTCTCAACTCTACCTCACCCGATTCGCCGCATCCACCCTCGCCGCCGCCCACGCGCGCCGCCCGAGCAGCGCCTTCACTTCGGCGGCCGTCTCGACTTTGGTCTTGGCCAGCTCCGCGTCGACGGCAGTCAGTTCCTGCGCAGCCGTATCGCGATCGATGTCGCGCGCAGCTTCGCCCCGATCCACCAAAACCAAGATCTTGTCGCTGTCACCACTGTGCGCCACCTGCAGCACGCCGTCACCTACGGCCAAGAAGCGCGGGCCGTCTTTGGTTCGGTAGAACAGCACGCCGGGCTTCAGTGCCGCCATGAAGGGTATGTGCCCAGGAAGGATGCCGAATTCTCCGACGGCGCCGGGCGCGGCGATCTCGTCCACTTCGATCTGGACCAGGGCGCCGCGCGGGGTGGTGACGGTCAGCTGCATTGCTTCTCTAGCTCTCTTTGGCCATCTTCTCGGCGCGCGCACGCACGCTCTCGATGCCGCCCATCATGACAAAGGCCTGCTCGGGGATGTCGTCGCAGCGGCCCTCGATGATCTCTTTGAAGCCGCGCACGGTGTCCTTGATCTCGACGTACTGGCCAGGCTGCCCAGTGAAGGTTTCGGCCACGTGGAAGGGCTGCGAGAGGAAGCGCTGGACTTTGCGCGCGCGCGACACAATCAGCTTGTCGTCTTCGGAAAGCTCGTCAATGCCCAGGATGGCGATGATGTCCACCAGCTCCTTGTAGCGCTGAAGGATGCGTTGC
>PMIX01000413.1 GCA_003158395.1 Myxococcales bacterium | reverse complement strand
GTCCCTGTGGCCGGGACGGCGACGATTCAGGGGCCTGGACAGACTGCAGCGGGCGAGAACGCTGGCGTCCGCATGGTGGCGAGGGAGCAGACTTGGAATGGGGATCCGCCTACGCTGTCGCAATACGTCTTGCCCATCTGGATACAGCTTGAGAACCACAGTGGCAAAGGGTTGTGGCTGCGGTACAGCGCCCTCTGGATTGAAGGGCCGGATGGCGGCCAGGTGACGCTCAGTGCGGTCCCGCCCTCCAAAGTGAAAGGCAACGCGGTCATCCCCGTCTCGGCTGTCGGCCCCGAGTTTCGCCCCGCGGATCCTTGGCTGGGTAGCTGGCTCGAGCCGGACTTTGACCAGTACCTTGCCAACGCGGCCTGGAAGGAACGCCTGCCCACCAGGGAGATGCGCCGCCTGGCGATCCGGGAAGGCGTCGTGGCGGACGGGCGAAAGATTGCGGGCTTCGTCTATTTCGAAAAGATGAAGGGGGGCAGCGCGGCTGTGAGCCTCCGCGCCGATCTGGTCGATGCGAAGACCAACCAGTCGTTCGGCCAAATCGAAATCCCGTTGGCAGGTGTGAACGATTAGATCGATCGCAGCCACCAGCGTAGTTCAGAGCGATCTCATTCGCCGCGCGTGCGGCGCGCTGTAGGTTTGTCTTCGGACCAACCAGCGTGTCCAGAAGTGGATGGATTCGTCGGGGAGGTTTGGAGAACTTTGCCTAAGCTCGCGAGCGCAATCTGTCGATATGGGCGAAGGCATAATGAGTTCTCGACCGCCCCCTCTCTCGGCACCCACGGCACACAGATATCGCGTAGTCGGTCGAACCGTCATGTCCAACGAGTTCGCGCCCGGTGGAATGGCCACGGTGCAATTTCGGACGGCTTTCGGGCACCCACGGATTCTCGCGCACGGTCGCTACATGGCGTAGGCAAGACATGACTTCGGCCCCGACTGCCACGTGGCTCTTTTCGCGGCGTGTCGCCATGGCGGCGAGTCTGGTTTGCACACAGGGGGCGTGCAGTCTGGGCAGTCTTGACTATCTGCAGAACGGTGCCAGGAGGGATGGCGCGATCGGGGACAATCGGGTTATGGATATGTCCAGCCCAGACACGGCGACTTCGGGCGGTTCCAGGGGAGCGGGTGGTACGACAAGCATCGGTGGTGTGACGTCTCCCGACGGAAATGCGTCGGGTGGTTTCACCTCGACTGGAGGCACGACCGCGACTGACGGCACGACCCGCACGGGTGGAAGCGCCACCACGGGAGGCACCCCCAGCATCGGCGGAACGACCTCCACCACCGGAAACACGATCATGGGGGGAACTACAACCACGGGCGGGACGGATTCCGATGCAGGGACCGTTCCGGGGGACGCAGGACAAGATGTGTCGGCAACGGGTGAGATGCTCGCCGGCGGTAGCAATTCCGCAACCGGGGGCAGCTCTGGAGCCGGCGGTGTGACCAGCATGGGCGGGACCGCAGGCGCGGGCGCAGCCAACAGCGCAGGCGGGACCGCGGCCACGGGCGGGACCGCGGCCTCGGGGGGGACCACGGCCACCGGCGGGACCGCTGTCACGGGTGGGACCACGGCTACGGGCGGCAGCAGCACGGGCGGCACCATCGGCGCCGTTACCACCACCTGCCCGGGGGCCGTTCCCACGGGCATTACCTCGTCCTTCTGTTCCTGTGCGCAGGAGGGTCAGTGGGCCAACGGCAGCTACACTTACTACAACAACATTTGGGGATCGGGCCCGGGCGCCCAATGCATCTGGGCCACCGCGGCAACCAAATGGGGCGTGACCGCGAATCATCCCACCACCTCGGGTGTCAAGTCTTATCCCAACATCTCGGTGTTACCAGCAAAGGTCATCAGCGCCATCAAGAGCTACACCAGCAGCTTCGACGTGACCGTGCCCAGTTCAGGATCCTGGGACGTGACCTACGACCTGGGGGTCAGGGGCACCACTTCGGCGCGCATCGACGTCATGCTGTGGATGAACAGTAACGGCGCCGTGCAGCCGATCGCGTCCTCCGGCGCGTCCGTCCCGGTGGCGGACAAAACCAACGTGTCGGTGGGCGGCCATACCTGGAACGTCTTCTTCGGCAGAGGCTCGGACAGTGATGTGGTTTCGTTCGTGCGTACCAGCAACGTCACCTCGGGCACGGTGGACATCCAGGCCATCCTGCTTTGGGTCGTCGCCAACAACACCACCCAATATGGGGTCTTCACCACCAGTTCGACGCTCTATCAGGTGCAATTCGGCTTCGAGATTACCTCCGACGGATCCCCCCAAGCCTTCGTGAGCAACAGCTTCTTGGTCACGTCCAGCTAGTACCGCCTCTGGCAAGTTCGTCGCTGGTTGAGGTTGAGCGCCCAGATTGGCGGCGGCGTTGTCCGATGTGGTAGCGGGTAGGACAAGGTAACATATGTCGCCTGGCTGGCGAGCGTGGATTCGACAGGAGGTTTTCGGAGAACTTCGCCTAAGTTCGCGAGCGCTGTCTGTCGATTATGGGCGAAGACTGGATGAGTTCTCGACCACCCCCTCTCCCGGCACCCACGGCACACCGATCTCGCGTAATCGGGCGCTACGTCATGTACGACGAGTTCGCGTCCGGTGGAATGGCCACCGTGCATTTCGGACGGCTGTTGGGCGCTGTGGGATTCTCGCGCACGGTCGCCATCAAGCACCTCCATCCCCACTATTCGCGGGATGCCGAGTTCATCTCGATGTTCATCGACGAGGCGCGTCTGGCGACGCGGGTCCAACACCCAAACGTCACGGTGCCGCTCGATGTGGTCTTGCTGGAGGAGAGCGAAGAGATCTTCTTGGTCATGGAGTACATCCATGGCGACAACTTCGCGCGCCTGCTTCGGGATGCGCGCGCTATCAACGCGACAGTCCTCCCCGCTATCAGCGCGAGCATCATGAGCGGTGCGCTGCACGGGCTGCACGCCGCGCACGAAGCCGTGAACGAGCTCGGAGCCCCCCTGAACATCGTCCACCGCGACGTATCGCCGCAAAATATCATGGTCGGGGTGGACGGGGTGGCGCGGGTACTCGACTTCGGCGTGGCGAAGGCGGTTTCTCGATTCCAGTCGACCCGAAATGGGCACATGAAGGGCAAGGTCGCCTACATGGCCCCCGAGCAGATGGCCTCCGGCGAGATCGATCGCCGCGCAGACGTTTTCGCCGCAGGGATCGTCTTCTGGGAGGCGCTCACCATGAAGCCCCTCTTCAAGGCGGATGATCCGGCCAGCGCCGTCGCCAAGGTGCTGACCAAGACAATTCCGCGCCCGAGCTTCATCAACAGCATGGTGTCGCCAGCCTTGGACCGAGTTGTCCTGAAGGCCCTCGATCGAAACGTCAACACCCGATTCCAGACGGCCCGCGACTTCGCCACGGCCATCGAGGAAGCGATTACTGTCTCCACGACGCACAAGGTGGGCGAATGGGTTGCGCAAGTGGGCAGCAAGAACCTGGCCCAGCGCGCGAACATGATGTCACAGATCGAGAGCTCGTCGTTCGACGCGCTCCTGTCCAGCGATCCGTTCGAAGTGCTTCGATCCAAGCGAGCGGCGGGCGGGTCGGAGGTAGACGCGAAACGAAGCGGGAGGGCGAGCGAGGACAGAGCCGCACGAAAGGCCAGCCTCGGCGATCCGAGCTACGCATCGAGCACCGGGCGCGGGGAGCTGTTGCCCACGCCGCCGACCGGCCTCTCGCCGTACGTTCCCCCTGTGACGTATAGAACGTGGCCGGCAATCGCAGGCGTGTCTCTGCTGGCCTTCGCCGTCGGCACGGGGATTGTCGGGCTGTCGCACTGGAAGCGCATTGAGGGGGTCGGCGAGGTCGGCTCGAGGCAGCTGGTTCCCACGTCCGTGGCTCTACGGGCTCGGCCCGAGCCACTGCCCCAGACGGACGAAACGAGTTCTGTAGCCGCCGCCTCGACGAAACCCGCGGCGACGGTCCCAGACGCCGCGCCACCTAGACCCGCCGTCGGTGCATCGGCAGCCGTCACGGCCGCGAGCGAGCCGAACAGGCAGGCTGTCGCGAGCGACCATCGCTCGAATCCGAGGACCACGGTCGCCAATCTGTCGAAGGCCGGTAGACCGCAAAGGAGGAAGAACTGCGACCCTCCCTACACCATCGACCCCAACGGCATCCGCCGGGTCAAGGGTGAATGCCTTTGAGTCGGTTATGGCCAAGCGAGAACTGACATGAGGATTCGTCCAAGGTTTGTTGTGGTTTTCGTGGGCAGCGCATCGCTCTTCCCGGTCACTGCGGCCGCGCAATCGACGATATGCGCCGATTCCTACGAAAAGGCACAAGAGGAGAAGGCGGCCGGGCACCTCAAGGCTGCACTGGTTCATCTGAAAAGTTGCATCGACCCGACCTGCCCCAAGTTTATCCGGGACGATTGTGTCCGGTGGATGGACCAAACGGAGAGCGCCCTTCCCAGCGTCGTCTTCGCCGCTCGGCGAGAGGGAGAGGATCTGACAGATGTCGAGGTCTTCTGCGATGGCGAGCCGCTGATGAAATCGCTCGATGGCAAGGCGGTGTCGTTGGATCCCGGTCCCCACGACTTCTCGTTTGGTGTTCCGGGCTTCTCGCCCATCGAACGGAAGACGCTCATTCGGGAGGGCGAGCAAAATCGAATCATCGCCGTCGAGTTCGGCATCGCGCGCGAGGGCGCCACATTGCCGACGGCGGCCGCCAGCGCGGACATCACTCTCTCGGCTGAGCCCGCCCAACCCAAGACGGTCATGCGCTACTTGCCGTACGGGCTGGCGAGCCTTGGCGCGCTGGGGGTTGCTGGTTTCGCTCTGTTCGGCATCGAGGGGAACAGTCAGAAGGGAGATCTGGAGCGTACCTGCTCGCCCCATTGTCAATCGAGCCAGGTGGACGAAGTGAAAACGAAGTATCTGCTCGCCGACACATGCCTGGCGGTGGGCCTGGTTTCGGTTGGTGTCGCGACCTATCTGTTCCTGACGAGGCATGGCGAAGGTACGGGCGGCCGGGACCACGCGACTTCAGTCGGCTTTGCTCCTCGAACATCCGGTGCCGGAGGCGTCGTGCAGGTCCTAACATCCTTCTAACCCAGGATGGCGCGGGCAATTCATGACTTCGGCACCGACTGCCACGCGGCTCCTTTCGCCGCTTTTCGCCATGATGGCGAGCCTGGTCTGCACGCAGGCGGCGTGCAGCATGGGCAGTCTTGATTATCTGCAGAGCGGTGCCAGGAGGGATGGCGCGATCGGGAACGACCAGGGCATGGACATGTCCGCTTCAGACACGGTGAACCCGAGCGACGCTCTCCTTGACGCGACCGAGGAGGAAGCCGAGGTCCCCGACGCCCCGGTCCTCGATGCGCCTCGAACTCTGGACAGCTCCAAACCGGATGGCCTGATCCGCGACGGCCTGGTCCTCGACGCGCGCAGCGAGACCGGGAACAATCAGGTTGTGGACACGTCCACCCCAGACAGGGCGGGCTCGGACCGCGCTCTCGACGCGATCCAGGGGGACGGCGCGGTCCTTGACTCTCCGGTCCGCGATGCGCCGCAAGCCTTGGACAGCTCTGACACGGCGAAAGCGGACGCGCTTTCGCGAGCAGACATGGCTTCCGGCGGAGGCGCGGGAACGGCGGATGCTGGGGCGTCGCAAGACGGCGCCTCAGGTGGAACGGACGGAAGCACGGCCCCCACGGCATGTTCAGGGGCGCTCTACCAGGGCATCTGTTGGTACCTTGGTCCCCAAGGATCGAGCTGCCAGGCGGTCTGCGCAAGCCACGGTCAAGCGGCGCCGAATGCAGCCAGTTACGTGGGTACGACAGCGCAGGGGGGGAGTCTCGCAAAGTGTGGGCTTGTTCTCGGGCTGCTAGGCATCACTGGTACACCCTCAGCAAACATAGGATTGGCCGGACTAGGTTGCTTTGTGCGTGCAAACGGTACCCTTTTGTGGCAGTCCTTTGCCGACTTCAGCGCCACGGCAAGCCAGGCAAATGCGAAGCTGGTTTGCGGCTGCACCCAGTGAGCGGTTCAATTTTGTGTGATCGGCGTACGGGTCAACAACTCAGGCGCTTGTAATCAGACAGCCGTAGGGGATCTTGCAGCCCTCACCCGGACCTGCCAAGCGTGGGGCCGTCCCCTAGACCGAAGTCGAACTGCACCGATCGCTTGGTGAATGCCCCCTCCATCCAGAAGCCAGTGATAGGGAACGTCGTCGCGGGTCGCCTGTCGCCGACCGCTCCAGCAGACACCAGCAGCGGCGCGTAGTGTTCCCAGGTCGGCAGGGCCATCTGGGCCGCCGGGGCGCGGGCCTGGAAGTCCAACAGCGCATCCACGTCGAAGCGCAAAAGCGCCTCGGCCGCCCAAGCGTCGAACTCCCTCGCCCATGGGGGGATGCCGGGGCGGAACGCGTACCGCATGTTGTGCGTGATGAAGCCGCTGCCGAACACGAGCACACCCTCGTCGCGCAGGGGTGCGAGGGCGTGGCCCAGCCTGAAGAGTTCCTGGGCATCGAGGCCGGGCATCGAGATCTGAAGCACGGGAATATCGGCGCCGGGATACATCGCCACCAGTGGGACGTAGGCCCCATGGTCGAGCCCGTGCTCCGGGTCTTGGGCAACGGGGATGTCCTTTTGGCGCAAGAGATCGCGAACCCGCGCAGCCAGATCGGGTGCGCCCGGCGCGGGGTACTGGGTCTGGTAGTACCGTTCGGGGAAGCCGTAGAAGTCGTAGATGAGCGGCACCGTGCGGGTCGCGCCCAACGTGGTCGGCCGCTCCTCCCAGTGAGCCGAAACCATAAGGATGCTCTTTGGTTTCGGCATCGCATTTGCCCACGAGGCGAGCTCGGCCATCCACACGGCGTCGTCCAGCAGGACGGGCGCGCCATGCGCGGCGAAGATGACGGGCATGGGTTCGCTGGATTGATTGGGCCTGGTCTCTCTCTGTGTCGTCATCGTCTGACCCTCCCACGGGCAGCCCGCGCTGTCCTGAATCGCGACATCGCGCGAACCGTATTTGTTATTTGATGCTCTCTTTCTCCCGAGGTCGCAACCTGTAGCACCACACTACCCGATGCCCTCGAAGAGAACGGTCGAGATGTAGCGCTCGCCGGAGTCAGGAAGAATGGCCACGATGGTCTTGGCCGCGTACACCTTGGACCGAGCCAGGCGCACGGTACGGGACCGCTTCTCCGTTTGAATACCGGCGGGACATCTGCGGGGCACGTGGTAAAAGCTGCGCCGATCCGCCATGCGCTCGAGCATCGTACGCAGCACCGTGGCGTCGGAACCTGACGTCAGCGTCGGCCCATGGTCGGATGGCGAGCGGGCTCGACGCTACGACTCTGCCGGCAACGGCCGTTTCTATCGCGCGCTGCTGACAAGATTGGTCTCTGGCGCTGGGCCGTTTGGTCAGGGGCGCGGGCTCGACCTGGGTTGCGGCAGTGGCTTCGCGACCGAAGGGCTTTTGCAGGCGTTTCCTGCTGTGGCGTGGCAGGGGGTAGACGTGTCGGCGCCGATGCTGGCGCGGGCGGCGCACAAGTCGACCCTCGCGCCGGTTTCACTGTGTCACGCGGCTGCCGAGGCGTTGCCCTACGCCGCGGGCTTGTTTGATGTGGTGGTCTCCAATTTCTCATGGCACTGGTTCCGACCTGCTGCGGGGGCTGAAGTTCTGCGCGTGCTGCGGCCTGGCGGTTGGTTTTTGGTGAGCGCACCCTTGCGCCGTTTCAGCGGCGCAGCGGGCAATCGCTGGCTGGCCCGGCGGCTGCACGCCAGCCGGCGCAGATTTCGTCGGTTTGCCAGTCAGGGTCTGCGCATCGAGGACATGAACAGCTTGCTGCCGGGCGACCTGTGCACCCACCGTCTAGAGTCGGTGGTGATCGAGGAGCAATTTTCTGACGCTCAAACGCTGCTTGCCACGTTGGAAAGCCGCGGGTCGTTGCACGCGATCTTTGGTACCGATGGATTGGAAGGATGCGCGGACGGGACCACGGGCAGTTTGGCCTTCGAGTGGCACGTGGGGTTGCTGCACATGCAGGTCAAGCCGTGACGCGTGATCCGGGCGCGGTCGTGATCATCGGCGCCGGCATGGCCGGTGTGGCAACCGCCTTTCACCTGAGCCGACGCAGGGTGCGCACGATCATTCTTGTCGAGCGCGAAGCGCAGGTGGCGGCGCACGCTTCAGGACGGAACGCGGCCATTTTTCGTCTGCTCGATCGGGATCGCTCGAACGTGGTGCTCGCGCAGGAAACCCAGGCGCAGCTTGCGAGCATGCCATGGTCGCGCGACGTTGTTCGATCGGGCGGGGCATTGACCGTGGCCGCGGCGGATGAGGTCGCCCGGCTGCAACGTCTGGCGGAAGTGGCGCGGGCGGAAGGCGTAGAGCTGGCGGTATGGACGCCTGGCCATGCGGCGGATGTGGTTCCGGCCCTCGACGCGAGCCGCATGGCCGACGTGTTGTACCTGCCCAATGAAGGCATCATCGACATCCACGGCCTCGTGCACGGGGCACTGGCGCAGGCGCGCGCGGCCGGTGTGCAGGTCCGTCTTGGGTGTGGGGTGCGTGGGGTGCGGGTGGAAAAGGGCCGCGTTTGCGGTGTGACGACGGACGCGGGCGAGATCGAAGCAGCGGTTGTGGTGAACGCGGCAGGCGCGTGGGCTGCGGACCTGGGGCGCCAGGCCGGCGCCGCGTCGCTGCCGTTGCGGCCTGTGCGACGGCACTTGGCCTTTCTGCGAGTCGCGGGACCAGCCCCGGCGTGGCCGGTGGTCTGGGACCTGTCGACGCCGCTCTACTTTCGTCCCGAATCGGGCGGCGTGCTGGTGAGCCTGTGCGAAGAGATTCCGTCACAACCCGGCGACGAATCTTGCGACGATCACCTTGCCGAGCGTTTGGCGGTTGGGATGCACGGGTTGCGGCCGCCGCTCGACGACGCCCAACTGGTACGCGGGTGGGCCTGCCAGCGCACCATGACGCCCGACGATCGCTTCGTGGTGGGGTCTGATCCCAGGTTGGAAGGGTTCTTCTGGGTCGCGGGGCTGGGCGGCCACGGGATGTCAGCCGGGCTGGCCGCGGGCCGCGTGGCAGCGGATCTGATCGTGGGCGATCATCCTGCCGAGGCTGACGTCCTTTCGCCAGAGCGCTTGGCCGTCGATGGCGATGTCTAGTGCCTCCGGTCAAAATTTCG
>PMIX01000219.1:12823-23370 GCA_003158395.1 Myxococcales bacterium | reverse complement strand
GATCCGCTTAACGCCTATGCCCTGATCCCGTGGTTGGGCGTCCGCCGTCCCGCACAACCCAGATCCCGGGGCGCACTGACCTGCGCTGTCTTACCGCTTGCGCGCCCCTGTGGTCTTGGGCCTGCCCAACAAACTGCTGAGTGTTTCCTTGGTCAGCAGATCTATGTCGCGCTCACGCTCCAGAAATGGTCGCACGTCTGCACGCGCGCGATCCCAGTCGAGCGTCTTCATTCGCCGACGGAGTTCGCCGCGCCAGTTTGTTGCTGTCATGATGGCGCCTTTCCAGCCAGTCTGCGCCAAGGCAGCGTTGAGCAGCGACAGATTGGGTGCTGGCCAGGAGCGGTCAGCCAGATACCAGACGAGGTCGTAGAGATCGCGGCCCTTGGTCCAAGGGCGGCTGAAGACGGCGTGCAGCTTTCCCGCGAAGAGCGAAGCCTTGTCGTAGTGGCAGAGGTGCAGGGTCACATGCCGGCGGACGACGGAAGTCTCGATGCGGGCGCCCGGCGGCGGGTTCTTGTCCAGCTCCACTTTGATGGAAAGGGTCTGAGACGCGTGAGGCGAGAGGCCAAGTTCGCGCGGCAAGCCAGGAAAGTTCACCCACGCCGAGGCGACTGTCTTCTGTTCGCTCACCTTGACCTCAGCCCGGTAGCTTTCCCGTTCGAGCGCCCGCTTCACCTGAGTCAAAGCTGACTTGAAGCCAGCGTCATCTCCCGGCGTGACCAAGGAAAAGTCGAGCTCCTCCGAGAATCGAGGAATAGAGAACAGGAACCGCAGCGCAGTGCCGCCCACGAAGGCCCAGCGCAGGAAGGCGCCCTCGTCCTGCAGCGACTCGAGGACGCGCGCTTGAAGATATTCCCGCACCAGACACCCGCGGGCGAGGTCATTGTTCGCCTGGGCAGCCAGTTGTCGCAGATACTCTTTCACAGCGAATCTCCTTCCTCCACGCCGAGCAGGGGGCGGACAAGCCGGGCTGCCCGGACCAGCTTGGGCTTGCCGCTTCGTTGCGCCAGTCCGTCGAGCGCCGCCAAACTGATGGCCGTCGGATTCTGCAAGCGGAGTTCCCGAAGGTAATCGGTGGAGTCAGCGCCAGGCGTAAGGTGAACGAGGTCGAGCAGGGCTTTCTCTGGCGAGGCCACGAAGGCGAACTGCCCGGGGGCGACCTCAACCCGGGAGTAGCCGAAGAGGAATCTCTTTACGAGGTGGTTGAACTGGAAGGCACCCTCGGGATTGCGCACCGTCTCAGGGCGACCCGGCCCGACGCTGGTTACCATCGGCACATGCTCGGGGATGACCCCCTGGTAGGCGAGGGCCGACTGCAGGCTGACGTAGGATCCCCGCTGAAGCCGGTTGGCGACCAGGAATGGGTGCGGCTCCACCTTGCGCCAAGTGGGCGCCAAGACATAGAGCCCGCGCCGGAGCTGAAGCAGCCGTCCGGCCTTCACCCAGCGGGACAACTGCAGGCGCACCTGCGCGGTCGACACGTCCCCGGCCAACAACAGGGCCGACGAGAAAACAGGTTCGTCGCCCACCAGGGCCAGGAAGGCCTCAAATTTCATATCATCTACATATCATAGAGGATAACTTGCTGCAACGGTTGGCGAGGCATGTGCCAGGCGTTCGAGTCAGCGCGGGATCGTGAACCCGGGGGCTCGCGCGGCCCTACCCAATGCGCTTCCTCGATCGCCTGCCTCTGGTCCTCGGACGGCGTGCGCAGGGTCATGGTGAGGCACGGAGGCCAGGTTGCGCATCACGCGCACGAGGGATCTTGGATCGAGCAACAGGTTGGTGTAGCTGGCGTTGGCCATGGGGCAGGCGCACTCTCGGTTCTTCACGCTGGCACGAAACGCCTCGGCGCGGGCCGAGCGCCACACCGTCCGGAAGTCGTAGTCGTGGTCCCGGACGTTGCCCAGAGGCTCGGCGCGCACGCAGCAGCCCCACACATGGCCGTCGGGCGCCAAGTGGGCGCTGGCCAGACCCGCACAACAATCGATGACCTGGCGGCGCTCTTCCAGAATGCGCGCGGCTAGGTCGTAGTACTCGAAGCGGAGCGACTCCACCAGGCGCGCCAGCGGCCGCCACGAACGCCGGCTAGCGATGCCCCTGCGCAGATAGGTCACCGCCTCGCGGTACGCTTGCGGGCTGGGCGTGATGTCGCGCTCCATGGTCTCCAGCTCGACCCGCTTCTCCGCCACCTCGGTGATGTACGAATCCGGTGTGACGGTCACGATGGGCCTGCCGGCCACCCGCCAAGTCATCGGGCGTGTCCGCGACCTTGGTTATCGCGGCGTCATCTTGGTCGGGGGCCCACATCCCACCCTGATCCCGGAGAGCGCCTTCAAGCTGGGCGGCGTGTATTATCGCCTTCATGCGGTCCCTGCACCCTGTCTTTCTCGCGCTGGCTGTCTCGGCGTGCAGTTCCAGCTCTAGCGTCGATGACCCCGCGGTGGCCCGGGTCGGCCAGGTCACCATCACCGCGAGCGAGCTGCGGGCGCGAGTGCCCGGACTGGCCCAGCTCTTCCGTGCCGAGCTCGCCCGCGCGCTACTTCAGCGGGCCGGACCCGATATCGACTACGCAGTCCTGGCAAAGGTCCCCCTTCCTAAGTTCTGAAAATGTCATTCCGGTGGCTGTGGTCGGAAAACGGGCAGCGCGCGGCTGTGGTGGCGGTCATGCTGGGTCTGTTGATCTGGGTGGACCTGCTGCTGATGATGGCGCTCCACGTGGACGGGGGTGCCGACATCGACAGCATCAACTTTGGGCTGTCGGCCATCCGATTCGATGTCCTGCAGCAGCAGCCACAGCCGCCAGGCTACCCCGGCTATGTGCTGTGGCTGAAACTGATCCATCTTCTGGTCCCAAGCCTGGGCCCCCTCCCGATCGCCGAGTGGGGCAGTCGCCTGTGTGGCCTGTTCAGCATCCCGGCCAGCTACTGGGCTTGCCGCCAATTCCTCGATGAACCGAAAGGCGTCTCCCGGCCGCTTTTCGCCGCGACCTTGGCAGCCCTGCATCCCATGCTGGTAAAGTACGGGGCCGACGGCCAGTCTCACGCCGCCGAGGCCCTCTGCACCTTGCTGCTCTTCGGCGCCACCGCGGCCATGGTTCGCCGCTCGACACTCGCAGGGCGGCTGTTGCTGGTCATGGCCTTCGCGCTGGCGGGTTCTGTACGGCCCAACATCCCGCTGCTCTTGTCGCCGATGTTGCTTTGGGTGTTCTGGCGGCGACCGTGGAAAGAGTGGTTGCTGGCACTTTTCGTGGTCTCGGTGACGGCGTTTCTTTGGGCGGTGCCCGTGGTCGTGCTGTCCGGTGGCTGGACCCTTTACCGTCGCGCCACGGCCGCGCTGCTGACGGACTTCTACGGCGCGACCGACAGTATCTTCGGCGCACGCGCGACCTGGAAGACGGTCGTCACCAATGTGAACATCGCTTTCGTGAGCAGCGTGATAGCGGCCATCCCGCTGATCACCTGGTCGAAGGGGCGGGGCACGTGGCGCCGGACTATGTGGGCAACGGTGGCGCTCAATGTAGTGTTCTACGCGGTCTTCTACTGTGCCGAGACGGGCTACCTGATCGGCGTGGCGGCCTTGTCTTGCCTGGCCCCTGCATCCTGGCCGCCAACGCTGAGCCGCCTCCTGCGCGGCCGGATTGCGCTGGCCGTCGCACTGGGCCCCTTGTTCTTGTTTCTGGCTCCGCCATCCGTGCCGCTGGCCATCTTCTCTAGGATCGAGCTACCCACATTTTCTCAGGCGGTTGCCCGGGAATCATTTCAGAAGGCGTATTGCAGGCTCATATGCGAGGCGGCTGGCGGCAAATCGAGTCTGGCCCTCTCGAACGACCCGCGCATGGGTCCGCACCGTGGCGTGCCGCTGAAGTGCCCCAACGTGCTGTTCGCGAGTTCGATCGGTCCTCTGGAATCCAACCCCAATCTCGATAGCCTGATCATCGCCCGTGCGCAAGGCCAGGTTGCCTTGCCCACCGGCATTCCCCTCGAGGTCGGTCCGCCCGTCGAGTACCGCTTGCCCGTGCCGGTCGAGAGGGTGTTGCTCGCACCAGACGCGACGCCTTGGTTCGTCGACAGGATCACCCGGCAGGCCTTGTGTCCGCGCCTGGTCGAGGCGGAGCCCTCGATTGGTGACGATCGCGTCTTGGTCTGGCCGGCCCGCTGTTTTCCCCGCCTGCAGATCGGGAAGAACGTGCTGCTCCTGACCGCCTCGCCGGCCGCGTCTCCCTGACGTGAGTCACTCCGCTTCTATCCGGCGGTCCAGGTCACCGGTTCGTTGAAAGTTCGAAGACGTTGTTCCCCTGGCTGTCCAGCGCGACCGTGACCGGGAAATCCGCGACCTCAAACCGCCAGATCGCCTCGGGGCCAAGGTCCGCGAAGGCGACGATCTCGGAACGCGTGACCTTGCGAGACAGGAGAGCCGCCACGCCTCCCGTCGCCACGCAATACAGCGCCTGATAGGTCCGGCACGCGTCGGTGATCGCCGCTGACCGTTTGCCTTTGCCAATCGTGATCCTGACCCCCTGGGACAACAACAAGGGCGTGTAGGGGTCCATGCGCGCGGACGTGGTGGGTCCGCAGGGCCCTACGGCATCGCCCGGTCTGGCCGGCGCCGGGCCGCAGTAGTAGATGGCGGTATTCGCCAGTTGCAGCGGCAACGGCTGTTTGTCGGCGATCAGTTGAGCCAGTCGTTTGTGTGCGGCGTCGCGCGCGGTGAACAGAGTCCCGTTGAGCAATAGGTCGTCGCCCGCCCGCAGGGACGGAATCTGTTGGATGAGCTCCGCAATTGCTAGGGAACGGGCCATGGTCAGATTGTCTCCGTCATCCTGCGCATTGAATGGCAGTTCATGGCGATCGCAACCGGCAGGCACGCGATGTGACAAGGCGCATGCTCGATGTGCACGGCGAGCGCTGTGGTCCGACCGCCCAGACCCATGGGGCCGATCCCCAGCGCATTGATCGCATCCAGAAGCTCCCTTTCCCTTGCCGCGTAGGCGCCCGCTGCAGGCACGGAACCAACTGGGCGAAGAAGCGCCAGCTTCGCCAGCTTGCCGACGGCCGAGAAGCTGCCGCCAATGCCCACGCCGACCACCAGCGGCGGGCAGGCGTTGATTCCTTTTTCCCGCACGGTTTCAAGCACGAATTCGACAATGCCCGGCCATCCCGCCGAAGGCGGAAACATGCGCAATGCGCTGGCGTTCTCGGTGCCGCCGCCTTTGGGAAGAACGGTGATCTCAATCCGGTCGCCAGGCACGATGACCAGCGTGAGCTGGGCGGGCGTGTTGTCGTTGGTGTTCACGCGGTCCAGCGGATCGGCAACGATGGATGTGCGCAGGTAGCCCATGGCGTAGCCGCGCGCCACGCCCTTGTTGACGGCGTCCTGCAGAATTTCGCCGTCGATGTGCACCTCCTGGCCCAGGTTCACGAAGATCTCGGCAATGCCAGTGTCCTGGCAGAGCGCGATGGATCTCTCGCGCGCCACGTTTGCGTTGCCAGAGATCTGGGTGAGTATCTCGCGAGCGCGGGGCGATCCCTCTTTCTGGGATGCCTCGATCAGCGCGTCCTCCACGTCGAACGGCAAGAAGTAGTTTGCCTGCTGGCACAGACGCGCGATGGTTTCCGTGATGGTTGCTGCTGGTATTATGCGCATGGGTCTCGATGACCACCCCAGGATTTTGTCTCGTGGCGAAGGCCCGTCACGCTCGTTGCGTCCAGTCTGGTTCGGCGTGGCGGGCTTTTCAAGCTAGGCGCGCCTCTTGCGCCACAAGATCTCGACACGGTCCTCGCAAACCAGGCCCGGCAGGCGCGCCACACGCTCAAAGCCGAGTTTCTTGTAGAAGCGTGCAGCAGGCAGATTCTTGCTGTCCGATGAGACATACAGCCAGCGACGATGGGCGAAGGTGTCGCGCTCGACCCGCGCAACCAGGGCCCCGCCCACGCCCTGGCCCGCTGCTTGCGGCCGCACCGCGAGCAGCGCGATGAAACTGCCAAGGAGAAACTCAGGCTGAAACACCACGATCCCGAGAACCGCGCGCTTGCGCACGACAGCCAGCACGTAGCCAGAGCGGGCGCGCCGGGAAAGCCATCGCCCCAGCGGCGCGGCTCGATATCCCATGGACAACCAGGGCTCCATCGCGACGATCCATTCAGCCTGGCGGCGTGCGACCGCGGCCTCAATCCGGCGAATGTTCATCGACGATTCCTTTCGCCTTTTCCGGCCCTCGCTTGCTGTCATGGAGCGGGGGATAGCCCAAGAGCGAGGGCTGGGCCGGTTCCGGCTGGGCATCGGGCTCGTGCAAGAGATCCAGCACGGTGGCGAAACCCAGGCCCTTCGCGCGCAGGCCACGAATGATGTCAGGCAAGGCATCTTTGGTATACGGCGCACGCCCATTGATGTGGAAGATGATGATGGACCCAGGCCTGGCCGTGGATAGCACAGTCGCCACCATCTTCTCCGCGGCGACGTGGCCGCCGGCATCGCCGGAGACCACATCCCATTCGACCGTGGGCAGGTGATGCGTGGCCGCCAGGCGCACCACCGACCGGCTCCACGCGCCTGCGGGCGGCCGAAAGGCAACCGACCTTCGCCCCAACTCGGCGATGATTGCCTCGGTGCGCCCGACCTCCTCGACCGCTTGGCGCCGCGGGATGCGGGTCATATAGGCATGCGAGTAGGAATGGTTGCCGAATTCGATCCAAGCCTCTGCGGCCAACTCCTTGGCTTCGGCAGTATGGGTCTCGATCCAGCGGCCGGTCGGGAACACCGTTACCGCGATCTGCTCGCGCTTCAGGATGTCGAACACCTCGCGATCGAAGCCGTTGTCCTGCTTCAACGTAGCGCAGGCGTCGAAAGTCAACGCCACCACCGGCTCCTGGGTGCGCACCCGCGCGATCGCAAAATCAGGCAGCGGATTCGCAGGCGGTGCGGCGTCCATCGACGGCGCGACGCACATCAGCGGCACGGCGTCCACCGGCGGTGCCGCGTCCATCGGCAGGCCGGTGTCCATCGGCAGGCCGGTGTCCATCGGCGCTCCGGCGTCCTTCGGCGCTCCGGCGTCCTTCGGCGGTCCGGCGTCCTTCGGTGGTCCGGCGTCCATCGGCGGTCCAGCGTCTGTTTCGGTAGAAAGCAGGAGCGCGAGGAGCAGCGTGTGCATCGTCTACCCTCGCAGCCTCAGTGTCATGACGATGGCATCCTCGTCATTATCCTCATAGTAGCGAGCGCGGATCCCGACCTGCTGAAACTCAAAATGACGATAGAGCGCCTGCGCTGCCAAGTTCGACCGCCGCACCTCGAGCGCGACGGTCTTGTAGCTAGCCCGCCGGGCGACCTCCAGAATATGGCGCAGAAGACGCGCACCATGGCCCTGGCGTCGCGCCTCAGGGTGGGTCGCGATGTTCAGAATGTGCAACTCGTCAGCCACCAGCCAATAGTCAGCGAAAGCCACGGGGAGGCCGGTGACGGTATCGTGCAAGACCTCGACGCGCGCCCAGGAACGCGCCATTTCCTCCTCGAAAGCCTGACGCAGCCAAGGGGTGCGAAACGACAGGCGCTCGATCTCCATGACCGCGTCCAGATCAGCCGGGGTGAGCGGCTGGATGAGGCTGGGCTGAGAAGCCTTGTTGACGGCCACGGATCGACTCCGGATTGCCGGTAGCTTACAACGGCTCGGGGTCGCGGTCGCGCAAGCCCGCCGCCGCGACGAGCGTGGCCCACAGCGCGTCCACCCCCTCGCCGGTTTCTCCGGAGACCAGCGACAGCGGGGGCGGGTTGGGCCCGAACCCGGCGCGCGCCTTGTCGCGGGCTGCGCCCTGCTCAGCCGCGCGCAGCTTGTCCGTCTTGGTCACCACCAGGTGGTGCGGGACCCGCTCGCTCCGCAGCCACTCCGCAAGCTGGAGTTCCTCCTCGCCCGGCGGCCGGCGTGCATCAAGCACGATCAGAAACAGGCGCAGCGAGGATCGTGCCTTCACATAGCCTTCGACCAGGCGTTGCCAGGCCTTGCGCTCGTCGCGAGAAACCTGCGCGTAGCCGTAGCCCGGTAGGTCCACCAAGCGCAAGACGACACGCTCGCTGGTTCCTGGCAGGCGCAGGGAGAGGTCATAGAAGATGATCCCGCGGGTTCGCCCCGGGGTCTTGGACACGCGCGCCAGTGTGCGCCGGCCGGCCAAACGGTTGAGCAGCGTCGATTTGCCCACGTTGGAGCGGCCCGCGATGGCCACCTCGGGCGGCCCCTCGGGCGGCCACTGACCGGCCTCGCGCACTTCGGCCAAGAATACGGCGTCGAGAACGGCAGGCGGGGCTGGCTTGGCCATGATGCCGATAGTCTACGAGGATTTCACCGGGGGGGTTGGTTAGCTTTTTCACCACAGAGAGCACATCGTCACCGATTGTCCTGTTCGAAGATCCCGCGCAGCCTTTGAGCGCAGTGGCATCCTGGCCGCTGCCACGGCAGCCGGCGCAGAAGTCATCCTTCCCGAGGACAGCCGCTACTACACCGTGGAGATCTCGAAGCGCCTGGGCATCTGGGACGTGCTTGAGCCCTTTATCATTGCTGACAAGATCGTCAACATTCCGGTGGCCAAACATCATGGCCTCACCGGCGTCACCGCGGGTCTCAAGAACTGGCTGGGCATCACCGGCAAGACCAGAATCGCCTTTCACTCCGATTTGCAGCACTCCATTGCAGAGCTGGCCGCGCTCATGCGTCCCACATTGACAATCGTGGATGCGTCCCGTGTCCTGCTGGAACACGGTCCCGCTGGTGGCAATCTGGACGACGTCAAACCCACCAGAACAATTGCCGCGGGTGTTGACCCCGTGGCGCTGGATGCGTGGGCGTTCACTCTTTTCCCGAACAAACCCGTTCCGGAGAACCTGCGAATCGCGGAGGGAATGGGGTTGGGACGTGTCAACTTCGCTGTGCTCTCGCCGGAAGAGATCGTAGCCGGCTGAAACTGCCTATAGAGGAAACTCAGGACGTAACTCGAAAACACCGGCAAGAGCGGCCCCAGCGCCGCCATGTCGCTCCCACGCGGCACCGTCAATTCCAGCACCATGATGGTGATGATAATGGCCAGCACGCCATCGCTGAAGTCGAACCAAACAGCATGGCAAGCCGCAGCGGCGGGCCGCTGCGCAGGGCGGCTACGATGAGATCCAAGGAGGGTGACGCCGGGGTCATCAGGAGTCCAAGAATACGCGATCTGCGCGCCGTTTGGGTTGCTCCAACCGTGCGGTCAGTGTAACGCGACGGGAGACGGCTTCGGCAAGTCCGGGCGGAAACACCGCCGGTGTTGGAAATCCAGCTAGAATGCACACCGCATGTTCAAGTTAGTCGGCCTCACGGGAGGCATTGGCACCGGCAAGTCCACCGTGGCGCGCATGATTCGCGACCTGGGCGTGCCGGTCATCGACGCCGATCTTCTGGCCCGCCAGATTGTGGAGCCGGGTCAGCCCGCCCACGCCGAGATTGTGACCGCCTGGCCCGATGTCGTCGACCAGAGCGGCGGCATTGATCGCAAGAAGCTAGCGGAGCGCATCTTCGCCGACCCTGCCGCGCGTGCGCGCCTAGAGGCCATCACCCATTCGCGCATCATGGAGCGCGCGCTCGCCCAGGCCAGTGCGCTTCGACAACAGGGCCTCCAGCTCGCGTTCCTTGAAGCTGCCTTGCTGGTCGAAACCGGCCAGCACAGCCACCTCGACGGTCTGGTGGTGGTTGCGGCCAGCGAGGAGCAACAGCTTGGCCGAGTGATGGCCCGGGAAGGAAGCAGCCGCGCTCAGGCCCTGGCGCGAATACATGCTCAGCTTCCCCTGGAAGAGAAACGCCGAGCCGCCACGGACGTCATCGACAACTCGGGCGAGGAAGCAACCACGCAGCGCCAGGTGGAGGCCCTGGTGCGCAGGCTTCTCGCTCGCGAGTGACGCGGATAGCGTCCTAGTTGCGCTTGTGTTTCGCCACGACCAGCGGCTCGCCGCGCGTCCGCGACACTACGGTGCGAGGGTACCGGCGCCGTGTGACTTTCTATTTTCCGTCCATGTACCCGGTGATGCCGGACACGATGACGACCGACCTTGCAGGCCGCCGTCCCCAAGGGACGGCGCATCCCTCGTGGTACACTGGCCGTGTGGACGCAATGGAGTCCCCAGCCGTTGGCCGCCTGCTGGCGCAGGCTGGCGTCGAGGTAGCGATTCTCTTTGGATCGGCTGCCAAGGGAAGGCTAAGGCCGGACAGCGATATCGATATTGGCATACTGCCTTCGCCCGACCGAGTTCTCAGCTTCGATGAAGAACTGGCGCTGGCTGCAGAGCTGGACAAGATCCTCGGTCGCGAAGTCGACCTGGTCCGCCTTGACAACGCCTCGACGCTGTTGCGCTTCGAGGCTTCGCAAGGGCAGCGTCTGTACGAGGCGCGGCTGGGCGCCTTTGCAGATTTCGTGGCGCGCGCCCTGGTCGAGCATGAGGATCTGCGCCCCATTCTGCTTCGCTGTGCCGCGGGGATGTTTCGCCACCTGAAGGCCGCCCATGACCAGACTTGAGCTGGTTGCGTTCAAAGC
>PMIX01000219.1:0-12754 GCA_003158395.1 Myxococcales bacterium | reverse complement strand
ATGCAGCGGGGAACGAAACTGCGCAACCTCATCGCACATGCCTACGGCGACGTGGATCCGAAGAAGCTGTTCGTCGCGGCCACCGCGGGCATCGGACAAATCCAACGCTTCCTTGCTGAGACCGGCGCCTGGGTGACAGCGCGATCGGGTGGCTGAGCGCGTGGGCCAGCGCCTGCCGAGCGTTCGGCGGAGGAGATCTGCAGAGAGGCACGACCGCGGATGGCGTCAATGCCGTGGCCACCGTGTCGAGCGATGGCGGCGCGGTCCAGATCCTTGTCTACAACCACGTCAACGGCGGCGCGGCCGATTCGTGTTTCGCCACGACCAGCGGCGCGCCGGGGCGGCGCAACACTACGGTGCGATCCGGCTCGCTGCGAAACCGCTGTCGGACGCGACTCCGGGTCCGTCCTGGCAGTTGGGGACCCAGGTGATTTGCGTTTCACTGCTGGTGGCCCAAAATACGTCGTATTCCCCGTTGGGAGAAACGACACGCGTCAGGGTTGCATCAAGGATGACCTGCTCGGGGTCGGTCTCCAGCACGCGATCGAACTGGCTCCGTTCGAACTCAGAGCAGCCAGCAGTCGCGTGAAAGCTGCAACTCAGACGGGTGGCCGCCGTGACTCCGAAGATCTCCGTCACCTGGGCATCTGACAGGTCGGAAAGACGATCCCCTTCGCGAGCGATGAAGCGCACCTTGCCACCCTCGCTTTCTCGCATCTCGATTGTGTCGGTCTGGTAGGCGCCACAGTAGGGACAGACGACCCACCAACGTTGCTCGAAGTCGACCCACACTCGGTCCCCGTCCGCTTGCAGGATGTACGGTTTGGCGACCGGCGTGTCGATCCCGCTGGCATCCCAAAGGAGTTGCGAGCCGTCGTCGAAGGTGAGTGTGGGACCGGTTGCGGTCGAGCGAAGCCAGGCACCTCCCCGGCAGGTCAGAGTGGATGGAAACGACGGGACTCCCTCACAGCCCGACGGCGAAGATGCGTCGCCTGAAGACGCATCGACGTCTGGCGGGCCTGAGGTCGGGCCAGGCGCGCCCCCAGCCCCTGCATCTGGGGCACGATTGCTTGCCACGAAGGTCCAGGGCAAGGTACGGCGAGGTGTGGCCTCGGTGCTGAGCGGACCGGTGGATGTCGCGCAAACAGTTGGGCTGCCGGCCTCGGAGACGCCACCCGCGCCTGCAGCGCCCCCGGCATCTCCAAGGGCACCTGCGGGCTCCAAGGTCTCCCCCGAGCACGCCGCGACACACAGGGCGACGAATCCCAACCAAAGTCCGAGTCTGAACATGAAGGCTCCTTGGCAGAGGTACAAAGGAATGAAGAACGACGGACTGTGACTTCTGCAACGCCCGGGCCATCTCGGGCGACTGTCGCCTACCCTGCCCAAGTATGACATTCCCGTCAGGTTGGGGCAGCCGCGCCCGCAGATCTTCGAGGGCACACTGATGTGAACCAAGGAAGGCCCTCGGCCAAGGGATCTCTCTGGCAGATTCGCCCGCGACCAGACTCCGACAGGAATGTCAGCAACGTAGAACGGTTTCACCTCGTGGCTCGGCCGGGCGAGGGTCAGGACAGGTGAAGCGCGCCCCGGGGGACAGCCCCGCTACTTCTGTGCTGGATGGGTGCCATCGATGGAGCGGCGACGAACGGCTTGGACTGGGAAGCGGACTCACGGTGGTCGGCCCCGGACCTATCCGAGTTGATGGTCATCGCCATGCGTCGTGCCGGGTTGTCGCCAGATCCGCGCAAGAACAGAGTGGACGCCAGGCCTGAGGGGGCCAAGAATTGGGGCAGACGCCATGACCTTCCAAGACAGAATCGTTCGCGATCCGGGGATCTGCGGCGGACAGCCCGTTGTGCGTGGAACGCGCGTTCTGGTGCGGACCATCCTGGGCTACCTAGCCCATGGTGAGACTGCGACGACGATCTTGACCGACTTCCCCAGCCTGACCGAGGAGGATGTGCGTGTCGTTGTCGCGTTTGCCGCGGCGTCCGCCAGTGAGGATCTTCCCGCCCCGACCCCGGCTCCTCACGAGGTCAAGGTCGCGTGAAGATCAAGCTGGACGAGAACATTCCGCATACTGTTCGCCGTCGCCTCGCTTCTCTTGGATTGGATGCGGACACGGTGCGGGACGAGGGACTGGGCGGGCGGCGCGACGAGGACGTATGGGTCGCAGCCCAGACGGAGCAGCGTTTTCTGGTCACGCTGGATCTGGATTTCTCTGATCGGAGGAGATTTGCGCCCGGGACGCATTGCGGGTTGCTGCTGGTCAGGCTGCCCGACAGCGAGCAGTGGCGGATTGGCGACTACGTGACTGCCTGGTTGTCAAGTTCAGACGCCGTCACATGGGCCCGCTGTTTCGTGGTGGCGACGCCCACAAAGGTGCGGGTCATGCGTCCATCAGGATAGGCGGGCCGGCACCGGGCGCAGCTTGGCCCCCGCGCTGGCCGCCTACTTCTGCCGTGCGCTGGCGGTGGTGCGCAGACGAAGCGCATTCAGGCGGATGAAGCCGCCTGCGTCGCGCTGGTCGTAGGCGCCGTGATCGTCCTCGAAGGTCACGACATCGGTGCGGTACAGTGACTTGGGTGCGGTGCGGCCGATGAGGGTCAGGCTGCCCTTGTAGAGTCGCAGCCGGGCTGTGCCGGTGACTGGTTCGTTCACATCGTCAACCAGCTTCTGCACGGCCTCGCGCTCGGGCGAGAACCAGAAGCCGCGATACACCAGGCCGGCGTACTCGACCGCCAGGGTGTCGCGCAGCCGCATGGCTTCGCGATCCATGGTCAGCGACGCGACCCCGCGGTGGGCCTTGTAAAGCAGGGTTCCGCCCGGCGTCTCATACACGCCACGGCTCTTCATCCCTACGAAGCGGTCCTCCACCACATCCGCGCGGCCCACCCCGTGCTCGCCCGCGATCTTGTTCAACTCGGTGAGCAGCGCCGCAGGCGACAGTGGTTTGCCGTCCACCGCCACCGGCGTTCCTCGTTCGAAAGAGATCGCCACCTCGCGCGCCTGGTCCGGGGCGCGCCGCGGATCCACCGTGCGCTGGAACATCTCAGCCGGCGGCTCGGCGTCCGGGTCTTCCAGGATGCCGCCCTCGTAGCTGGTGTGCAGAAGGTTGCGGTCGATGGAATAGGGCTTGGCCGTGCTGGCCTCGACCGGAATGTTGTGCGACTGGGCGAACGCGATCAACTCGGAGCGCGACTTGAAGTCCCACTCACGCCAAGGCGCGATGATCTTGACCGACGGGTTGAACCAGTAGGCGCCCAGCTCGAAGCGCACTTGATCATTGCCCTTGCCCGTGGCCCCGTGGGCGATGACGTTGGTGTTCTCCTTGGCCGCCACTTCCATCAGGCCGCGCGTGATGCAGGGACGCGCCAGTGACGTGCCCAGGTAGTATTCACCCTGGTAGAGAGCTGCCGCGCGCACCGCCGGAAAAACGAAATCGCGCACAAACTCCTCACGCTGGTCGAGAACGTAGCAGGCCACCACGCCACAACGCAGGGCCTTTTGGCGTGCGGCCTCCAGGTCCTCTTGCTGCCCGACGTCCGAGCAGAAGGCAACGATCTCAGCTTGGTATTTTTCCCGCAGCCAGCCGATGGCCACAGAGGTGTCGAGTCCGCCAGAATATGCGAGCACGATCTTCATGCGCGGACGACTACCAGAGTCGCCGGAAAAGATCTAGCTGGAGCGTGTCGGAAGATTTCAAGCGCAGGTCGGCCAGCGTGCGCATGAGCGGCAGCGTGAGCGACGAGCGGAAAACGGCTAGCGTGGGCGGCTCCCGTGAGAGTGAGCGGTGGGTTGAATGTGAGCGGCACGCTTTCCGCCTCCCGCGCGACGCCCACGAACACGCTCTCGCCCACGCCCTCGCGAGCCGCGGACCCGCGAGCCGGCATATCCTGCGGTCCCGAATTTCCAGACAAGCCGTAGCTAACCCACCGGAACCATTTCTACCGCCTGGGCCCGCCGCAGGGCCGCCATGAGGCGCAGGGCATTTCGACCGCGTGAATAGTCCTCCAGTCCTCGCTGGGTGAGCTCGCGAGCCTCGTGCGACATATCACGCGCCACGGATGCCTCACGGGGGCCGAGGGCGCGCACTGTCCACGACCCCGCGGAACATGTTCAAGGTGCGGACGAGCGGTTCTGACACCTGCTCCAGCGCAGCCGCATCACGGCGTTCAACCGCGGCGCGCGCGTCGTCGAGGATAAGACGCACATTGTCCAGGCTGTCCTGCCCGAAGGGAGTTCCGGAAAGTATCTCCTGCACTTTGGGCAGAAGCGCCTCGGCTTCGTGCACCAGCTTCTCGATGCGCTGGCGCTCCTTCTCCACTTCTTCCTCGGCGCGGCTGGACACCAGGAACTCCTGGTTCTCGCTGGCCATGCGCTCGATCTCGGCTTCGGTGAGACCACTGGTGGCGGTGACCGTGATGTGTTGCTCGGTGCCGGTTTCCATGTCCTGCGCAAAGACGCCCACGATGCCGTCGGCAGAAATCTCGAAGGTGACATCCACCTCCACCTCGCCCTTCGGCGCCTTGCGCAGACCGGAAAGCACGAACTCGCCCAGCAACTCGTTCTCCTCGGCCCGTTCGGCTTCGCCCTGGAAGACCACGATCTTCACCGAGGTCTGATCGTCGCGGACCGTGGTGAAGACGTGGCTCTTCGAGGTTGGCACCGTGGTGTTGCGGTCGATCAGGCGGTGGAAGTAGCCGCCTGCCACCATGATCCCCAACGAGTGCGGGGTGACGTCGAGTAGGAGCATGTCGGGCGCCGCCGCGGCGTCGATCAGCGCAGCGCCCTGGATGGCTGCGCCCATGGCCACGACCTCGTCAGGATGCACACCCTTGCACGGCTCGCGAGCGAAGAACTCGGCCACCAGCTCCTGCACCTTTGGCATGCGGGTCATGCCGCCCACCAGGACCACCTCGGCCAAATCCCGCGGTTTGATGCCAGCGTCTTCCATGGTTAGCCGGCAGATCTGGATGGTTCGCTCGGTCAGATCCAGCGTCAGCTCCTCCAGCTTGCCGCGCGTGACGACTCGATTCAGGTGGTAGGCCTGATTCTTGCTGGTCGAGATGATGAAGGGAAGGTTGATCTCGGCCTCGCGCACCGACGAAAGATCGCACTTGGCCTTCTCGGCCGCGTCCTTGAGCCGCTGCAAAGCCATCGTGTCGCTGCGCAGGTCGACCCGGTTCTCTTTGGCAAAACCCTGGACCAGCCAGTCAACCAGGCGCTTGTCGTAGTCCTCTCCGCCCAGGAAGGTGTCACCTGCGGTGGCCACCACCTCGAACACGCCGTTGCTGATGTCCAGCAAAGAGACGTCGAAGGTGCCGCCGCCGAGGTCGAACACGGCGACCTTGCCCTCCACGTCCCGGCCAAAGCCGTAGGCCAGGGCAGCCGCGGTCGGCTCGTTGATGATGCGGATGACGTCAAGGCCCGCGATGCGCCCCGCGTCCTTGGTTGCCTGACGCTGACCGTCGTTGAAGTAGGCAGGAACCGTAACGACCGCCTTGCTGACGGTCTGGCCGAGAAACTCCTCGGCGATGGCGCGCATCTCCTGCAGGATGTAGGCGGAGACCTCGGGCGGCGAAAAGAGCTGGTCGCGCAGCTTGATGCGCACATCCTGGTGGGGCCCCTCGATAAGGCCGTAGGGCACAGCCGCTTTCACCGCCTGCACGGCGGGCGATGTCCACGGCCGCCCGATGAGTCGCTTGACTGCATAGGCTGTGTTCTCGGCGTTGGTGACCGCTTGGCGCTTCGCGATGTGACCGACCAGACGCTTGCCAGTCTCGGACATGGCCACCACCGAGGGCGTGGTCTTGTAGCCCCCACGATTGGCAATGACCGTGGCGCTGAGCCCTTCCAGGACAGCGACGCACGAGTTGGTCGTTCCCAGGTCTATTCCGATTACCTTCTCTGCCATAGGCTCTTTCGGGAGGCGCGGATCAGCCCCGAGAACAACGGTATCATGGCCTGCCCGTGGCCGACAAGAATCCCCGGTGCGGCGCCTCCCACATGTCTTCACTCAGCGACGGCAGGCCAGAATGCCAGCGGCCGTTCGCAAGTCGCTGAAATGGGAACCCTGAGAGGGTTCGCTCCGCCCTTCGGCCCCCCACCCGCCGCCCCCGCCCCGCTCGCTTCGCTCGGCCTCGCCATACCGTCCCGCGATGGTGCGCCGCCGGCGAGGGCGCGCGCGAAGCGCGCGGGGCGGGCAGGGTGGGCTGTCCATCCCGAAGGGCCGGCGGGCTCCCCACGCGATTGCCTTGGGGCGCGGCTAGCGCTCTGCGACGGAGAACCTGTGTACCGTTCGACTCCGGTAGGTTTCGCCCGGGCGCAACACCGTCGAGGGAAATTCCGCCTGGTTGGGCGAGTTCGGATAGTGTTGGGTCTCCAGGCAGAGGCCATGGCAGGGGCCGTAAACCTTCCCCTGCTTTCCCACGATGGTGCCGTCGAGCAGACTGCCGCCGTAGAACTGGATCCCCGGCTCGGTTGTAAGGATCTCCATCACCCGGCCGCTTGCGGGTCCCATCAGACGTGCGGCCAGCGACAACCCTTCCCCGCTTCGCCGGAGGATCCAGTTGTGGTCGTAGCCGTGGCCGACGACAAGCTGTGGGTCCTTGGCCGCGACATCAGCGCCGATGGCCTTGGGCCGGGTGAAGTCCATGGGCGTGCCCTTGACCGGACGCACCTCCCCGGTTGGAATCAGGCCGCCGTCAACCGGCGTGAAGGAGTCAGCGTGGATCGTCAACAGATGACCGAGGGTGTCGCGGTCGGCTCCGTCGAGGTTGAAGTAGCTGTGATGGGTGAGATTGACCACCGTGGCTTTGTCGGCGAAGGCCAAGTAGTCGACAAGGAACTCGTCTTGATCGGACAGGGTGTAGGTGACGGTAGCCAAAAGCGCACCTGGATAGCCCTCCTCGCCGTCCTTGCTCAGGTACTGCAACTGCAACCCGACGTAGTCATGGGCGGATTGCGGTTTGGGGGACCAGACCACCTTGTCGAAACCCGTCCTGCCACCATGCAGATGGTTCTCGCCGTCGTTCTTCGCCAGCGAATAGGTCCGGCCGTCGAGCTTGAACTCGCTCTTGGCGATCCGGTTGCCATAGCGGCCCACCAGACAGCCGAAGTAGGGGCTTTTCGCCACGTATTCCGCCAAGGTGTCGTAGCCCAGCACGACATCGCCCAGCTTGCCCTCGCGATCGGGAACCAGCAGCGACACGACGATTCCGCCGTAGTTGGTGATCGTGGCGACGACACCGTTGCGGTTGGTCAGGCGGTAGAGATCCACGGCAGTCCCATCCGGTGCCCTGCCGAACGGCACACTCTCGATCCTCGGTCTGGCGCCCGGCGCGGGATCTCTGACTTGCAATCTGGTGCCTCGGTTGGCGTCGCAGGAACTTTGACGATCGGTTCTAGCAGATTGGGGGAGATTCTCGCCAGTTCGCCACCCTCGCGTGCGCTTCCTCCTTGGCGACTGGCCGCGGCCAAGTAGAATCCGCCCGTGCCCCTCCGATCACCTTTCAAAGTTGGCCTGGTCCAGATGGCCGTGTCGCCCGAGCCAGAGGCGAATCTCAGCCTGGCCTGCGCAAGAATCCGAGAGGCGGCGGTTCAGGGCGCCCAGGTGGTGTGCTTGCCCGAGCTCTTCCGTTCGCCCTACTTCTGCCAGACCGAGGACGCGGCCAACTTTGCCCTGGCCGAAACCATCCCCGGGCCCAGCACAGAGGCACTTGGTGCGACGGCTCGCCAGGCCGGCGTGATCGTCATCGCGTCGTTGTTCGAGCGACGCGCACCAGGGCTGTACCACAACACCGCGGCCGTGATCGGCGTCCACGGCGCGCTGGTTGGCGTCTACCGCAAGATGCACATCCCCGACGACCCCGGCTACTACGAAAAGTTCTACTTCACGCCCGGCGATCTCGGCTTCTGCGCGTTCGAAACGCCCCTTGGCCGGTTGGGCATCCTGATCTGCTGGGACCAGTGGTATCCCGAGGCTGCACGCCTGGTGGCCATGGCAGGGGCCGACATCATCTTCTATCCCACCGCCATCGGTTGGCACCCGCAGGAGAAGGCGCAGCACGGTGCGGCCCAGCGCGATGCCTGGCGCACAGTCCAGCGTGGGCACGCCATCGCCAACGGCCTCTACGTTGCGGTGGTCAACCGGGTGGGTTGTGAAACGCCAGCGGGCCCGCCTGGCCTTGAATTCTGGGGCACCAGCTTCGTCGCTGACCCGTTTGGCGTGCTGCTCGCCGAGGCGCCCGTGGATCGCGAAGAAACCCTGATTGCCACTGTCGACCCGGCGCGCATCGAGGAAGTGCGCCAGGGCTGGCCCTTTTTGCGCGACCGCCGCATTGACGCCTACGGCGGTATCGAGCGACGGTTTCTTGATACAAGGCGCTAGCGCAGGACTCGGTACAGGGAGATCGTCATGTACGGGCAGGAGAAGCGCTTCATGAGTGCAGTGCGGACTCCCGCCGGGGGCACATAGCGGTTGAGGGCCTCGCCGACGAAGATGTACTCCGTCTCGGGAGAGTAGAGGTAGGAGTAGTGCTTGAACTTGTTTCGCGCGTAGCCGTAGCGCGGATCCTCCAGGCCGAAGATGGGGGGGAAAAAGGTAAGGATGGTCCTGTCCGTGCCCACCGTGTCCTCCAGGTACCGGGTGGCCTCACGTTGTAAGAGGGCCGACTCGCGAAAGCTCATGTCGTAGTCGTAGTTGAAGCTCGGCGATTTCAACTCGTTCAGGGACAGGAGCGAGAGACCCGCTACCGCTGGTACCAGTACCCTGGCCTGGTCGCGGACCAATTCGAAAAGCGCCCGGCTGGCCAGAATGGACAGCGGCGGAAGCAGGCACAGCATGTAGCGTTTCATGAAAAAGCAGCCGGCGGAGAACACCAGGATGCCGATCCCGAAAAGCGCGAAGGTCCAGGCCAGGCTGGGACCGAAGCGCCGCCCGCCTTTGCGCCGCCCGAACAGCCGCAACAGCAGCCACAATGAAACCACCACCGAGAGCGCAAAGCGGCCTTGTTCCACGAAGACGAAATTGCTGTAGTCCACCAGCTTGCCCTTCATGGCGGCCCAGTGGAAGTTCACGTAGACGGCATGCAGGGGAAAGAAGTACCAGCCGTTCTGGCGTTTCTGGACGAGAAGGAAGAGACCGTAGAGCAGACCGGGGATGAGCAGGGCCAGTATGCCGGCGAGCGCGGATTTCAGGCTGGGACGGCTGCGCAGCCATTCCACCAGTAGCATCACCCCAAGGACTAGGCCCAGCACCAGGGCTGTCTCTTTCACAAAAATGGCCAGGGCGGTGCAAAGGCCCGCCAGTAGGTAACGCTTGCGCGAAAAGGCGTGCATGGACCAGAGACAAGCCAGGGCCAGGGGCATTTCGAGCAAGAGCAGGGTGCTTTGCGCGAGGAAGAGCGGCTGCACCATCAAAAGCGCGGCGGCCGCCAATCCCACCTGGGCGTTCCAGTGCCATCGGGCAATCCAGAACACGGAGACCACCAGGCCGGTGGCCAGGAGGAGCATGAAGACATGGGCCACCAACGGCGTGGCTCCGAAGACGCGAAAGAGCGCGCCGAAAGTGAACGTCACGAGCATGGGGTGGCCACGCGACAGCTCGGGTGGCAAATGGGAGGGCAGAAGGCCCAGTGTGTGGTCGTGCAGATAGACCGCGGCCCGACCGAACACGCCCAGTTCATCCCAGAAATAGGGCAGGTCCAGATCGCGCAGCTTGTAGGCCCAAAAGGGCAGAAGCAGGAGCGCGAGGACCAACCAACCCCGGTTCGCGCGCAAGACCCGCCACAGACGCTGGAGAAGAGTGCCCGGTGGGGCAGGGACAGATTCGCCGGTACTCTCAGTCATGTGCTTATGGAAGAAGGCGATGCGTGGGCAGTCTACCGTATCATCAACCCTTCATGGTCTTGAGCCTGCGCCACAAGGTGGCTGGGCTGATGCCAAGCACCGCCGCGGCACGGGTGCGGTTGCCGCCCGCTTCGGCCAGCACGGCGCGGATATGTTCCCTCTCGACTTGGTCGAGCGAGCGAGCGCCCCGGCCTGGCCCAGGACGCGCTTCGCTGCTCAACACGACGTTGGAGGGCAAGAGCTCTGGCGTGATTGGGCCGTTGCGCGAGAGCACGGCGGCGTGTTCGACGGCGTTCTCTAGCTCGCGCACATTGCCAGGCCAGGCATAGGCTGAAAGCGGGTCGATGGCAGCGGCGGCCAGGCGCAGGTTGGGCATCTTCAGTTTGACGCGCAGTCTCTCGACGAAAAAACGCGCGAGCGGCAGGATGTCTTCTTTCCGCTCGCGCAAGGGCGGGATCGCGATCTCGATGACCCGCAACCGATAGTAGAGGTCCTCGCGGAAGGCGCCCTGGCGCATGGCCTCGGCTAGATCGCGGTTGGTGGCGGCCAGGATGCGCACGTCGATCTTGCGGGTCCGGCTCTCGCCCACGCGCCGGATCTCACGTTCCTGCAAGACGCGCAACAACTTGACCTGCAAGGCATGCGAGATCTCGCCGATCTCGTCGAGGAAAAGCGTTCCGCCCGCGGCCTCTTCGAACAGTCCCGCGTGGTCGCTGATGGCACCGGTGAACGCGCCTGCCTTGTGGCCGAACAGCTCCGAATCAAGCAGCGTTTCCGGCAGCGCGCCGCAGTTGATGCCCAGAAAGGGCCCGTGGCTGCGTTGCGAGCGCGCATGAACCAAGCGCGCCACCACCTCTTTGCCGACGCCGCTCTCGCCGGTTATGAGCACCGAGGAATCGAACGGGGCGATGTGCGTGGCCAGCTCTAGCACCGCGGCGAANNTCAGGCTTCGAATCTTTCCTTTGATGTCGGCCGCGTGGAAAAAGGCCAGGTGAGGGTTGATCTCCGCGCCCCACGACGTGCGGTCTTTGCCCACAGCGGTGCACACGCGCTCGCCCATCGCACGGCAGCTCCGCTCGACGAAGTACACATCGTAGCCCAACACAAACGACATGAAGCCGCTGGCGTAGCCGGCCAGCATCCAACACGACGGGCGCGACGCGCGACCAGACACCGCCACGTGCTCCTCGGCCTCGGCCGAGCCGTGCCAGGCCACATCCATCTCGAATCGGCCGGCACCCTGGTCCACCTCCAGCTTCTTCGTCACCCAGCGCGCCACACCCTGCAGGGCGTGCAAGCGTGGCCCGGCCTTGACCAGATCGATCACACTCTCCCACTTGAACACCCGGCGCATGGCTGCGGCATCGGCCTGACCCCAGAAGTAGGCGAAGCGGGTCAAGATGCGCCGGGCCTGCTCGGGCCCCACCATCTCGAAGAGATCCTTGCGAAACTGGGCAAAGGCGTCGGTGCTGTGCAGGACCAACCGGCGGCCCTGGAAGTCGATGGCGCCATCGCGAAATTCCAGCAGTTCGTCCAGCCTCAGGTCTTCGACTCGCATGATGCCCGCNNTGGTCCGCCGCCGGCGAGGGCGCGCGCGAAGCGCGCGGGCCGGGCAGGGTGGCGGGCCGTCCCGAAGTCCCCGCAGGGGGCAAAGCCGGCGGGCTCCCCACGCGACCAGATCATCAACAAAAGAGCGACGAATCAATCAAAGGAGACGAACCATGTACGAACTACTGAAAGGCAAGCTGGAAGGGTTGCAGGGTGAGTTGATGTCGTTTGCGCAGGCTCTCTTGCGCACGCACAGCCCAAGCCGGGACGAGTCGAGTGCAGCCGCGCTAGTAGAGAAGCAGATGCGCGCGCTCGACTTCGACACGGTCACCACCGACAACTTCGGCAATGTGGTGGGCGTGTTGCACGGGGTGGAGGACGGCCCGAATTTGCTGCTAGCCAGTCACCTGGACACGGTCGAGCCCACCGACGAATCGGGCTGGCCTGGTTCGCCCTGGAGTGGCCGTATCGAAAATGGCAAGTTGCACGGTCTGGGCGCGGCCGACTGCAAGGGCGGGCTGGCGGCGCAGGTCTTCGCCGCGGGGTTGCTCAAGCGTAGCCTTCTTCCCTTGCGCGGAAACCTGGTGGTGGCCGCCACCGTGGCCGAAGAGAACGGCATCTCCATCGGCATGCGTGGCCTGATTGAATTTACCTTGAAGGAAATGGGGCTGCGGCCCGAATACGCCATGTTGGGCGAACCGACCGATCTGGGCCTCTACTATGGCCACGATGGCCGTGCCGAGATGGATATCCGCCTACGTAGCAACAACCCGTTCCATGTGGCCGACGCGGCCGAACTGGTATCGAGCGGCATGGGTGACATCGATCCGGCGGCCGCGGTGCAAGCCATGCTGATGGGCAAGCCGCACTTTGAAGACAGCCACGGACTCCGCTGCGCCACCATCGGGGTGGAACGCCGTCTGGGCCCGGAAGAAGCCGTCGACGGCATGGTCGGCCGTATGCGCCGGGAGGCCGAGCGGCTGGCACAGCTCGCCGGCGCGGTCGAGGTCGATGTAGCCGTGCGCGAGCGTGCTGAGACCTTGGCCTCGGGCCTGGTCATGCAAGTCAAGCGGGTCACCCACGCCTGGAGCACCGATCCCTTCAGTCCCCTGCTCTCCCGTGCTCGCCAGTCGCTGGCTGCCGCCGGCTGCGCGGTTCGGCCGGGTAAGTGGAAGCTGTCGCGTCTGGGCATGGGCACATCCGGCAGCGTGCTCTGCAACGAGTTCCACATTCCCACCATCGGCTACGGCCCGGGGCGCGAAGAAGAGGCGCACAGCCAGGGCGAGTCGGTGGAGATCGCCAAGATCGTGGAGTGCACCTATGGAACCGCAGCCATGGCCCATGGCTTGGT
>PMIX01000156.1 GCA_003158395.1 Myxococcales bacterium | reverse complement strand
GGCATGGGCAAACTGATGATTTGCTCGCGCATCGCCAAGTTCGACGAAGTGGAGCTGAACATCGATCGCGCGCTGACCGCAGAGCCGAACGACCGCGAGGCCTGGATCGAGACCACGGTGCGCCTGCTGCGCGACGAGGAATGGGCGCGCCAGATGAAGGCAAAGATTCGGCGCTTCGCCGAGCAGACGAGCTGGGAGAACGTCGGGAAGATGCACGGGGATCTCTGCCAGCGCCTGATCGAGGGGTGCTAGTGCCTCCAGTCGGAAGATCGGGCGGGTTTCGGTCGTTCAGGCGCCCGCCATGCGAGGCGCGACGAGGGCGCATACTCGGCGTATGTAACCGAGGAGCAACGACGCAGGGCGGGATGCACGGGCGGCCCAAACCTGCCTGGAATTGTGACTGGAGGCACTAGGTGCGACGCAAGACCCTTGTCCAGCTGGTGTGCGTGACTGGTTCGCTGGCCGGGCTGGCCTGGCTGCTCGGCCGCATCGGCTGGGTCACCGTGGGCGGCGCGCTCCACCGCGTGGGCTGGTCGGCGCTGGCGATTCTCATGCTTCTCGGCTGGACCGAGACGGGGGCAGACGGCGCGGCCCTGTGGGTGATCATGGGCCAGCGCCTGCGCCTGGGTTTCGCTGTCACGGTCAACGCTGCCGGCTCCATGCTGAACCTGATCCTGCCCTGGGAGTCGGGCGAGGTGCTGAAGGGGACGCTCCTGCACGGCCAGTTCGGAGCCCAGCCGGCGGTGTCGGGAACGATCATCTGGAACTACATATTCAAGCTCTCGCGTCCCACGCTTTCGATGGTGGCGGCCCTGTGCGCCTGGGCCCTGTGCCGCGAGACCGATGGGTTCGTTCTAGGAGTGATCCTTGTAGCCAACGCGCTGGCCTTCGTCCCCTATTTGGGCCTGCGCGTGTTCATCCGCTACGGTGCGGCCGCGGGCTTTTTGCGCGTCCTGGCCTTCATTCCCATCTTGCGCCGCCACCCGGGCCACTGGGTCGAGGTGGCGCGCCAGATCGACCGCGAGGTCAAGTTGTTTTGGCACGAGCGACCAGCCGCCTATTTGAAGGTTTTCTGCCTTCAGATCGTCGCGCGCATGACGGGATGGGTGAGCTACTACTTGGCGCTGCGGGCGTTGGGCGCGAACTACAGCTTTGGCCAGGTCGCGCTCGCCTACGCAACGCTCAATGTGGCCGAATACGTAGTCGCGGTGCTGCCGGCACGCGTGGGCGTGTCAGAGGGCAGTTCCTTCTTCCTCTTCAAATTCTTGGGCCTCGACCCTGTCTTGGGGGTCATTATGTGCGTGATCTTGCGTGTGCGCACCATTTTGGCCAATGGCGTGGTAACGCCGTTTGCGTTCCTCCACTGGGAGTCGGCTGGTCCGGCCCTGCCCGGGAGGCAAAGCGAAGAAGAGAAGGGGACGGGGCCCGGATGTCCGTGACCGCGTTTGCCGACAGGGTGACAGGATGTTACCGGCGTTGGCCGGGGCTGGTGCTGTTTCTTCTGTTCCTGGCTACCAGCCTCGCCACCCGGGGCTTCCTAGTGGGCGTGGACATCTTGGATGTCGACGAAGCCATGCACATCGTGGGTTCGTGGGAATTGCTGCGCGGCCGACATCTCTATGTCGGGTTCGTGGACAACAAGCCGCCCCTACTCTACGTGTACTACGCGGTGGCCCAGTTGCTTTTCGGGCGCGGCATGCTGGCCATTCACCTGCTCACGGTGCTCTTCACCGTGCCGCTCACGGCCCTTGGTGTCTCGGCGTTTTTTGCCCATGACCGCCGCGGGGTCATTGCGGGCATGACCTTCTTGGTCTTCGGGGCCGCCTACTTGGCGCACGACATGCACGCGGCCAACTGCGAGATCCTGATGCTGTTGCCAGCGACTTGGGCCGTGGCGGCCGTTCGGGATGAACAACGCAGCCAGCGTCCCGGCTGGCTGTTCTGGGCGGGTGTCTTGCTGGGGATCGCGATGTTGTTCAAGCAGCAGGCGCTCGCGTGGTCTCCGGCCCTGGTCCTGGCCGCCGTTCTAGCCAGCCGTGGGGCGCGTCGCTCGCTGCTGTGGTCGTTGCCTGCGTTCGTCGCGGGCGTGGCTATCCCCCTGCTGGCGGCGTGGGCGGTCTTCGCAGCGCAGGGTGAAAGTCAAGCCTTCCTCTACTGGACCGTATTCTACAATTTCGGGTACGCGCAGCAGCCAATGGAGCGCAGCGAGGCCCTGGTGCGCGTCGCGAAGTACTTCCTGCCCTTCGTGGCCGCGACCCTGGGCTTGTGGATACTGGTCCTGCGCTCGCGCTCGCTGCTGTCGCGCCATCAGCGCGTGCTGGTGCTCGGCGTCCTGGTCTGCACGTTCCCCATCGTCTTCGTCGGCTTTCGCATGTATCCCCACTACTTCGTGCCGCTGTACACGCCGCTGGCGCTGGGCGCGGCGCCGTTTTTGGCCAGGCTGTTGATCTTTCCCCTCGGTCGATGGGCCAGGCTGGTGCTCGCCTACGGTCTTGCCAGCCTTGTCGGTTTCAGCGTGGCCAATGGCATTCTCTATCTCAGCGGACACCAGTTCCCCTGGGAGGAACACAACCCCGAGTATCGCAAAGTGGCCGATGTCTTGCGGGCGGATGCCTGCTTCAAGGGCGGGTCGATGTTCACCTGGGGCCCGGGGCCCATGTTCGCATATCCCGCCGGCCTTCCCCTGGCCAGCCGGTTTGCGCTGCCCTATTCGACGATTTGCGGCTACGTCCCGGGCAACTGGGCCATTCGCTCGGGACGGGTTAAGGCCACCGACGTCATTCGGCCCGAGCATTGGGATCAGCTCATGGGCGACCTAGAGCGCAATCACGCCACCTACATCCTCGATGGTGCCCGAGCGTTCCGAAACTGGAAAGCCTTCCCCATTGAGAACTACCCGCGTATGGTCGGGTTTCTCGATGCTCACTACCAGCTTCTGACCACTGTAGGGGCAGTGCGGATTTTCAAGTGGCGCGGCTGCCAGGGCAGGGTGCAAGCTGACTGAAAGCCCGTCGTGTGAAAGAATGAAGTATCTACCAGGTTCTCCGTCGCCGACGTGACCACGTGAATCGTACCGACATCCCAGCTTCCCGCCTGGGCCAGAAAGGGGCGGAAAGGCCTTCCTTGGCCCGGGTGCTCTTTTCGACGAATCCGCTTTCCAAAGCGACGAATGGTCTGGAGATCGCCGCTGCGATCCTGGCAGCAATCTTCGTGCTCGCCTTTCTGGTGATCGCCACCATGCGACTGCTC
>PMIX01000326.1:7160-10612 GCA_003158395.1 Myxococcales bacterium | reverse complement strand
CGTGCGCAAGATGTCGCAGGTCGATCGGGCCAGCATCATGCTGCTTGACCGCGAGACGGACCTGCTCGAAACCGCGGCGGTCATTGGTCCCGATGGTCCCATGCCGGCCAAGCTGCGGCTGGGTCGGGGCGAAGGTGCGGCGGGACGGGTGCTGAGCGACCTCAAACCCCTGATCATCTCTGACGTCCGCGAGTCTCCCTATTTCGTCGCTCCTCGAAATGGCGGACCCGTGTGGCGCGGGGCGGGGCAGAGCGCGCTTGGCTACGTGGGTTTCCCCTTGGTTTCCCGGGGCAAAGTGATCGGCGTTCTGTCCCTGGTCACGACCAAGCGCAGGGACTTCTCCCCCGGTGAGGTCGCATTTCTGCAGGCCATCTGCGGTGCCGTCGCGGTCAGCATCGACAACGCGCTCATCCACCAGGACATTCAACGACGCGCGGAAAAGCTGGCGGGCGAGATCGCCCTGCAGAAACAATATGCCGAGAACGTTGTCCGCAGCATCACCGATGGCGTGTTGACCGTCGATACCGACAACCGCATCGTGTCCTGGAACCGGGGGGCGGAGGCCATCACAGGCTACCGCGCCGAGGAGGCTGTCGGACGTCGGTGCAATGAGCTGGGACTTCACTTCGACGGGGAAGGAAAGCCGCTTTGTTCCACCGAGGGATGTCCCTTCGAGGAAATTGGGCGCACGCACTTGCCGGCCAGCGCGCGGGAAGTGTCCGCCCGCCATCGGGACGGCGGGAACCTCACGGTCAGCATCAGTGCGGCACCTCTCCACAACGACAAGGGCGAGTTTCAAGGCGTGGTCAAGGTATTTCGCGATGTTTCGCGCGAACGCGAGCTTGTCGACGGCATCCAGCGCGCTGATCGGGCGAAGAGCGCATTTCTGGCCAGCATGTCGCACGAGATCCGGACCCCGATGAACGCCATCCTGGGGTTCACCCAGCTCCTCTTGCGTGACCCCTTGTTGACCGCAGGTCAGCGTCAGTACCTGGAGACCATCGGGCGCAGCAGCGAGCATCTGCAAGCACTCATCGACGACGTTTTGGAGATGTCCAAGATCGAGGCCGGACGCGTTTCGGTGCAACTGTCGGCCTTCGACTTGCGGGGCCTGGTGGCTGACCTAACCGGCATGTTTCGCCTGCGCACGGAGGCCAAACGGCTCCGTTTTGAGGTCGAGTTGGACGACGGGATTCCGGACTCCGTGGTGACCGACGAAAGGAAACTGCGTCAGATCCTCATCAACCTGTTGGGCAACGCCATCAAGTTCACCGAGCAGGGGACCATCGTGTGGCGCTTGCGAGTGGTGCCCACAGAGACTCTCGCCTCCCGACTCCTGGTCGATGTGGACGACAGTGGACCGGGGATTGCCACCGCGGACCGTGAGCGGATCTTCAATCCTTTCGAGCAAGCCGCGGCCGGGGCCAGGGCTGGGGGCACCGGCCTGGGACTTGCCATCAGCCGACAGTTCGCGCGTCTTCTGGGGGGTGACGTCACGGTGACCAGCGAGGTCGGGCGGGGCAGCTGTTTCCATGTCGAGATTTCTCTTGGCCAGGATGAACCGGATCGGCTGCACGTCGAAGTGCCTTCGCGACGGGTTATTGGGATCAAGCCAACCGCGGATCCCTTTCGGGTGCTGGTGGTCGACGACCAGCTTGAGAATCGCAAGGTGATGTCTCAGATGTTGGAGGCCGTCGGATACCGCGTGCGCGAGGCGAGCGATGGGGCCGAAGCGGTCACCAGCTTTGCAGAATGGAGCCCGCATGCCATTCTAATGGACATGCGTATGCCGAAGGTAGGAGGCGCCGAGGCGATTCGACAGATCCGCGCGGGGTCAGCGGGGCGGAATCCGTTCATCCTCGCGGTGTCGGCCAGCGCTTTCGCAGAGAATCGGCAACAGGCGCTGGCCGCGGGAGCAGACGATTTTCTCAGCAAGCCCTTCCGCGAAGCGGACTTGTTGGAGCGGCTGCGCGTGCATCTGGGGGTCGAGTACATCTTCGTCGACGTGCCTGTGCCACCGGCGCCAGGACCGACGGCCGTGCACAGCCCAGCCAGGCTGACGCTGGCGCAGCTTCCTCCCGCTTTGCGCGAGCAAATCCGCACGGCCGCCATCCACGCCGACTATGATCGGCTTGTGGCCCTGGCCGACCAGATCGCAGGGCTGGATGCCGACCGGGGGCGAGTTTTGCGCCAGACGGTCGAGCGATTCGACTACCAGAAACTCATCGACTATGTGCAAGGGGGAGAGGGGCATGCCTGAGGACTCGTCATACCCGGACAGCGGGGCTGGCATCCTGGTGGTCGACGATACGCCGGCCAATCTGCAGGTGTTGGTCGGCATGCTGAAGGAACATGGATATCGCGTACGGCCGGTGTTGGATGGACGCCTCGCCTTGCGGGCGGCGAAGGCCGAGGTACCCGACCTGGTCTTGCTCGACATCAACATGCCAGACATGAACGGTTTCGAGGTGTGCGAGCAGATGAAGGCGGATCCCACGCTGGCCGACACACCGGTGATCTTCATCAGCGGCAACACCGAGACGGTGGACAAGGTGAAGGCGTTTTCCGTCGGGGGAGTGGACTACGTGACCAAACCTTTTCAGATGGCGGAGGTGCAAGCGCGCGTGGCCACGCACCTGGAACTCCGGCGCAAACGGCGCGAGCTCCAGGAAAGCTACGAGGCCCTGCGGCGTTTGGAAACCCTGCGGGACAGCCTGGTTCACATGGTCGTGCATGATCTGCGCTCGCCACTGGCCGCCATCTCGGCGTGCCTTGAGGTCATCAAGTGGGACGCGGAGGAGCAGCATCGTCGTGAGTTGGCGGCCGACGTGGAAACGGGCCTGCACGCAACCCGAACCATTATGCGACTCGTCAATTCGGTTCTTGATGTGAGCAAGATGGAGGGCACGAGCATGCGCCTCCAGATCGCTCCGTGCGATGTCGCCGCAGTAGCGAGGGAAAGCCTGGATGAGCTGGCGTCCCTGGTGGGGACGCGAAAGTTCCGGGGAGACTGGCCCGACGAGCCCGTGATGGCGTTGGTGGACCGGGACGTGGTGGCGCGCATCATGCAGAACCTGCTGGGCAATGCGCTCAAGTTCACGCCTCCTTCCGGGGAGGTCACCATGGCGGTTGAGGCCAACGACGATAGGGTACGGGTGGCGGTTTCGGACACCGGGCCTGGCATCCCGCGGGAGTACCGCGAGCGGGTGTTCGAAAAGTTCGGTCAGGTTGAGGCCGTTTCCCGTGGTCAGAAGCTCTCGACCGGCCTCGGGCTCACCTTTTGTAGAATGGCGGTGGAGGCGCACGGCGGCCGCATTGGAGTGGACAGCGAGACTGGCCGGGGGAGCACGTTCTGGTTCGTGCTGCCCCGCAATGGCCCCACGCCGAAGTGACCAGACCGCCTAGTTTCCCGACTCGCCGCTCGCTCGCTTGAGCTTGTCAAGCAGTGTGGT
>PMIX01000326.1:0-7127 GCA_003158395.1 Myxococcales bacterium | reverse complement strand
TGTTGGCGGTGGCAGCCGCAAAGTCTGCCGACGGGCTGCGCACCCCGGTGGGCAGGTCCTCGAACCCGATGACCCCGGTGCGATTGAGGATGACCAGCCGCTCGATCAGGTTCTCCAACTCGCGGACGTTGCCCGGCCAACTGTAGAGTTGCAGAGCGAGCAGGGCGGCCTCGGAAAGGGTGATGTTCTTGTGGCTGCGTCGATTTGCCGAGGCCAGAAAGTGGTGAGCCAAGGGCGCCACGTCCTCGGCGCGTTCGCGCAGCGCCGGCAGGAGAATGGGCACGACATTCAGGCGGAAGAAGAGATCGCTGCGGAACTTCCCCTCCTTGACCAGCGCCTCCAGATCCTGGTTCGAGGCCGTCACCACCCGCGTGTTCACCGATCGCGTCTTGGATTCTCCCACCGGTGTCACGGTCTTGTCCTGCAGGACGCGGAGCAACTTGACTTGCAGAGCCAGGGGTAGCTCGCTGATCTCGTCGAGAAACAACGTGCCGCCATCGGCTTCCACGAATTTGCCAGCGCGGGCGTCGGTGGCGCCGGTGAACGCCCCCCGGGCATGACCGAAGAGCTCGCTCTCAACCAGGCCCTCGGGGATGGCGCCACAGTTGACGGCCACGAAGGGATTGCCCAGACGGGGCGAGAAGGCGTGGATGAGACGGGACACCACCTCTTTGCCCGTGCCACTTTCGCCCAACAGCAGCACGGTTGCGTCGGTGGGGGCCACCTGACCGACGATCTCGATCACGCCGCGCAAGGCAGCCGAATCGCCGACCAAGACCGCTTGGGGCTCGGCCAGGTCGTTGTTGCGCGTGGCTGAGGCCCGCGGGCTCGGCCGTCCCTGGGCGAGCGCGGCTTCCACCACCGACTTCAAGTCCTCAGCGTTGCAGGGCTTGACCAGGAAATTGAAGGCGCCGAAACGCATGGCCTCCACGCAGTCCGAGATGACTGTGCTGGCGGTGAGGATGATCACCGGCGTGCGCAGCGCGGGTTCCTGGGCTTTGCGCAAGACCGCGAATCCATCAGCATGCGGCATGCGCAGATCGCTGACCACCAGGTCGAAGCCGCCCGCATCCAGCGTCTTGATGGCTTCCTGGCCATCCGACGCCTCGGTCACTTTGTGGCCCAGGCGTTCGATGGCACGTCTGACAACCTGACGAACGTGAGGCTCGTCGTCGACAACTAGGACCCGAGACACGGGCACGAGTGTATCACACACTCGGATGTTCACTCGCTCGCCCTCCCTGCGTCGGGAGAGAATGCAAGCGCAGGACCAGAGAATCCGCGAGGGAAGACGGGTGGGATGCGCCGCACACGCCGAGAAACCGACGGCATGCTGGCTCGCAACGCGTCGAGTGTCCGGCAGTGCATTTCGCATGGCGCGCATTCCGTATGTCGTGTCCGTATGTCGTTTTCGCGCGCGCGGCTCCCTGATACCCTGGTGCCGCAAAGCATGGAGCCGCACGCGCCCGCGCCCCGCATTCACATCTTGCCAGCCGCGCTGGCGGACCAGATTGCGGCCGGCGAGGTCGTCGAGCGACCCGCCTCGGTGGCCAAGGAGCTGTGCGAAAACGCGGTCGACGCGGGCGCCCGCCGCGTCGATACGGAGATCGAAGCCGGGGGCCGACGGCTCATTCGCGTGGTGGATGACGGCTGCGGAATGACAGCCGAGGAGGCACGCCTGGCTCTGCAGCGCCACGCCACCTCGAAGATCGTCGCAGCAGACGATCTGTGGGGGCTTGCGACCTTCGGTTTTCGGGGCGAGGCGCTGCCCTCCATCGCCGCGGTTTCGCGCCTCACCATGCGCACGAAGATGGCCGGCGCGACCGCTGGCTTCCGCCTGCTGGTCGAGGCCGGGGTCGAGACGGATGCGGGAGAAGTCGGAATGGCCGAGGGAACCCAGCTAGAGGTGCGTGACCTCTTCTTCAACACGCCCGCGCGCCTCAAGTTCTTGAAATCAGAGGCCACCGAGGCGGCCAATGTTTCCGAAGCCGTCCTGCGCCTGGCCTTGGCCCATCCCGAGGTGCATTTCCGCCTGCGCTCCAACGGCCGCGGGGCTCTCGACTTGCCTCCCCATCGGGACATGGCCGAACGGGTGCGCGCGGCGCTCGCTCGGCGCGGCGCCCGGGTGTTGCACGAGGCCGAGGGAGAAGAGGGTGGGATCAAGGTGCGCGCTTTCTTGGCCTCGCCCGAGGAGGCCGCGCCGGGCGGGCGTTCGACCTTCTTGTTTGTCGGGCGCCGTTTCGTGCGCGACCGCGCCCTTCTGCACGCGCTGGCCCAGGGCTACGGTGAGTTGTTGGAGAAGGGCCGTTACCCGCTCGCCGCGCTTTTTGTCGACGTTCCTGGGCAAGAGCTGGACATCAACGTTCATCCCCAGAAGCTGGAGGTGCGCTTCGCGCGGCCGCAGGAGGTCTATGCGGCGGTCCGGCATGTGGTGGCCCGGGCTGTGTCGCGTGCACCTTGGCTGGCGGTGTCGCCGATTCGCGCCTACACCCTGCCGCCCGAACGCGCCGCCGAGAGAGAAGACGAACGTCCGCCTCCGCGTGGGCCGGCGCGGGATCGGCAGGAGCCCCTGTCGCCTGCTCGACCGCGATCGCCTGGGTCTAACGAGAGCTACGGCTCGCCTCTGCTTCCAACCCTGCTACGCGATGAAGCGCTACCGGCGGCCGCTGAGCCGGCGGCGACGGGCTTTTTTGGCGGGCTGTTGTACATAGGCCAGCTCCGGCGGACCTATCTCGTGTGCGAAGGTCCCTCGGAGCTGGTGCTGGTGGACCAACATGCGGCGCACGAGCGGATCATGTTCGAACGACTGCGCGTGGCGCATCGACAGCGAGCCGTGGTCCGCCAGCGCCTCCTGTTTCCCATTCCCATCGAGCTGGATGAGGTGGCGACTGCCGCCGCACGCGAGGAGGCGACGGTGCAAGCGTTGGCGGAACTTGGCTTCGAGGTCGAAGCCTTTGGGCCGAAGTCCATGCTTCTGCGCGCGGTGCCCGACCTGCTGAAAGATGTGGATCCCAAGCCCCTGCTGCGCGACGTTCTGCACCGGGTGGCAGAAGGGGATTCCTTGCGCCGGGCCGAGGAGAACTTCGAACAGGTGTTCGCGACCATGGCGTGTCACGGGGCTCTGCGCGCGGGCGACATCGTGGCGCGCGAAGCGGCCCTCACCCTGCTCGGCCAGCTTGATGCCGTGGACCTGCATTCACATTGCCCGCACGGCCGTCCCGTGCTCTTGCGCATGTCCATCGGCGAGATCGAGCAGCGCCTTGGCCGCACCTAAATGGTCATCGCGATTCTGGGACCAACGGCTTCGGGGAAAAGCGAACTTGGGCTGGCGCTGGCCGAACGACTCTCTGGCGAGATCGTGTGCTGCGACTCCATGCAGGTTTATCGCGGTATGGACATTGGCACGGGCAAACCCACGCAAAAGGAGCAGTCACGCTGCCGGCACCATCTTCTCGACCTTGTCGATCCGGGCGAGCCATTCCATGCGGCCGCCTGGGCCGCGCAGGCCCGCACGGCCCTTGATGGCATCCACCGCCGGGGCCACACTCCCATCATCGTGGGCGGCACGGGACTGTATTTTCGCGCCCTGCGTACCGGGCTCTTCGACGCGCCCCCGCCGGATCCGGCCATCAGGGCGCGCCATCAGGCCGAGGCTGCCACCCTCGGCGTCTCCGCCTTGCACCGCCGGCTACAGGGGATCGATCCCGAGGCTGCCGCGCGCATCAGGCCCGGCGATCTGGTTCGCACCAGCCGCGCACTTGAGGTGTACGAGCAGACCGGGATCCCGGTCAGTGAGCTGCGCCGGCGCGCGGCCGGTCCGCCGCTTCCCTGGTCCGTCTCGGTCATCATCCTCGACTACCCGCTCGACAAGCTGCGTCCGCTCATCCACAGCCGAGTCGATCGCATGATGGGGGCTGGTTTTCTTGCCGAGGTCGAAACTCTGCGCAAGGCCGGGTTTGGCCGTACCCGTGCCTTGGCTGCCCTGGGGTACAAGCAGCTCGGCCAGCATCTTGACGGCCTTCTCACCTTGCCCGAGGCCGTGGCCCAGACCAAGCTCGCGACCTCGGCCTATGCCCGGCGACAGCGGACCTGGTTTCGACGCGAGGAAGCCGATCTCCGGGCCACCGCGCCTCCAGACCCTGACGTCCTGGCGCGCGACTTTCTTTGACCCTTTCACACATCTCTTGCTACCGCTCGCGATCCGAAAGAGGATTGCAAATGGCACATGGCAAGCAAGAAAGAGAAGACCAGGGACGCTCCGGTGCTCGATTTCGAGCGACCGGTGGTCGAGCTGGAACGTAGGCTCGAAGAACTCAAGCAGCGCACGCGCCTGTCGGGGGAGATACGACGCGAGATCGAGACCCTGGAGAAACGGGCGCGCGAGCTGCAGCAGCAGATCTTTTCCGACCTGACGCCGTGGCAAAAGGTGCAGTTGGCGCGGCACCCGGCTCGGCCCTACACGCTCGACTACATCAGCCGGATCTTCACCGATTTCGTCGAAGTACATGGGGATCGGCGCTTCGCCGATGACGCCGCCATGATCGGCGGCATCGCCTTCTTCGAAGGTGTGCCCGTCTTGTGCCTGGGCCAGCAGAAGGGGCGCACGACCAAGGAGAAGCTGGCCCGCAACATGGGCATGGCCAAGCCCGAAGGCTATCGCAAGGCCATGCGCCTGATGGACCTGGCCGCCCGTTTTGGCAAGCCGGTTATCTGCCTGCTCGACACCCCGGGTGCGTTTCCCGGGATCGACGCCGAGGAGCGGGGGCAGGCTGAGGCGGTGGCCAAGAACCTGGAGGTCATGGCCGGGCTGCCAGTTCCCATCATCGCCGTGGTCATCGGCGAGGGCGGCTCGGGTGGGGCGCTGGGCATCGGGGTGGCAGACCGCATTCTGATGCTGGAATACGCCATCTACTCAGTAATTTCGCCCGAGGGCTGCGCCTCGATTCTCTTCCGCAGCGACGAGCGCAAGGCCGAGGCGGCTGAGGCCATGAAGATCACCGCACCCGACCTGGCCCGCCTGGGCATCATCGACGAGATCGTGCCGGAGGCGCCCGGCGGCGCACACCGCAACTTCGACCTCACTGCGCGCAACCTGGCCGCGGCCTTGCGCCGCCATCTGACCGATCTGCTGCCGCTTCCGCCCAGTCTGCTCAAGGATCTTCGCTACCAGAAGTACCGGCGCATGGGCGCCTTCGTCGAGGCGGGTGGTCTGGCTTCGTGATGAGTATGCCCAAGCGCTGCCACCTTTGCTGAGCCCTTCGCCGCTGCTGTGCCGCGGGGCGAGCGAAGGGTAGAGAAGAGCGCCTTGATCGCAAAGGCCGCTCGTCCCTGCCTTCAGGGAGAGCGGCCTTTCTGGTCGGCTATGCTCTGGTGTCGCCGGTCGTTACTGCGTGCCCAAGGCGGGGCACTTTTGGTCGGACCTGGCGCAGGTCAAGCACTTCATCGACAGCAGGGTGCCAGCGGGCGCGGTTTGGTTGGTCTTGCGCAAGGCCGTGATGCGCTGGCCCAGGTACGCGTTAGGGCAGCCAGTGGTTGGACTTGTGTCGTAGTAGAGGTACCAGCAAGGCCGGGCGGAGTCGGGGACATTGTTGGTTTCGGGTTTTGTCGGGGTGAGTGGAACCGTACCGTTCATGCACTCGGGAAGGGGGTTCTCAACATACCCGCTGGTAAGGCACAGACCCTGTGGGGTGGTGGCGCCCGGCGTGTCGCACGAGATTCTGTCGACAACCTGGCATTCGGGCTGGGTGCCGGGCGTAATCGGGTCGGTGTCGATCAACGGGTATTGCACACAACCGGGCTTCAACACCTGAACGATCGCGTTGCCAATTGCGGTCATCGCATCTGTGAAGTTGGCCGGGTTGCAGATGCTAAAGACGTTCTGGACAGGATTACCTTGCGTGTCGGTCTTGGCAAACGCATCCAGGAACTTCTTGTTGCGGAGAGCACCATAGGCCTTGTAGATATTTTTGTCAGCAGAGGTCTGGGTGGGAATCGTGCAAATGGGCATGTAGTCCCACAGCGTGGCCTGGGACGTGGGAATCGAGGTGGCATCCTTGCCAATCGTCCAGTTGACCGTGCTCGGGTCCATGTTCTGCGGCCAGCCGATGATGCCCGACACGAGGATCTGTTCTGGCCTCTTTAGGATGTCGGTCCCGTTTACGTTGACGGAGACGGTATTGATGCTATCGATCATTTCCTGAACAGAGATGAGCGGGAGGTAGGTGGGGTCCAGCGGGCTAGCCGGGTCCCTGGCTGTGCAATTGGACAGAGGGGTCGAGAAGGGGGTTCCGTTTACCGGGGTGTAGCCATTCACCGGATCGTAGCCAGGAAGGGGCGCGTTGTTGCAGAGATGGCCGCGCGCCGCACATCTCATGCTGGCAGTTTCGCCCTTGGGGTTCTGCAGGAACATGCTGTCGTTGTTTTGGTTGGTAGGAGTATCATCGTCGGCGACCGGAGCAGAGCAGTCATCCTCGTCGGTAATAAGGACGATGGCCAGGTAGGCCTTGTTCCGCACGAAGCCGACGTTGGCCATGTTGACGTCCGTGCAGTTCTTGCCTTGAGCGTCACAGTTTACTTGCGTGGGGTGGAGTGCCAAGCGGGTCGCTTGCAATTGGTGCTCGAAACCACAGCCCGCGACGCCCACGGCCGTGGCCAGGCAGGTGAAGACGTCGGTAAGCTGGCCGGTGTAGTTCTGCGTCCGTCCGATCCCATTCGCATTCGCGACATCCACGATCCAGCGGGCACCCGATTGGAGGCCGCAGCCATTGGTTATGTTCGCAGTTGACGCATATAGGGTTCCGCCGGGCGCCACCGAAGCGATGGGATTGTTGGGATCGTTCCCCCACAGCAGGCCCCGGTCGCCCAAGACGCGGGAACAGCCTTGGCCAAGATCGTCGGAGCCAGCCCCCATGTCGCTGCTGACCACGCCGATGTGTACGTCTGGAAGACCGCCTGGAAGCTGCTGCAACTGAGCGATCATCTTTGGAAAGTTCTGAGCCAGTGCCTGCTGCTTGGGATCCATCGAAGGGGAGTTGTCGATCATGAACAAGATGTCGACCATCCGCTCTGGGCTGACCAGAATCTGGAAGTCGGTTTCTTGCTGAGGATTCGGCGCAGGCTCCTGGAGT
>PMIX01000202.1:8557-10034 GCA_003158395.1 Myxococcales bacterium | reverse complement strand
GTCGGGCCGATGGCCGCGCTGGCCATTGGCGCGGCTGCGGGCCTGTCTTGCTACGGCGGGGTGCTGCTCAAGGCCAAGCTCGGATACGACGACACGCTGGACGCATTCGGCGTTCACGGGGTGGGCGGCGCAGTCGGTACCATCCTCCTCGGTGTGTTCGCGCTGCGTGTGTGGAACCCGGGCGGCGCGGACGGCCTTCTGGCCGGCAACGCAGCCTTCTTGGCCAAGCAACTGCTTGCTGTGGCCGCGGGCATCGGCTACGCGGTCGTGGGCACGCTGGTTTTGCTCAAGGTAGTCAACGCCCTTGTCGGCCTGCGAGTGGAGGCCGAAGAAGAACACGAGGGTCTGGACATCACCCTGCACGGCGAAGAGGGATACAATATGGGCGTTGGCGTCGCGACCAAAGGCCGCGCCGAATTCTTTGCCGAGTCGGTGGCAGAGTCCGCAGCGGCGCTCGCCGAGTAGCCGGCGTCGCTCGCGTACGCAGGGAGCGACCGAGTCCAACCCGCCATCCACCGGTGGACGTACCAGGGCGCAGCGGTGAAACAGCGGGCGTTGCCGAGGCCACCCGGGGGTGAGAGTTGATCCGGACAGGCGTCCGCCGCTGAGGGGCGAAGGCGTAGAGTACGGAGCGGGCTTTCGGCAAGGGGCTGTGCGCTTCGTCACTGCCTCGGGCAGAACCGGTTGACGGACGAGTTCAAATCGAACAAATTGCCCGCATGAGTTCTTCGGAGCAGAGTGGGGGACCACCTCGCGAACCACCGCCTTCATCGGCGCCGGCCCCGGCGGAGGCGCCGGCCCCAGCCACGGCCCCGCTGCAGGCGCCTGTCCCGGCCCCGGGTTCTGGCTCGGTCCGCGCACCCACACCGGCCACGGGCTCGGCGCCTGTCCCGGTCCCGGCGCCTGCCTCGGGTTCTGGTTCGGTGCGAGCGCCCGGCCCGCTGCCCTCGATGGGTTCTGGCTCGGTCCGAGCGCCCATTCCGGGCTGGCTGCCCTCGATGGGTTCTGGCTCGCTCCGAGCGCCGACGCCGGCATCGATCCCGGCCTGGCACCGGGCACCAGTCCCGACGCCGTCCTCGGCCCCAGCGTCTTCCCCGGGTTCTGGCTCGGTCCGAGCGCCTGCTCCGACCCCGGCCTCGGTCCCGGTCCCGGCGTCTGTCCCGGCGTCGGCCCCGGTCCCAGCCACGGCGCCAGTCCCGGCATCGGCCTCCGTCCCGGCGCCTGTCCCAGTATCGGACTCTGCTTCGGTCCGAGCGCCTACGCCGGCCTCCGCTTCCGCGCCGGTTCCGGGCCAGGCTCTCGGCCCAGCCGCGGCGCCTACCTCAGCCCCGGCCCCGGAGCCCACGTCGGCTCCTGCTTTGGAGACCGCCCCGGTACCCGCTGTGGAGTCTGGGTCGGCGCAGGGTGAGCGCTATGCCCCAAGCGAGATCGACGTTTCGCTTCGCGCGCTTCTCGCTCTGTTCGTGATCGGGTTCGG
>PMIX01000202.1:0-8533 GCA_003158395.1 Myxococcales bacterium | reverse complement strand
TACTGCAACGTGAAGAACGACGTGCTGCTTGCGGCTGGGCTATGGGATTCCCCTGGAATGCGCGGACCGTTGCCAGCCGAACGCTTCACGGTTGTGTGCAATTACGACATCGTTGGCGTGATCAAGTCGGTGTCGCTGCGCTTTTCTCCGAACGACAAGTTCGATCCGGCCAAGCAAAGTCTGCCTGTTGGGATTCTCACTGATTGCGTGATTCCGCAATGACGTCGACCGCTGTCACGGCGAAGTTCGCGCGGGCGGCTCGGTCGACCTGGCAGCGCGTGACGGCCGCTTGGGCGTCGGCATCTCTGACCGAGCGGGCCACCACGGTCCTTCTCGGCATCATGATCGTCGGCGGGATCGTGCTTCGCATCCGCGCAGTCTGGCATCCCCCAACCTTCACCTTTGACGAGCCCTTTTTCGTCCCGAACGCTCACAACTATCTGTTGGGCATCAAGGACACCAACGATCATCCGCCCCTGTTCAAGCTGTTCATGTCCGTGGGGATCCTCCTGTTCGGATACAACTCCGCGGGATGGCGTTTTCCCGCGCTGTGTTTCGGCATCCTGTCGGTGGTGCTTGCGTACTGGCTCGGGAGAGCCTATTTCCGGACTGCGCGCGCCGGGTTGATGGCAGCGGCCTTCGTCGCGGCCGACGGGTTCTTCATCTCGTATTCGCGCGTGGGGCTCATGGATGGAATCCTCACCAGCCTGCTGCTTTGGTCCATGCTCGCCGCCATTAGCGCGCGCACGTGGCGTGGCGTGCTGGTGACCGCTTTGCTGGTGGGGGTTGCGGTCTCGGTCAAGTGGAGCGGCATTTTCATCGTCGTTCCGGCCGTTGTGACCATGCTTCTGGTCGGCCGTGTGCGGTTCTGGTCGGTGCTCATCTTTGCCGTGGTTCCTGTGGTGCAAACCGGGGTTTGGCTGCTGGCGCTCCGGCTTTCGGGAGAGCCCACCGATTTGGCGTCGCTTTGGCGTTTGGTCAGCGGGCTGGTCAAACATCACGTCGACATGAATCTCTCGACCAATCCGCTCAACTCTTCTTGGTACACCTGGCTCATTTTCTACCGCCCGGTCGTCGTCAAGTTCAGCGCGCACGGGGTGTCCAAGTTCTACTCCTCCTCGGTTGGCAACCCGGTCTTCTGGATTGCCGTGGACCTGTTCCTGATCTGGTCGTTCATCCAGCTTGTCGNNGAGGATGCGGGATTTTCTTGTGGGCAAGCCGGTTGGTAAGCCGATTCTGCTGACGCTCCTGGGATGGGCTGCGCTGCTTGCGCCCTGGACCATTCTTCGCAACAAGTTCTCGTTCACCCATTACTATTTGCCGTCCTATGGGTTTGCCCTGCTCATGCTGGGCGGGCTGGTGGCCTACTCTGAGCGCAAGCGGCCGAAGACCGTGCTGCTCTTTGTGGCGTTGGCGCTGGTGGTGGCCATCTACTTCGCGCCGGTATGGGGCGAGTTCTCGATAAGAGAACAGGTGGCCAATCGCCGCTTGATTCCGCCCGGCTGGCGCCCGTAGGCAGGCTCGCCGCCCCTACCGCGAGCGGGATGCACTGGCCGCTCGTCCAGCGATGGCCTCCAGGATTGCTCGCGTTGCCTTGACATCGCCCCGGTCAAACGAAGCCATGGCCAGCAGCTTGCCCAGGACCAGATAGCCATAGGCGGAGTCCTGGCCCGCGCTGACACAGAGACTGCCTTTGGTTGGCTTGAACCGCCGGCTCTCCACGGGCGCCTTGATGTCTTTGCACAGCGACGCCAGGAACGCATCGGCGGCTTCCTGGTTTCTCATCTGGTGCAGGGTCACTTCCACGGTCCCACCCCGGAGCTGGAAGAATCGCTGGCTGGCGCTGATCACACCTGCTTCCACATAGCGCTGGTAGCCGCCGTCGTAGATCACGGTCAGCTCCTCGCCACTGCCGCAGTGGCGCGCGTCGCCCGTGGTCTTCAGCCCAGATACCTCGGCTGCGGTTGGAAAGAACCGCAGCAGGGGATCGTCGCCGGCCAGCGCCAGGATCCAGGTCAGCGTCAGCGCAGCGTTGCGGACCATCAAAACAAGCGTAGCACGGAGATCTCTCGCCGAACGTGACAGGGGCCGGCCGGCAGGATAGATACCTTGCAAAATGAGCGACACAGTTTTGAAAATCGGTATGCCGGCGGGCTCGCTGGCGGACCCCAATCGGGGCGGCAATCTCATCAGGCTGCTCGAGCAGGCGGGCTTCAAGATTGCCGGCTACGAGACAGGTGGCCCCAGTCGGTTCACCACGGTCAACTACCTGTACGGGTGGGACGGCCGGCCGCAGGAATTCGCCACCCAGCTTGCCATCGGCGAGTTGGACGTGGCCATCGCCGGCGACGACTGGATCCGCGAGCGCGTGCTCGAGCTGCGCTACGAATATGGGAAAGAAGTGGAGATTCGTCGGGTCCTGTCGCTCAAGCGCGGGAGCGTGCGCCTGGTGGGGATCATTCGGCCCGACAAGGAATACGACGACGTGCGGGCCTTCTTGACTGACCTGGCTGAGCGCAAGCCCCTGATCACCGCGGTGGCGGAAATGCCCTATCTGGCCCTCGACTGGATCCAGGGACGGCTCAAGGATGCGGGCCTTCTCGACCGCTTCCAGCGCTTCTCGGTGCAGAAGTACAGCACGCCACCCAAGATCGACAGCGGCGTGCTCATCTTCGAAACCTGGGGCAAGACCGAGGCCAAGGTGCGCAACCACGGGGCCGATCTGGGCCTGGAGATCACCCAGAGCGGCAGCGCCATCAGAAACTACGGCCTGCGCATCATCGACGAGGTGATGGTATCGGGAACCTCGATCTGGGCCAATCCCCGCATCCGCGAGCAGCCGGAGAAATACGAGCTTCTGCGCATGTTCCTGCTCAATCTCTACGGCGCGACCAACGCCGAAAACAAAGTCCTGCTGCTCTTCAATGTGCCGGTGTCACGCGCGGCCGCGGTGGAAAAGTTCCTCGCGGACAACAATCTCTATGCCGATGAGCCCAGCCGCATCAGCGGACAAGGCTACACCGAGTACAGCATCGAGGTGGACACGGCCAGTGTCAAACTGCCGCTGGCCTGGGTGCGCTTCCAACTGGCCCAACTGGGCGCGCGTGGCATCGACACCGTGCCACTCACTTCGTCGATTCCGGACGCGGGCGTCATCGAGGGATGGTAGGGGGCAACTATTCCGTGCGGACGATCCCGGCTTGCGCGGGTTCGCCCCAGAGGGCCGGGGGGCCGTCAACAATGAGGCGTTCGGCTTCCTCTGCCGGCACCGGGCGAGAGAAGAAGTAGCCCTGGGCGCGCTGGCAATTGAGCGCGCGCAGCGATTCGACCTGCTGCGGGGTTTCCACCCCCTCGGCGGTCACGTCCATGCCCAGGTTGTGGGCCAGCCCGACGATGGCGCGTACGATCTCGGATTGCTGGGCGCCGCTATGCATACGGCAGACGAATGACCGGTCGACTTTCAGGGTCTGCACCGGGAATGACTGCAGATAGGCCAGGGAAGAATAGCCGGTGCCGAAGTCGTCCACGTCCAGGTGCAGATCCAATTTGTGCAATTCTTGTAGCACCGCCGCGCCTGCTTGCGGGCTTTGCATGAGCGCGCTCTCGGTGATCTCTAGGGTCAAGCAGTTGGAGGGCAACCCGGTCTCGTCGAGCACGCGCCGCACCTGTCCCGGCAGATCGACATCGGCGAGCTGGCGCGTGGACAGATTCACCGCTATGCCGAGTGGCGGCTGGGTGGGACAGCGGTCGTGCCAGGTCCGCATCTGGCGGCAAGCTTCGCGCAGCACCCACATCCCGAGCGGGCGGATGAGTCCGGTTTCCTCGGCGGTTGGGATGAAGACGTTGGGCATGAGCAGGCCGCGGCCTGGGTGGCGCCAGCGCGCCAGCGCTTCGAAGCCGGCCAAGCGCCGTGTCTGCAGGTCCACGATGGGTTGATAGTGGACGACCCACTCCTGTCGTTCGATGGCCCGGCGAAGATCAGTCTCAAGCTGCAATTGGTCGACCGCGCGCCGGTGCATGTCGGCGTCGAAGACCTCGTGGTGGCCGCGGCCGGCGGCCTTGGCACGGTAGAGCGCGGTGTAGGCGTCGCGAAGCATGTCATCATGACGCGAGTAGCCCGAGCTGGACAGCGCGATGCCGATGCTCACCGAGGTGAAGACCTCGGTCCCGCCCACGGTCAGGGGCAGGGCCATGGCGTTCTGAATGCGCTCAGCCACGCGGACCGCGTCGCTCTCGCTGCGCAGATCGTCGAGCAGAACGGTAAATTGATCGCCGACCACCCGCGCCAGCACGTCGCCTGGACGTAGGCAGGCCTCGATGCGTCGGGCGGTCCGCACCAGCAGCTCGTCGCCAGCACCGTGCCCGAGACTCTCGTTGATGCACTTGAATCGATCCAAATCCAACCAGGCCACTGCAAACAGCGGACTTGACGGACCCAGGTGTCGGTTCCGCGTAACCAACCGCTCCACGCGCTTGTCGAACATGGCGCGATTGGGAAGCTGGGTCAGGGGATCATAGAGCCCTTTCTGTTCCAGCTCCGCCTCGAAGCGTTTCTTTTCGGTGATGTCACGTGAGATTCCGAAGCTGCCGACGATCGCGCCGGACCAGTCGCGTAGGGGAATCTTGGTGGTGGAGAGCCAGCGCTCGCTGCGGCCCGGCAGGTGCCACTTCTCCTCCACGTCGACGAGAATGCGCCCCTGGCGGACGATGTCCTCGTCGTCCCGGCAGCGGTGCTCGGCCTCGTCACGGCACAAGAAATCCATCTCACTGCGACCGATAGCTCGCGCCGGGTCAGAAAGTCCGAGGTGAGTGGCCATCGCGCGGTTGACGCGGGTGAAGCGGCCGTTGCGATCCTTGAAGTAGATGTCCTCCGCCATGGAGTCCATCACGGTCTCGATCTGGAAGAGTGAACTGCGGAGCCAGTCGAGCTCCTGCTTCTGCGCCCGGCGGCTGAGCGCTTCAGTGACAGGCGTAGGTCTGCGCCGTGCTCGTCCGGGTCCAAGGGTATTCGCGTCGCGCTCTAGAGGAGGGACGGGGGTCGCGTGTCTTTCCGAGCCCAGTTGGGCTGGGGCACGCTTTGCTCTAGATGAAACGAGCCTCGTCATGCGGACGCGCGACCGAGCAACGAGTCCCACGGAGCGAACGCCGCTGCTGCTCCTTGCTCGAACTTATCGCCGATTGATTATAAGCCCGTTCACGTTTTTTTGCGCAGTGAAAGTGACGATTCTGCGCGCCGCACATCGTCAATGAAGGAGGTTCCCCTGCCTTGTGCGTGGATGTATCATCCCTGACCGTGAAACGCGCGATCCTGAGACACCAGGTTTCGGTTTTTGCCGTACCGATGGTGCTGGCATTCATGTTCGGGGCAACCGCGGCGCCCAGCGGCGGCGCCGTGGCTGCGCCTACGTCGCTCAAGGTAGTAGGCCGCGTCAAGGCTGGGGAGGCCGCCATCCACGACGCCTTTGCGCTGGACCAAGAGGGCAGCAAGCTGGCGTACATCACCTTCACCGGGAAGGGAGCGGTGCAGCTGCACGTGGGACCACCTGGGGGCGACACCCGGGTGACGGATCTGGCGGACTTCTCGGGCGCTCCCGAGAAGATTCTAGGCTTGGCAGGATACTGGTTCGTGGTGGCCAACGAAGGGTCACGGCGGGCTGCTATCATCGACCCCGCGGGACGAATCAAGCGCCAGACCGGCGCATTCGACGACTGTGAGCTGTCACGCTCACCCAACGCCTTCGTGACCTACAGTCAGAAGCGGCTGCCAACCGGCGATCGCTACAGCATCCAGACCTTTCGGCCGGATGGTACTACCCTCGCGGAGCGCTCGCTGCGCGTGACCCCGGGCGGGACCATAGAGGGCGACGCTGCCGCTACCTTCCTTGGTTTCACGAAGAGTCATCTACAGGTCATGGTGCAGAAGCCGGGTGCCTACGACCGTCGCAGCGACGCGCGCGAACCCCCGCAGTTCGCCCTGTACGACGTGATGACCGGCAAGACCGGCCCGGGAAAGACGCCGCCCAAGATCGACGCTTTCCTCGACTACATCCGCAAGCGGGCCGAGAAGCCCGACCTGGACGCCGTCATCGTGCTCGCCGTGGGACAATCCGGGTTCGATCTGGTGGGGCCGGGCGAGAAGGTGCGGCCACTGGGCTTCGCGTCTGGGCAATACGATGTGCTGTCGCTGCAGCAGGTTCAGGTGGGGAGCCGGGTCGTGTTCTCGCTGGTGGCTGACCGCCCGGAGAAGGGCGACATGGATGAGGCAGGGCGATTCGCGCAGGCGTTTTTCAGCCTGGAGCCGTCGAGTGGCAAAGTGACTGCGTTGGGTGAGATTCCGCTTCCCGATAGGCATCCCTGTCCGTGGTCCGCCGGGGGAAACAAGATCGCCGTGCTGCGCACGGCGACGGAGGGTGGTCGGGAGATCGTGATCTACGGGCACTGAGACCGCCGCGCGGGGCCGGGGAGCGCGCGCGAAACGGTGGCCGGATCCGGCCCCGGATCCGGATCCGAGAGAGGGCACTTGGCTTGCTGTTGCCACTCGTCAGGCAGTCGCCTCGGCGAGAAGGCGCTCCGCCTCCTTGGCCGAGCGCAACGAGCAGTCTTCCATGGCCAGGCCGCCGAAATAGTTGCCCGTGAGGTAGAGGCCGCTGCCGGGCAGGAGGCGGTCAATCTCCGCGGTGACCTCTGCGTGTCCCAGGGCAAGCGACGGCAAGGACGTACAGTGGGTCGCGATGTGGAGAAGCTGGTCGCGGCCAAGGCCGGTCACGGCGCAGATGCGATCGACGCGTTCGTCGAAGGCAAGGCCAGCGCGGAAGTGAAAGGTGAAGGCGCGCAGGCGCTCGTCTGGAACGACGTCGCGCGTGACCACGGAAAAGAACGTGTCGTTGACCGGCACGATGCCGGCGAGGCGCGGCAGGCGCAGGTGGCGTGCTTCGGCTGCGATACCCAGGGAATCGATGTGGGCGACTGAAATTCTGGCCAGGGCCGTCGCGACCTCGGGCGCGAGCGAGGCGAGCAAGCCTGCCGCCTCGGGTGCGGGAACAGCCAGGGCCAGGCGGCGGGCAAAGACCCGATCTCCGCCGGCGATCTCGACCACGAAACTGCCCCCGGTACGGGCCAGGGCGCGTGCCGCCGCGTTGGTTCGCAGAGTGATGCCCGGCCCTGCAACGATCCGGTCGGTCAGGGTCTGGACTCCACCGGCAAAGGTGAAGCTGCGTGGGATGTCTTTGCGGCGGGGGCGCTTTTTGAACAGGATCTCCGCAGGGAAGTTGTCGACCGGCTGCGAGGGCACGGCGGCGAACAGGGGCGCAAAGACCCGCTTCCAGTTGTGGCGGCCCACCAGCTTGCCATAGTAGTCGGCCACGGTTTGGCCCTGCTTGCACTCGCTGAATGCATGCCAGGCCGAGGCAAACAGCTCAGCCAGGCTCAGTTGCGACGGAATGCTGCGCAGCTTGCCCTCGACCAAGAGACGGAAGGGCGCCCTTTTTCGGGTGAGCATGCTGTCGCGCAGTCCCAGATCGTCGATGATCGCGAGCAGGGAGCCGTAGGAATTGTAGAGCGTGTGCGTCCCCATCTCGAACCAGAACCCGGCGGGTTGTCGTTCGGTTCGGACGCATCCACCCGGCTGGGCCGCTGATTCGAGCACCAGCACGGCGCGCCCAGCCCGGGCCACGCGATGGGCAAGGCAGAGCCCGCTGAGTCCGGCCCCGAGAACCACGACATCGACATTTTCACTCACGATGTGAAGTTATGCCGCACGCACTGCGCGGTTGTCCACACCGCTTGTGACGCTCGGGCCGGCGGTGCTAGCGTGGCGGTGGTCGTCGGCTGACGCCGTCCGCAAGCCATGAAGAGACTCGCAAGAATTGTCATCTGGACGCTGGTGTCGGTGCTGGGAGCGGCGGCCTATGCCGTGCTGGCCAGCAGGCGCGGCGAGCCGTTGAACGCCGCGTGGATGGTGGTGGCCGCGTTGTGCACCTACGCCATCGGGATCCGTTTCTACTCCAAGTGGATCGCGGCCAAGGTGCTCATGCTCGATGATCGGCGGGCAACGCCTGCCGAGGTTCACGACGACGGGCGCGACTTCGTCCGCACCAACAAGTACGTCCTGTTCGGCCATCACTTTGCCTCCATCAGTGGGCCCGGGCCGCTGGTGGGACCCGTGCTGGCGGCGCAATTTGGCTACCTACCTGGCACCCTGTGGATTCTCATCGGCGTCTTACTGGGCGGGGCGGTGCAGGACTTCGTCATTCTGTTCGGCTCGGTTCGGCGCGACGGCAGGTCGCTGGTCGAGATGGTGCGCGACGAGGTCAGCGGCTTCGCCGGCACGATCGCCATGCTGGCGGTGTTGGGAATCCTCATCATCATTGTGGCGAGCCTGGGTCTGGTGGTGACCAATGCGCTGGCGGAGAGCCCGTGGGGGGTTGTGACCACGGCCATGACCATCCCCTTTGCCATGATCATGGGCGTCTACGTGCGCTTCCTGCGCGTGGGCAGGGTTTTGGAGATGACCGTGATCGGGGCACTGTTCCTG
>PMIX01000248.1 GCA_003158395.1 Myxococcales bacterium | reverse complement strand
ACTAGACAGGACCCTGAGGTTTCTGGTTCTGGACCACGACACCTTTGTCAGGTATTGGCCCGTTTCATCCCTCTTGCTGTACAAAGACAAGAACCCGATCTTGGCACGTAACCTGTTAATTTTACGGCGTTTGTTTCAGACGACATTGGGCTTCTTGACTGACAGGCAGCGATGTTGCAAGCCATAAGAGAAGGCCATCGCATGCTCGAGCCCTGGATCATCGACCAAATCCGACGCCGCGAGGAAGAAGAACGCCGTCGCGGCGAAGGGCCGCGGCTTGAGTTGCCGCTCCCGGAGCGCCCCATGGCACCTGAAGACCGGCCGCAAGGCGATGCCGGCGACGACGACAAGGACGACTCCGAGACGAAGCGGGGCGTGGTCATTATTGCGATGTGAGGGCGTCCCCTCCGCAGTCGTTCGCGGGTGGTGGGCTTTTTTGCGTTCCCCAAGAAACCCTTTATCAAGGTGCTATGGACCTTGAGCAAGAGGGCAAGAAGCGGGATTTTCTGGTTCGGGGCTTCGTAGGACGCGAGCCGGAGCGTCGTGCGCTTGATGCCGCCCTTAGCCGAGCCATTCGTTTCGATGCGCCGCAGTTCGTGACGGTCATCGGTGAGAGCGGGTCGGGGAAGACGAGACTTGTCCAGGAATGGGTCAAGCACGTGGGGGAAGCCGGAGAATTCCGCGTCTTTCTTGCGAACAGCAGGCCGCTCGGCGACGACCGGGCGGCAGCGTTCATGGTGCTGGCCGCATTGCTGCGCAAACGGTTGGGGGTCACGGCGGCAATGGATGCCATGACAGCTCAGACCGCATTTCGCGCCGAGGTGCAGGCAGTCTTCGGGGACCGCCGCGTGTCCGAAGTCGCCGGCTTGCTGGGCCAGTTCTTGGGGTTTGAGATGCCGGAAAGCCCGCTCGCGCAGTCCCTGGCCATGCGTCCCGAGCAGCAGCTAGACATGGCTCGGGCCGTTCTGGGACGCTTCCTGGAAGAGGATGCTCGCAAGCAACCCCTGGCATTGGTGGTTGACGACGCCCACTTGGCGGATGACGCATCACTGGATGTCCTGCAATGCTTGTCCGCCGAGCTGGGCGAAGCACCCATCGTGGTGGTGGCCACGGCTCGGCCTGAGTTGTTCGTGCGTCGGCCCGAATGGATGAAGCAAGAAGGCAGTCACGCGCGCATCGACGTGAAGCCGCTCGCTCCCTTGGAGATGGATGTGTTCATCAAGTGCGCGCTCGGTGCACAGGAGCTGGCGCCGGGGTTGGCGGAGCGGGCCGCCATCGAGTCTGGCGGCAATCCCTACCTGCTTGAGCAACTCCTCCGCGTGTATCATGAGCACGGTATTCTGGTCGCGGCCACGGCGAGCTCGTGGCTGTTCAACATAGAGCGCGCCGACCAAGAGCCCATCGCGCTCGGCTCTGAGGCGGCCGCCCAGGCGCGCATGGCTTCGCTGTCATCCGCCGAGCGCGAGTTGCTGGGGCGTGCTGTAGCCATGGGGGCCGTGTTCTGGGCCGGCGGCGTGGTGGCCTTGGGACGGATCGGGGCCGATCCCTGGGATCCAACCCTCGTGTTTGCCCCTGATCCGTCCATAGAGGAGACCAAGCGCCTTTTGGTTTCGCTGAAGGAACGAGGCTTTGTGCAAGAAGCTTCGGACGAGACGCTGGAGTGCGGTGAGACTGCGTGGGCTCTTGTCGAGCCGGCGGTTCGCGCTCTTGTCGAAGCCGCGGTTGATCCTCGGACTCTGGCCGAGCGCCGGTGTTTTGCGGCCCAGTGGATGGAAGCCAGGTTGGGCGCGTCGCCGTCGAGTGAACAGCGCGAATACGTGGCGGGGCTTCGCGCCGACGGTGGCGACGATCGCGGGGCGGCGTTGGCCTACTTGGCCGCCGGGGAGCTGGCGGGCCAGCTTCGGCGCTACGAGCGCGCGCGGGCCCTGTACTTGCGAGGTGTCCGCCTCCTCACCGCGGACGATGCCTTGCTCAAGATCGACGCTTGCCACAGACTGGGCGATGCTGCGGCCCGGCTCGGGCGGGGCCGCGAGGCGCTGGCCCACTTTGGTGAGATGCTCAGAGTCGCTTGGCGACTGGATCTGCCGGCCAAAGGCGGAGCGGCCCATTCGCGAATCGGGCGCATCCACCGCGCGCTCGGCGACTACCGACTGGCGTTGCAGCACCTGGACATGGCGCACCTGCTCTTCGATCTGGCGAGCGACAGGCTCGGCGTTGCGGCGAGCCTGGACGACATTGGCCGGGTCAACCTGCTCATCGGAAGGCCCGATGAAGCCATCCGCTGCCACAAGGCCGCGCTGGCAATCCGCGAGGAGCTGCACGACCATCGCGGCAAAGCGCTAACCCTGTCCTGGAGGGGGTTGGTTGAGGCGCATATCGGCGAGTTGGGACGGGCGCAACAGAGCTTCCAAGAGGCGCTTCTCATCAGCAAGACCACGCGCGATCCGCACGGCATTGTCTTCTCCTTGTTGGATCTGGGAAGCCTGGCACGCGAGGCGGGTCATCCAGAGCTGGCGCAGAATCTGTTGGAGCAGGCGCGGGTTGTAGCCCGCGAGATGGGAGAGTGTTTGAACGAGTGTCACTTGGCCCTGCAGATCGGCGAGTGCCATCTGGCGCGTGGCCAGTTGGATGAGGCCGAGGCCGAGCTGAGAGTCGCTCGGGGTATCGCGCGCAAGTTCGGGGCGCGGCGACTGTGCGCCGAGGCCGACCGCGCTCTGGGCGAGATTTGCCTGGTGCGCGAGGATCATGCGGGCGCGCGCGAGCACGCCAACCGGGCCGTAGCCGAGGGCGAGAAACTGGGTGCCGGTCCCCTGGTGGGAGCGGCCCTGCGGGTGTTGGCCACCGCTCTTTCGCGCAGCGTGCCCAGTGAGTCAGAACGCGGCGGTCCGCGGGAGGTCTTCGATCGGGCTGTGGCCGTGCTGGGGGAATCCCGCGCGGAACTTGAGCTGGGCCGAGCCTTGGCAGCCTACGCGGAGTACGAGGAACGGACAGGCAGCGCGACCACCGCGGATGACCTACGCGAACGGGCGACCGCAATCCGCAAGCGGGCAATCCACGTCGAGACTGCCAGCATCGCGGAACTGTAGGGGGCGGCCTGGCGGCCCAGGCGCCGATTGTCCCCGTGAGCGGAGGCAGCCACCGCAGGCCGTAGGGCAATCTGCAGCTCGCAGCGACCTGTGCGCCGTCGGCACGACCTGCCGTCTCAGCGCGGTTCGCCATTGGACAGAGTCTGCCTCGGAGGCAGGAGAAGAAACCTCTTGTGCTCGTTGGCGTGCCCTGACCAGAATAACCGTCGATCTATGCTCGGACACTGCCAACCTGACTGGGAGTAGGGACTCATGAAGCGCGGCCTAGCGGCTCTGGCCTGGGTGCTTTTTTCGGTCTTCATTGGGGCGTGCGTGAACGTGGACAAGCCGAGCGCCGTGGCTGGGTGCGAAAAAAGTGGCAAATGCACGAACCGCGGACCCGATGGCAGCGCTGGTCCCGAGGTGCTGCCGACCCAAGACGCCGAGGCGAACGGCGACTTGGAGGAAGTTCCCTTCCAAGACGCAGGTACGGTTTTCGACGCCGACGCAGGCGGTGCGTCTGATCGCGCACCTGACCGCGTGCCGGATATTGGGCAGGACGGCTCCGGGGATGTCGCTCGGGATGTCGCCCCGGATGTCGCTCGGGATGTCGCCCCGGATGTCGCGCAAGACGTTGCTCGGGATGTCGCGATCGATGGGCCGAGCGGTCCTTGTTGGAACGCTGGCAGCCCTGTGGCTGCCGGTACCCGCTGCCGCTTGGCCGTGGGTCTGTGCGACGTGCCTGAAGTCTGCGACGGCGTCAGTGCCGCGTGTCCGCCCGATAAGTACGCACCAACAACGACGGTCTGTCGCCCGGCCGCGGGTCTCTGCGATATCCCCGAGAGTTGCACGGGTACCAGCCCCGATTGTCCGGTCGATGCTTTCATGACCCGAGGCGCCGTCTGCCGCCCGGTCGCAGGTCCCTGTGATCTTGCCGAGAGTTGTTCGGGAACCGGCCCCAACTGCCCGGCTGACGGCAGGGCTCCGCCCGGAACGATCTGCCGTGCGTCCACTGACAACAACCAATGCGATCCCGCCGAGATCTGCACCGGTTCTGCCGTCACCTGTCCTGCCGACGTCGTCTATACACTGCCTCCCCCACCCACGAATGTGGCTGCTGTGTCAGGGACGTTGCAGGCCACCATCTCGTGGACGGCGGCTCCTGGCGCCACAGGGTACGACGTCAAGCGCAGCGCAACCTCAGGATCGGGCTACACCACGCAGGGCGCTCCGCCCACGGCAACCGTCTCTCCCTACGTCAACATCGGTCTGACCGGCGGCTCCACCTACTACTATGTCGTGACCTCCGTAAACACCATCGCGAGTTGCGAGTCGGGCCCCTCGGCCGAGGTCAATGTCAATCCGTCCGGCATATGCACTCCATCGGCTCCGGCTGCGCCCACGGTGACCCCGACCTCGTCTGACGGTCAGGTTCTTCTGAGCTGGACAGCTTCGACTGGCGCCACCTCGTACACCGTCGCCCGTAGCACCACGACGGGAACGGGCTACATGGTGGTGGCCACCACCGTCACCACGGGCACCAGCTACAACGACATCAATGTTTCGAACGGGACGACCTACTACTACGTGGTCACGGCGAGCAATGGCACCTGCAGTTCCTCCAACTCGGCGGAGGTTTCTGGAACGCCGAGCTGCACACCGCCGGCCGCGCCGACCAACTTGGTCGCCACTGCTAACATTGGTTCGGTGGCATTGACATGGACCGCACCAACGGGTGCAGTCTCCTACCGCATCCTGCGCAGCACCACTTCGGGATTCGGCTACACCTTGGCAGGCACCTCAGGCACTGCCAGCTATACGGATACCAGCGTCATCGATGGGACGACCTACTATTATGTCGTGAGTGCCAGTAGCGGTTCGTGCAACTCAGCCAATTCCGCACAGGTGCTCGCCACTCCAGCCTGTACGCCGCCGTCAACGCCAACCAATCTCGTCGCTACGCCAGGCAACGGCCAGATCGTACTGGCGTGGACTGCCTCGACGGGTGGCGCAATTTCGTATGAGGTTCTGCGCGGCACGAAGACCGGGGGTCCGTATACCGCCATCGCCACGCCAACCAGCACGGGCTACACCGACATAGGCCTCATAAACGGGACGACCTACTACTACGTCGTGAACGCCAGCAATGGGTCCTGCAGCTCCGCCAACTCCGCCGAACTTCCTGCCGCGCCGGTTTGCACGCCTCCGTCGGTACCGACCATCACCGCAACCCCGGGCGACAGCCAGGTCGTTCTTTCCTGGACCGCGTCGACCGGAGGCGCGGTGTCGTATGTCGTTTCGCGCGGCACAGTCAGCGGCGGTCCCTACGCCACCGTCGTCGCCAACCCGACGGGGACAACCTATACGGACAAGACAGTGGTCAACGGGACGACCTACTACTACGTGGTCAGCTCCAATAACGGCACTTGCCTCTCAGCCAACTCGGCCGTGTTTTCCGCCAAGCCGGTGGCGGCCTGCGCTCAGGCTGCGCCGATCGGCGTGACCGCCACAGCAGGCAACCAACGGGTGACGCTAACCTGGACGGCCGCAACCGGGGCCATTTCGTACAACGTCGGCCGCAGCGCGACCAGTGGTACCGGCTACACCTCCGTCGGGACCGTGACCGCGCCCACCACGACGTTCGTGGACACTGACCCGATGTTGGCAGACGGGACGACCTACTACTACGTGGTGAGCGCGAGCAGCGGCGCTTGTACCTCACTCAATTCGAGCGAGGTTCACGCCACCCCGGCCTGCGTTCTGCCGGCCGTGCCCACCGGCGTCACGGCAACCGCGGACAACAGCAATGGTCGCATCACGGTGTCGTGGAACACCGTGACCGGTGCCACAGCGTACACCGTGTCGCGCGGGGCGAGCGCAAGCGGATCGTTTTCCTCCGTGAGCACCAACCAGACCGCTGCCACCTTCACGGATTCGGGTTTGACGGCCGGCACGGTCTACTACTACGTGGTCAGCTCCAGCAACGCGGGTGGCACCTGTGCATCGGGCGACTCCACTCCCGCCGTGTCCGCTCGATCGTGTAGCTCGCCATCGGTCCCCAGCGGCGTCAATGCCACCGCGGGGATACTGCGGGTGACGGTGTCGTGGACTGCCTCGACGGGCAGCCCCACGTCCTACGAGGTGAAACGCGGGACCGCCGCCACAGGCCCGTTCACGTTGTCGCTCGGCACACCAACCGAAAGTCCCTATATTGACTCCTCCGCCGCCCCTGGGATGGCCTATTACTACGTCGTGGCTGCGCGGAATGCTGGCGGCGTCTGCAGCTCGGCCGATTCCAGCGTGGCACCCGCAGCCGCCCGGAATTGCACGGTGGTTTCTGGCGCGGGAGCGAACGGCCACACGGGGTTTTTCAATACCTATGGCGGTCTTTGCTTCGTCACCTGCGACACCATCCAGGGTTGGGGATGCGCGAACACAGACGCAAGGTCCGTCTCGATCAACGGTGGGCCTGTGACTTGCGGAGCCACGCCCATCCCCCCGGCAAAGACCGCGGGGTACAACGTGATTGACGTGAGCGCTGGAGACCCGAACGCCGGAGCAAAGAACTACTCCGAGATCTA
>PMIX01000117.1:9577-10537 GCA_003158395.1 Myxococcales bacterium | reverse complement strand
GGCCAGTTCGATCATGCGGGCGGCGATGACTGGTGGGGTTGGGAAGAGCTGCGGTGCCGTCACAACCTGTACGCCGGCCTTGAGGGCCTCCTGGATTTCCACGAAAGGCGCGGCTATTGCGCTCTGCTTCTCACGCTCTGACGCCCTGGCCTCACGTGCCAGCGTTCGCTCTCGCGCTTCGTCGGTCTTCCTGGCCAGCATGGCTTCCCTTGCAGCCTCGTCGGCCTCAGCCTGAGCCGCGACCGTGGCAGCGTCCGGCCGTGGGTGCTGCTTGGAATCCGTCAGATAGATGATGTGATAGCCATGGCCTCGGCCGAATTGGGCGAGCATGGCGGTACGCAAACGGTGAGTTCCACACGCTGAGACGACCGTGCCCTTGTAGTCATTGCTGATCTTTGCCAGCTCGGCCTTGCTGATCGGCGTTGCTTCGCACTCGACGATCTCGTGGCTGTACCGATTGCGATAGGCCACCTTCCCCGAATAGTTGAGCAGCGGGAGATCCGCCTTGGTCTTTGGCTTGGGCGGTGGCGTGTACCCACTCTCTGCCAGCATGGCCCGTTCGTAGGTCAGACGGTTGTCGTAATGGGCGAGCCATCGCGCACGATCGGCTATGCCCTTGCGGTGGATGTCTAACGCTTGTGCCTGTGCCTGTTCGGGGGTCAGCGCTCCAGAGTCAACATCGCGGGGCATGTCGAAGAAATAGGGCTCGTGGTCTAGCAGCCACTTCACGCGCTCAAGCATGGTGGTCGGCTGCCCGTCTTTGCGGGTCAAGCTGTCTGACTCGTGGATCTTTTCCCAGTAGGCCAGCAACTTTCCTGTCCTATCCTGATCTCGCTGTACCTTGCGCTGCTCGGCCTCCAACTTCTTGATCCGCCTGGCCCGAACCGCAGGCAACTCCTTGTACTTCGCATGTGCGATGGCTCCGGCTGCGCGGCGTTGCCAGTATTCCGACGTCTCCCA
>PMIX01000117.1:0-9552 GCA_003158395.1 Myxococcales bacterium | reverse complement strand
GCGCGCTCGCTGGCCCGGTCGATCAGGCTGGTGTCCTCGTCTCCAATTTCACCGGCCAACTCGATCAACAGGTCTTCACGTCCTGGCGTCCACATCGGCGCCACAAATAGATCCTGTTTCGGCGCCCAGATGAACCCGGCGGCTCGGACTCGGCCGTAGGTGTCTGAATCAAGACGGGTGCTTGAACGCAAACGCAGCTTGTTGTCGGCAGGGTCGTATGTGGCGGAATAGTTGGTCATTGGAGATCCTTTCATGTGAGTGGTTGCGCAAACCCCTGCGGAGGAGAGGGGCGGGTCGGGAATCGCCCCCTGGGGGGCGAGGGGCCGGAACAGGCCCTGGGGGGCTCTGGCGGCTGGGACAGCCGCTCTGGGTTGGGAGTTGGTATGGAAGGTCTTGGGGTTCATTGAGGTCTGCGTCTGGAGTTGGGCACCCCAAAGCGAGCGCACCAGCTCCCGAGGACCGGGGACCGCATTCGCGGAGGGACCCGCGCAGCGGGAGACCGCGAAAGCAGAGGTCCACGGAGGCGCAGCCGTTCCGAGGGCGCGTAGGGGAGCGAAGCCGTGCCCAACTCCAACGCAGGCCGAGAGACCGCGAAGGCTTTCAGATCAACTCAGATCCCAGAATGGCTCGACCTGCCTCGGCCCCTCAGGGATCTGGGCGGAGCCTCTGCTCCTGGTGGCAGGGTTCCGGGGCGGGCTCTCCGGCCTGGGCCGCATTCAGGAAGGGTTTCCGTGAAGGGCTCTGCCTATTGCGGGTCCAGGGGCGCCGCTCCTGGTCTGGGTCGAGGGGCCGACGGCCCCCGTGCATAGGGGTAGGCTGACGAAGAACAAACCTATTCGAAAGGGTTAGGCCACACAGGTCATGTCTTGCCGATCTCCGCGAGTGGTTCGATGGCGAAGGACAACAGGCGCTCGCCGCTGATTCTCAACTCGGCCGCCGTGGCGGGTCGGCGGGACAGAAGACCATTGGCGCACAAGGTTACGGCTTCCTCCAGATCCTCGCTGCTGGCGAGTAGCTTGCGAAGGCCCTCCCCTGCCGAAGTTGCAAATTCTCGCCAGCGACCGGGAAAGCAGCCCTGAAGCGCCGCGGCCCAAGGTTCTGGCCATTCCTCAACGACATCGGCGCCGCAGAGGATTGCGATCGCCAGGACGCGCCCGAGATCCTTATTGCGGCGCTTGTGCATCCGCCCGAGATATTCGGTTCCGCGAATTGGATCGTCCCGGAACGCTCGATGCTCCAGCAGGTTCGCCAGCGCCATGCTCTCGGGCCGGGCGCAGCGCAGGCCGTACTCGGACCGTTGGGCACCGAACGTCGCCAGGTGGGTGAATTGGAAGCTAGGCAAGCCGTAGTGGTCACCTGACGAGAGTGGCAACCGGGTGAAGATGCGCTCCGTCTGATCTTCCGAGACAGACTCCGTGAGAAGTTCGATAAACCAGTCGTCACCATTCGGTGGATACAAGCGCACCGCAGGTAGTTGGTCGACAGGTGTGTGCTCGTTTCCCGGCTTGCCGAAGTCGCCCTCGGTACGAGCCCGCCATCCCGCCGCCAGCAGCTTCTCGGCGACGGCCCGGCCCTTGTCGACCGCGGACAGCTGCGGTGACAGGACGCAGTCCACGTCCTTGGTTCGAACGCCGAAGGACCCGTGGCGCGGAAACAGCCAGTAGCCCGCGGCGAGGCTGCCAATGATTACGATGTTCGGATGCACTTCGGACGGAACGGCGGCAGCAACCTTCGCCAGCACCTTTCTCGGTGAAACTTCCGTTGGCACAGTTTTCATGCCGCATCCGGTCGGCGACGTTCCAATGCTTTCAGGAACTGCATCGCTTGCGCTTCCAGATGTGCCTCGTGAAGGTCCAGGAGACACTCGACAGGATCGGCCCAATACAGTCCACCCTCACGGGGCGTAAAGAGCGAATTGGCGTGGTGGACATGGTGGACGACTACGCTGGCCGGCTCTGTCGGATCGTCGACACGTTTCAAAGCCGGATCGAGCCTTTCGATGAAGGCGAGATCCAGTCCGCGGCCAGGGGCGTGTTGCGACAGATCCAGACGTGGGACGCCGACCAGGTCGAGGCCAGGGAGGTAGTGCATCGCCCCCAGAACCCCGCCGATGGCCAGGTTCGGAGGCTTGAGGTTTTCCAGGCGGCGGACGTGAGCCTCGGGCGCCCGAGGCTGCGCCGATCGGTCGCCGAAACGAACAGTCCCTCGGACGCTCTCCGCCACTGCGACCAGGCGAGCGAATTCGTCCCGCGGAAAACGCCGAAGGCGGATCTTCCTATCCGATTGCCTCTCGATCAGGCTGCCCATGCCCGCTATGGGTTTTGCGACCGTGGGATAGGAGTACCCGGAGGTCTGCGCCAACCAGTCGGTGGTGACCGGACGTCCGTCCATCAACCAATGGTGCAAGAGGATCTTGAACACGACGAATGAGGCGTCCCCGCGAGAGGGCCGTGCTGAGTTGACGTGCGACAGCTGGGTGGCAACAATTTTCGCGAGAAGGTGCTGCGTCCGGATGTCAGGGTCGTGAGGTATCCCGATGAAATGGTCGCCCTGACCGACGCAAAGACTCAGACGATCGCGAAGGTCTGGACGAACGATCGAAACCAGGCGCTGCCAGTGTTCGCGCAGGCGTTCGATCGTGACAGAGGCATCGGGCAACACGAGGAAACCCTTAGATTTCAATTCTTTGCCTACCCAGTAGGCAAGTGGCATGAACCCCTCGCGAACGCTCCTAAGCCCAGAGACGCCTACCTTTACCTGGAAAAACTTGTCGCCGATCACGGCATCCACGCCGAAATCACCGCGCTCCGAGATTGCAGGATGGGCCATGAACCTAAGTTGCCACTTTAATATGTAGGTGGCAACTAAATATTAAAGTGGCCACTTGACAGCCAAGCTGAGGACCACGACATCCTGGAGATGCTCGCGCCGCCGCATGTCATCCCGGGTTGATGGCATCCGCTAGCCCGCTACTACGTTCTTGGACGAAGCCGCTTGCCCAATTCAACCTTCAGCTCTTCGAGGCGTACAGATGCTTCACGTGGATATTGATGTACGAGTTGAGGCCACGGCCAGCAATGGCCAACGATTTCATGTGCTCGACATGCCCAGCACCAGCGCTCGCATAGGTGTAGACGTATGTGGAGCCATCGCCAAAGGTGACCGAGATGGAAGAATCGCGATTGTCGTATGAAGACACGTTTGAGTTGCCGCCCAAGTTTCCGTAGATAGCCATTTCCTCACTGCTTTCCGGGCGAAGTCGCCCAAAGGGTTCGCGAAGGGGCGGCAACGAACAGCACCGATCCCCTATAGGCTGCCTCTGTGCTGCCTCTGTCTATGCACAGGGGACAGGGCGTCAAGTGGCGATACAAGACATCCAGCTCCCTTGCCCCCACAAACAGGTCACCATCGCCGGCTGCTGGGCGCCAAATCGCAAATCGGGTGCCCGGCGATGCCCAACGCCTTGTGGGGGCCAGAGGTGCAGCTCCTGGTCGGGGTCAAGGGGCTGGTCATGGGGCAACGCCCCGTGTTCGTCGGTTTGAGGTCGCGGCGCCGTAGGCGCGAGCGCCTTCGCTAGTATTACTCCGCGCATCTGGCTTTAGCCTCGCCGGCCCGCGTTTCCCCGAAAGCAGGGTCATGGGGTTAGGCGCGGGTGAACGATCCTGGTCTTCTCCAGAGTGATGGGGCCATTCGATCGCTAGGATCATTGGGCCACATCTCACCGCCCGTCCGGAACTACTCTGCCCTCTATGTCGATACCGAGACATGGACCTGCTGATTCTTGAATCCCCGAACAAAGTCAAAGACGTAAAAAAGTATGCGGGAAGCCTCGGTTTCTCCTGCGCTGTCATTGCCACCTCTGGCCACCTCCTGGATCTGCCTCCCATGGCCGACGGGCCGTCCGTCGACATCGCAACAATGGCTCCGAGCAAACTGCAGCCACGGGATACCCGGGCAGCCGAACAGTGTGCTCGGATCAAAGATGCCATCTGCCACGCCTCCCGCGTGATTGTCGCCACCGATCCCGACCGAGAGGGGGAGGCCATCGCCGCCCAAGTTTGGCCGTGGATCCCAAAGGGGAAGGCTTGGCGGGCCACCTTTGAGGAGATCACACAAGCCGGAATCAAGCGTGGGCTGGATGCCATGCAACCCAAACTCCACGACTCTGCCGTGGACGCGGCCCTCGCGCGCAGGGTCGTGGATCGCCTCGCCGGATGGCANNTGCAGAGCGCAGCCCTGCGCTTGGTGGTCGACCGCTACCGAGAAAACACGGCGTTCGTTGCCTCTTCCACCTACGGCGTTCGCATACGACTCCGCACCAGCGACGGGGTTGAATTCACTGCCAGACTTTTGGGAGCCGACAATACCGCACGTGTCTTTTCCACCCGCGCCGAGGCGGAGGCATCTCCAAAGCCCAAGACCGGCGTGGTTCGCAAGATTGAAGCCATTGAAAAACAACAGCGTCCCAAACCGCCGTTCGAGGCGACCTCGTGGCTCCAGGTGGCGCAAAAGGCCCTGGGCTTGTCGGTCAAAGACGCCACTGCCGTCATCCAGGCTCTGTTCGAGACTGGCCATACCACTTACCCACGCACCGACACCGTGCGCGTGAGCCAAGAGGCCATCGAATGGGCTCGTGAAGAGATCTCGCTGCGCATCGGTCCTTCGTACCTGCCAGCAGAGCCCTGGCAACACAAAGACCGGGGAGATGCCATACAGGGTGCGCACGAGGCGATCCGGCCGACGCTCCCTCATGAACCTGGCGATCTCCAACGCCGGCAGGAGGGGCAGTGGGCTGCTGCCTATCGTCTCATTGAGGCGCGCTTCCTGGCTAGCCAAGCCGCTGCCCGAATCGTCCAGCAAACCACGGCATGGATCGAGGCTGACGGCCGAATCTTCCAGGCCACTGGCCAGGTCGAGCTTTTCGCTGGTTGGAAAAGGCTCCTAGCCACCGACGCAGAGGAAGAGTCAGAAAAGCCCGAAAAGGGCAGGGGAGACGTTGAAGACGAAACAGGATCACTTCCCCCTCTCGCCCAAGACCAAACCCTGCAGATCGTTTCCTGCGACGTCCAGACCATCAGCACAAAGCCCAAACCCCTTTTCAGCCAGGCCGCGCTTGTCGCCGAACTCAAGAGGCTTGGCATTGGCCGCCCCAGCACCTACCCGACGATAGTGCCTCTCCTCCTGTCGCGCGGTTGGGTCACCGAGAAAGCGCCTATCAAGAAGACAAAATCCCCATCCCTCTCGGTTCTGGTCCCGGAACCCGTCGCCTTCGATCTTGCTGATTTTCTTTCCAGCGCGTTGCCTGGACTTGTCGATCCAACCTTCACCGCCTCCCTTGAGGCGGCGCTGGACAATATCGAAAGCGGCGAAAGCCCTCGTCTCCAGGTCGTAAGCCAGTGGTGGAGCACCTTTGAGCATGAGCTTCTGGTTGCCAAGGCCCTCCCGCCCAAACTTCCTGAGCGCAAAGACTTGGGCCCATGTCCAAAATGCCAGGCTGAAGGCCGCACTGGCCACCTGCGGCTCATCAAGGGCACCAACCGCACTACCCAGGCTCCATATGAATTTGCAGGATGTGATGCCCGCTCGGATGGAGCGCAGCTGTGTGATCACACAGCGCCGGTTGAGAACGGTGAGCTTCAGAAGCTGGCGTCCTGCCCAGAATGTAGCGCTCCCATGCGACCCGTCCGCCGGAAGGACGGTGGCCATTCTTGGCTCTGTGCCCAACATGGCTGGTTCCTCGCCGGGCAGGGATGGGAAATCATTCAAGCGCCACACTGTCCGAATTGCGACAAACCCATGACCCATCGCGAGAGGTCCAACGTCAAGGGCAGCTTTTTCTGGGCGTGCTTCGAACACAGGGTCTTCATCGATTCCAGCGTTTTTGGCGACAGAAAGCCTTCTGCAAAATCAGTCGGAACAGCAAGACAAGCCCGCAAGTGATGGAGGGGCCGCCTGCCTCCGTGCCAACGGGTCTCCCACGGAGTTTTGACACTTTATGCAGAACACCGGCTTGGGTGTATCGTGCAGGCCATGCGTCCCGACGACGCGCCCACGATGACCAACGGGCAGCAGGTAGCGGCTGCCACGGCCCCACCGCTCCTTGCGCTTTCCATCCTTTGGCATCCCGATCTCTCACGTGTAGGCGAAGTCGCAATACTTGGGCCCCTGCATGCTGCCCCGCCGATGTCCCTTTCTCGGGGCACACCCACCTTTTCTTCATCCCTCGGCCTTGCCCGACCGCTCTTCGATACGTTCGTGGGACGGGAGCCTTGCCTGCACATAGGCAGCCATCAGCTCGCGACTCTCCTGGAGCCGACGCCATCCTCACGGGCGCGCTCTCATAGCGTTGAAGTCGATCTGGAACCTCTCATTCAACGCCGGGTTCTTTCGGAGGCCGATCTCCGGCGAGGCGTTGTCGTGACTCTTTCTCGCCGAATCGTGCTGTGCTTGCACCTTTCGGCTTCTCCCAACAATCCACCGCCTATTGCTGGCCTCCTTGGCACCAGCGACGCCATGGTCAGTCTCCGCAACGCTGTCGTCGCGGTTGCCGATCTCGATACACCCGTCTTCATCCGCGGAGAAACAGGAACCGGCAAGGAGGTCACCGCATCCGCGATCGCCCAGTTGAGCCATCGAGCGCGCGCTCCATTTGTACCCATCAACATGGCGGCAATACCGGCGTCGACTGCCTCTGCCGAATTGTTCGGCCATGAGAAGGGGGCCTTCACTGGTGCCAGCGATGTCCGGCGTGGATATTTCTCCGAGGCCGATGGTGGCACCATATTCCTCGATGAGATCGGTCTCACCTCGCCTGAGATTCAGGCCGCGATCCTTCGCGTTCTTGAGACCGGGGAAACCAGGCCTCTAGGCAGCCGCGGACCCCGTCGGGTGAATGTCCGGCTCATTGCCGCAACCGATGCGGCACCCGAAGGTGCGTCCCTGTTGCCGGCTCTGTACCACCGCCTATCGGCCTTCCAGATCCAAATCGCGCCCCTGCGTGAGCGCCGCGAGGACATCGGAATTCTATTCCTCCACTTCCTCCGGCAGATCCTGGAGCAAACCGGTGAGATCTCCAACCTCGAACCACCGCCCCCGACCCAAACCATGTGGCTTTCGGGCGATATGGTCGCTCGCGTCGCCATGGCCAGCTGGCCGGGCAACGTACGCCAGCTCAAAAACTTCGCCACCCAGCTTGTCGTTGCCAACCGGGGCAGGGGAGTGGTCTCTGCTCTCCCTGAGCTGCCCACAACCTTGCCCTCCAGATTCCCGACCAGGCCTGGCATCCCAGAACCTGCAGCTCCAGCCCCACCTGCTACCAAGCCAGGCCCGTCGTCAATCAGCCCCGCCCAACTGATCGAGGCACTCCAGCGGCACCACTGGAAGCCATCTGCCGCCGCCAAGGAGCTTCAGATCTCGCGCACTACCCTCGATCGCCTCATCGAATCACACCCGGACCTGCGCAAGGCTTCCGACCTCAGCCAGACCGAGATCTCCCGTGTTCTGCAAGAGCATTCCGGCAACGTATCGACGGCGGCCGCTGCTCTCCATATTTCTGTGCGAGCCCTGCAGCTGCGAATAAATGCGAGAAAGAGCCGCTAGAAAGAAGGGGTCGATGATGAGATGAGGGTAGCGCTGAGCGCGCACCGCCGCCTTTTGCGAGATCATGGCACTGAGATCCTGAGCTGGTGGCGCCGCTTTCCGGGAAGCAGCGACCGGGCCGCGCATGGCGCCCGCACAAGGTGAGCGCCCATTTGCGCCCCTGAGGGCACTTGCGGGCCAGTGCGCGGCACGGGAGCCAATCGTCGCCGTTTTCCCAGAAGGAGTGCCGTGCGCCGTGCTGCCGGAGCCCAAGTTGGCCAATGCCCACCACGGTACCACGGGCGGAGGGTGCACGGCGCGCGGCACGGTGGTCGTGGGCGGAAGCAGCGCACTGGGAGCGAGCACCAGATGAACGGCAGTCACGCACGATGCCCGCGCGAGCGCAGGTGCAAGGCCAGGGACGCCGTGACTGTGGGCCTGGCCGTGGTGCTGGGGAGCCCCGCACTTGCACGATGGAGCGGCCCGGCCGTGCGGTCGTAGCCGGGATGAATTCGGCGCCGGACTGGAGCGGCGGCGAAGACGGCACGGTCGGGCCGCGGGGCCTCTGCCGAGGAGATTTACTCCTCAAGTCTGTAGATGCTGTAGTGGTCGGGGATGTGGGACTCGACTTTTCCACTTTCTCGTCGGAGATATCCGGTCGCAGTCTTCTCAAAGACGGGCCATTTGCTGCTGTTCCCGACAACGTCGACGGCGATAAAGCATTGGCCGACCTTGATGTCGTCAAGGGGCACCTTGCCCGTGATGCCGCCGAGTTCGAATACTACGACAGCCATGGTGTCTCCTGACGCCGCAGTACACCCATCCGAGGGCAGGTGTCGAATGGCGCCAGGTCCACCTTCATCACGTCGAAGGCCGACTCTCGGAACAGGTCGGGCCGAAGGTGCCTATGGTGCTTGGTCGCGTGACGCCGGGGTGGCCCACGATCTTCGACAGCACTATGATACCCATATTCCGAGCAACCATTGGCTGGCGAAGGTGTGCCGGGTGGCGATCCCGAGCAACGTGGCCAAGGAATCAGCCCGCTATATCGCGAGCTTGGTTAGATGGTTCTCGGCATCGACTCGCTGAGTACTGAGAACTCGCATGATTGGTGCACCGTCGCGAACCGCCTCCAGCTGTTTCCTCCCAACCGGGACAATGATCGTGCCCCTCGCGCTGTGAATTGCGATCGCGGTCCGCACCTCGCTTTTGAGCACACGGCTGGAGCAGAAGACGAAGAGAAGTCCGAGTTTGGCGCTGACGGTCTGGAGGAAGGCCACCATTTCGTTGACCAGTTGGCTGCTCGGCGGATTGGCATGGCATTTGGCCTCGCCCACTACGTGAGGGCCAACATCTCGGAGCAGCGGGAGTGCTAGGCCAGATGGCTCTACCTTGAGAAGGAGATCGATCTCGCTGGTGGTGTTTCGAAGGTTCGTCTCAACAGAAAGTCCGCCACGGGCGGTGAATAGCACCACGAGTAGGCGTTCGTAGAGCCTGCCGATGAGGCGGCTCCGCCGCCCTTGGTCGGTCTTCGCCTTCTTCCCTTTGTTGGGCGATTTCCAGGCCACAACTTTTTCGAGCCGGGCGTAGAGGCATGTGAATCGCTTTCGGTCAATGGGAGAGAGCCACTCGTACAGCTTGTCGTTGATCTCGGCAGCCGTGATCTTCATGAGTTCGGGAAGCCAATGCGTGAGGGTGTCGTTGCTCACGTTGCTCCCCCACGAACTCTCACACGGCGAAATGCAACAAGTATGTTTTCGGGCTTACTCCCGTCGACCACCACCGAGCCAGCGCTATCCTTGAATATCTGGCCAAGCTCCGGAAGATTCGGTGTCCAATCCGTCCGTCCGAGTTCTTCAAGGAAGTCGTCGTCAGCCTTCAGGCGGAAGACTGGAATCAGCAGGCCCAGCTTCACAGCCTGGGTTATCACCTCGTCGATTGTGTCAGCCGTGGCCTTGAACCTGCCTCTGAAAT
>PMIX01000274.1 GCA_003158395.1 Myxococcales bacterium | reverse complement strand
GGACCGCCCGGGTGAAGAGCCATGGCCGGACAAGCGACACGACAGAAAGCTCTTTGACGCGGCTGAGCCTGTGAGGTGGTTACATCGGGGAGAGGGTCCTGCTCGGGCCAGGATGACCCTCTTTCGTGGGTTGTCGGCACTGATTGGGTAGAAGGTTTTGGCCCTGAAAGACATAGAGATCAACAATGCGTTCAAGAGAGTCCTGTCGGATCGGATACTTGGCGGCCTTGCTCGGTTCTGCCTTCCTGCTCGCCGGTGGCTGCGCGGGAAATGGCAATGGCGGTAGCTCGATCGGAAGTGGCGGCAACCCGGCGGAGACCGGCGGCGTCCCGAGCGCAGGCGGCGCCGGCGGAAACACTGCTGCGGACGGAAACACTGCCGCGGGCGGCACCACGGCCGCGAGCTCCACGGGCGGTAGCGTCCCAGCTGGCGGCAACCCGGTCACGAGCGGCGGCAGCCGTGGTACCGGGGGCTTGCCTGGAGCGGGCGGCAATCCGGTAGCGGGTGGCACGACCGGAGCGGGCGGCCGCAACGATGCAGGGGCGGGCCGCACTGCGTCTAACGCCGGCGGGGCAACCGGGACTGGTGGCACGACAAGCGGCGCGGGCGGCAGCACGGCAACGCCGGGCAAGATTTTCAGCCAGTGCCGCTTCCACTTCGGCACGCTTGATAGCAGGGCGAAATCCGGCGGGGCGTCGCTGGTCGCTCAGTTAGACTTCTTCACTCCTGGATGGATGATGGGAACCTTCAACCAGGGCAGTGTGTGCACCGAATCGGCTCCCGGTGGCGCTCTCGCGGGTTTGGTCCCGGTGGATGTCACCTACATTGCTGCCAACTACGTGAAGAACCAAAACCAGCTGTGCGACTGCAACGTGAGTGGCTGCGCGGGCGGCAACCTGTGCACATATGGTTCGCAGTATATCACACAGGACTGGGCGACTATCCTTGCCCAGTACACGAGCAACTCGACGGGTTTCGCGGCCTGCCTGGGCGGGCGGCCCATCATCTTCGACATGGAGCCCGATTGGTACCAGTATACGGGCGGTGGAGAAACCCAGAAATGGACTGCCGCACAGGCGGGTACCAACATGACGGCCCTGGTCAATGCGCTGAAGAGTTCCTTGCCGAACGCGGTCTTCTCCATGGACGTATCACCGTGGATTGCCAATAACGGCGCACAGTGGTACCCCAATTTCGACATGACCCTGTTCACCTTCATCAACACCTCGGGTGGGGGCACCGACGCCAACAACGTGCGGATCCGGGCGGGAAACACCATGACCTGGGCTGGGGTGAGCCAGGTCACCGGCAAGCCGATCCTCGCTGATACGGGCTACGGGGCGTCCGGATCCGCTTCGCCCGGTGAAGATGCCAATTGGAACGATCCCGTCAACATCAACGCGCGCATCGCCGACGGCGTGATCTCGATCAGTCAGTACAGCCCGAGCGCCACCTGGGGTACCACCATCGCTAGCATCCGGAGTCAACTGAACACGCCTACCGTTTGTCCGTGAGTTTGAGCTGGCTTGACTGTCAGACTATCTGTCCGGAACCAAGCGATCGTGTTCGAGGTCTGGTTCCCGACCACCAGCAGCTGTCTGTCTTCTGACAGGCTGAATTGCCGTGGGGTGATACCACGCGAGCTCTCCTGCTCGATCACCGTCAGGGCCCCGGTGGTCGCATCGATGCTATAGGCGACAATGGATCCCTGGGCGACGCTGTCCAGGCGCATGGACACGTAGAGAACGCTCCCGGACGGCGCGATCTCGATCTCGCCGCCATTCTTGGCGCCGGTGTAGCCTGCCGGCAACGGGACGCTGAACGTCGCCGAGGAAACGACCGTACCGGCCGTCTGATCGACCTTGAAGAAATCGATCGTCCCTGCGGGCGATGTGGCTCCGCCGGCGGTTTCGTTGATGGAGTAGAGCCACTTCCCGTTCGCATGCAACGCCAGGTGACGGGGGCCCGAGTTCGCGGCAGGCAGCGTGGTGCTGCCCACAGGGGTCAGTGCGCCCGCGCTGCCATTGAATGCGTAGACCTCGATGAAGCGTTCGCAAAGCCAACGTTGCGGGCGGCGAGGTTGGCGGCATCACCCAGCATATCGGAGCCTATCGCGTACACACCTCGCACGGCGACGTTGTCTGGATACGCCGGGCCACGAGGCGTTCACCGCCATGCGGGCGCGCGGTGCGGCCATAGCGCCTTCGCCCACGCCGAGGCGGGCCTGTTCACCCGCGAAGCCTGGTCGATCTTCCTCGACCGGCTCGATCCGAGAGGGATCCTCACCGTCAGCCGCTGGTTCGCGGCCAACAACCCCATGGAGTCAGGACGCCTGGTGTCGCTCGCGGTGGCCTCGCTGCGTGACCGCGGCGCCACCGATCCAGCGGCGCACATCGCCATCGTCTCCGCCCAACCGCACAGCCCCAATGCCTCGGTCCTGACGCTCCTTCTCTCCCGCGACCCGTTCAGCGAGGCGGATCGCGCGGCGATCCGCCGGCTGCGCGAAGGCTCGGGGCTGTCTGCCGAAACAGGATGTCGTCCTGACCCGGTTTGCCTGCTAAGCAGCACTGTAACAATGCACGCTGTCTGACCTTGCTCCGAGTCGAGTCCCGGCATTGTCCACCCCTGTCTGCCCATGATACTCTATGGTGTTCGATAACCCTGAAAGGAACGGCGGATGACTTCTTTCTATCGCCTTGTGGGTCCTGTCTTGCTGGCCGCAGTGTTTGTGTCCGGGTGCAATGGCTCAGGTGCCAGCACCGGCGGGACCTCCACCGGCGCGGGCGGGACCACCGCCGCGGGCGGCGGAGCCACCACGGGCGGCGGGGGGACTCCCACCGGCGCGGGCGGCGAGACTACGACCGGCGCGGGCGGGACCTCCACCGGCGCAGGCGGGATCACCACCGGCGCGGGCGGGACCTCCACCGGCGCAGGCGGAACCACCGGCGCAGGCGGAACCACCGGCGCGGGCGGGACCACCGGCGCGGGCGGGACCACCGGCACAAGCGGGATCACGACCCGTACGGGCGGGACCACCACCGCAGGCGGAACCACCACCGCGGGTGGGACCACGGCCCGCACAGGCGGGACCACCACCGCAGGCGGAACCACCACCGCCAGCGGAACCACCACCGCAGGCGGGACCACCACCGCGGGCGGGACCTCCACCGCGGGCGGGACCACGACCAGTTCGGGCGGAACCACCCGCTCGGGCGGAACCACGACCAGCTCAGGCGGGACCACGTCCGGCTCCGGCGGGACTGCGGGAACGATCACGACGCCCGACTGGGGAACGCCCGTGACTGGCNNAAGACGCACATAATGAATGGCTCGTTCACCAGCAACAACACGAACATGATTGCGCTCTACAAGTTGCTTGGTACTCCGATGATGCGGCTTGGAGCCAACGATGTCGAACGTTGCAAGTGGGTTGGCCAAGGGACGGCACCGACGCAGCCATCGGGGCAGCCATTCACGTTTAACATCGCGACCGGCGGAGTCGACCAACTCTGCGGCTTTCTGGCCGCAACGGGGAGCAAGATTATCTATGGCGTCAACTTCCAGTTGGGTGACGTGACTGCGTCCGCAGCGGAGGCGGCCTACGTCATGAGCAAGTGTCCGTCGAGCATCGAAGCGTTCGAGATCGGCAACGAGCCCGACAAGTATGGGAGCTGGTCAGCTCAACAAGCGCAGTACGAGAAGTTCGCGACCGCCATTCTCGCCACGCAGGGCGCTCTGTTGGCTGGCCCGGGTTGCACCACCGGATCGGCTGCATCGTACAGTGCTCCATTTGCCGACTCCGAGTCGGCGAAGTGGGGGAGCAAGCTCGTCCTTCTGACCCAGCACTCCTACGTGGCCGGAGCCAATACGTCGGGATGCTCAGTGCCCAACCTCCAGATAACAACAACCCAACTCACCAATTGCTTTACGACGATGCAGGGTGCAGCCACAAAGGACAAGATCCCAGATGGCTGGCGCATGGGGGAAAACAACACCTGCTCCGGTCACGGTCAGCAGGGCCTAAGTGACACGTTCATCGCGGGTCTGTGGGCGATCGATTACATGTTCGAGNNTCGAGGTTGCCAAGCGTGGCGGCACCGGAATCAATTTCCACAACGGCGAGACTGGAATGGACGGAACGGTCCCCTTCTACTATGAGGCGATCAAGGAGACCAGTGGCGTCGTGGTGCAGGTACAGCCGGAATACTACGGTATGCTCCTCTTCACCCAAGCCGGCACAGGCGCGATGGTTTCCACGACCGTCACCACCAGCGCCCAGGATTTCACCGCGTGGGCCATCAAGGCGAACGGATTCACCAGCGTGGTGCTCAACAACAGGAACGCCTCAAGCAGCGTCAACGCCACGGTGAATCTCGGAGCCGCGGTGAGTAGCGCAAGCGCGATCTATCTGCAGGGGACACCTGCTGGCAATCTGACGGCAGCGGCAGGGAACGTGACCCTTGCTGGCGCCCAGGTGACGCCGGCGGGTGTGTGGAATCGCAATCCACCTTACGTTCAAACGACATCGGGTAATACCGTTTCAGTGTACGTGCCGTCCGCGAGCGCAGCGCTCGTCCGCGTTCTGCCGTAGGCGGGAGGCTGGCCCACATCAATCCGTCAAACTCGGGAGAGACGGATGCCACCGTTGCGGTCGTTTGCCACCTGGTCGTGGAGAGCCGGCTTGTCCACGAAGACCCGCTCGTCATCGAATCGTCCCACCGCAAACCACGGTTGCTCAGAGCTGGAGCAGTAGCCGAAATCTTTGGTGGTGCAGACCAGAAACGCTACCAACCTCAGCTCCCCAATTTTGCATCGCCGTCGAGGAGCGGTTCATCCGCACCCTCAAGGAAGAGGGGCTTGCGCACGAGCTCGTCCCTCTCCACCACGGTGCCCTCTGCGCCTCCCTGGCGCGGCTCGAGGACTGGTACAGCGAGGTCAGACCGCACTCCTCTATGGGCGGTGCGACGCCGGACGAGGTCTTTCATGGACGACGTCCCGCCAACCGCCGCAGGCGCTTTGAGCCGAGGGCGAGGTACCCGGCGAAGGGCGCCTGTGCGGCACCATGAGCGCCGGCCCGGGCCAAGATTGGAGCGCGACTGGACCTCGTGGCCACGCCGTTCCGGGGCGCGCGGCACCTGGCGCAGATCGAGATCCGACGGGGCGACTGACTGGTGCCCCAGCGACACAGTCTTCGCACAGGGTGCCGTCTGCCTGACGTCCCCAAAGAGCGTCGAATGGCGCGCTTCAGGTCACTGGAACCTCCGAAGCGACGGCCGGACGCGTCCTCGGCGAGTTGATCTGCCCCGGAATCGCGTGGGCAAAGTNNATTTCACTAGGTCCATATCCTGCCTTGACTGTTGGATTGCTCATGAGCGTAAGCGCCCCGGTTGTCTGGTCGATCGTGTACTGCGCGATGGAGAAATTGCCCCATCCGGAGTCGCCGCTGGTCGCATAAGCGTACTTGCCCGAGGATTCGATCGCGATCGAGGCTGCTGCTGTCCCCCCTGCCGAAACCGTTCCGTTTGACACAAGCACTCCGGTTGTCTGGTCGATCTTAAACTGGGCGATAACCGCAGACGGCGAGGATAGACCGATCGTCACATACGCGAATTTACCCGTGGGGTGAACTGAGATGGACGTAGCGTTCACATCCCCCGCCGGGACCGTGGGCGGGGTCAGTGGTGAGAGCATTCCGGTTGTCTGGTCGATTTCAAACTGGGCGATCGAGGCGTATTGGCTGCTGCTCCCCCCATAGTTAGAAACATAGGCATAGGCGCCTGANNATGGCTTGCGGATTGTTCTGCGTAGCGACCGTAGGTGCGGTCATGGATGCGAGCGCCCCGTCCGCTCCGATCGTGTTCTGACTGACACTACTCCATTCACTGTTTGCAACATAGTACCAGGGTTTCGTGGGGTGGACCGCACCGCCTGCGGGATACGGACCCGACGTGAAGAACGTGGGCGTGGGCATGGATGTGAGCGACCCGTCCGCGCCGATTGTGAACTGAGATACGAAGCCACAGCCGTTGGGACAGGCGGTGATATAGGGGTTTACACCTTCATAGTTGCTGACGTACAAGTACTTGCCCGAGGGGTCGACCGTGAGGTATCGGGGATCGTACCCTCCTGTAGAGACCGCGGGCGTGAACATGGGGGTGAGCGCCCCATTCGGGCCGATCGTATACTGAGAGACGTTACTGTCAGACCAGTTCACAGCGTAGGCATAGCCCCCTGCCCATAACGCATACAGGGTGGTATTTGCCGAACCCATCGCGAAGGTCCCCCCCGCCCGATAGGTCGTGCCGGATCCGTCAGCCTTGGTCTGCCATCCCACGAAGGAATATCCGGCGTATGCGAGGTCGCCTGCATTCCCGAGCACCGTCACGGACTGCCCCCTCGCGTAGTTGTTCGAGTCAACCGGGACGTTGCCGACGGTAGCACCGTTGCCATCATAGGTCACGGTATAGCCATTGCCTTCTCCACCACCACCACTTCCTCCTCCTCCACCGCCCTCTCCCGCGCCGCCACCACCAGCACCTCCTTGTCGCGCGCCGCTACTACCTCCTCCCCCGCAAGCCGCAAGAACATCCGACAACGCGAGAAGCACAACAAATGACCTGATAGCTGTTTTCATTATCGACAACCTCCTCTTGCGTATTTCACCGGCATAATTGCTGCTCTATCCTAGCTGGGGGTGAAGTGTACCAGATTTCACACCTTGACCACCGCCGAGAAGGACGAGCTTTCGCATCTGTGTCGCGAGGTAAAAGTCCTCCGCATGAGCAGAATCGGGCACTATATTCTCGGCGGCAAGCAAGTTCGGTTACGCGACAGCGCCCACGATCTCAGGGTGCCCAGTCCTGGCGTCTGGGTCGACGCCTAGATCCAGTTGGCTCGGTCGCCGACTCCTCACCGCTTGTCCCGTCTCCACCACCCCAGCCCCGCGATCACGACGCCAAGGGTCATGGCAAAAACCACTGGCTCTGACCAAGGAGGGTGCCATGTCACGTTTGGTTGCGAAGAATGAACACTTTGTCGACCACGCCTTGCGCGTGCTGCTTGGGCTGGGGTTGCTCAGCCTGACATTTGTCGGACCACACACCGCGCTCGGGTACATCGGGCTGGTGCCGCTGGCCACGGGCCTGCTGGGTAGTTGCCCGCGCTACTCGATCTTCGGCGTCTCCACCTCCGTGTGTTCTCAGCACGCGCAGCCGCCCCAAGAACCGAAGTGCCAGGTCTTGATCATGCCCCTAGAACAGCTTCCTCACTTCAGCGCCGTCGAGGCCAGTTTCTTCCAGGCAGGAGAGGAACTGGCGGCCGCGCCCGTGATTGCTGACAGCTTTGACGAGCCAACCGTCGCCCGGGCAACGCGCCCCTGGCTGCGCAAACGCGCATACTGGGCGCTACTCGGCCTTTCGGCCGCGGTCGCGGCGTGCGCCACGTTGGCTGTTTCGCGCACCGACCATGCGCCGCGATCGCTGCCCCAGCCGACCGTGGCTCGGCAAGAACCGACGCCGACGCCCGCACCATTCTCCGCACCAGCCCCGGCCGCGGATCTTTCCCGCCCTCCTCCTGCACCGGCCGCGACCGGGGCGGTTGCGGCCATCACGGACGCCCCTGTTCCTTCACCAACCGCGGCTGCGACGGCTGCGGCCCCATCTGACGACGCCGCGCTTGACGAGTGCAAGAAGGCCTACGACCAACATCGAGCCAAAGACGTGGTGTCCACTTGCACACAGGCGTTCGCAAGTGGTCTCCCATCCGCGGATGTCGCCCTGATGCTCGCCAAGACCGAATTCGAGCGCGGACGCTCCCGTCCCGCCTTCAATTGGGCGACCAAGGCCATCGCCATCGACGCCAACCGAGCCGATGCCTACGTCTTTCTTGGCAGCGCCGAACAAGCCTTTGGCCACAAGGCAGCCGCCAAAGCCGCCTACCAACGCTACCTACAGCTTTCTCCGCACGGCCGCTTCGCCCCTGACCTGCGCGCCGTTCTCGGCTNNCAACGTGAAGCTGGTTCCGGTCACGTTGCGGAATACGACGTAGTTGCCCGAGCCTCCCTCGGACGTCACCCCGAATTTGCAACCTTCCCAGGATAGCGGAATGAAGGACGGCTCGTTCTCGATGCTCACCCAGTCGGGGACGATGCCAAGCTGGGCGTAGTGCACGAGCGAATCGCGCCAGAAGTCCGCGAACTTCTCGTAGACGAAACGGCCATTCTCCTTGGCCAGCGTGCAGTCACGATCGCCCGCGCAATCTTCCTTGCCGTTGGCTTTCAAGGATGCGGGCGGGGACCAGGCCGAGAGCAGCCTGGCCGTTTGTTCCCAACCCTCGCCCTACCGTGCAGCGTTGCACGTCCATCTTTTGGTGCAGGGTTGGTCGGTCGAAGTGCAGCTCGCAGGCGTGGACGTCCAGGAACAAGCAGGGGCAGTTCCCGTAGTGCCATCGGCGACCGAGCCGTCTGTTGCCGACGCCGGCAGCAACCATGCCGCGGGGCGAACCGCGACGAAAAAAACGCCATCAGCGGGCACCAATAGAACTGCGGGACACGGGGGAAGAGCGGGCGACATTTTGGGGCAAACGGTGCACACGAAACGATTAGCTTGCGCAAGACGACATCAAGCTCAGGAGTTCCGATGTCCAAGATTCTGAGAGTGCTCTCATGTTCTTGCTGGCTTGCTGTGTGTCACTGCAGCAGCGACGCAGGCTCGTCAGTCAGCTACCCCGACGCCTCCAACGGCAAGACCGATACTTCAGTGGCAATGGGAGGGACCGCGGGTGCCTCTGCGGTGGGAACGGGCGGCGTGGAAGGCACCGGAGGATTTGTGGGAACGGGTGGCAACGTGGGTTCGGGCGGCAGCATCTCAACTGGTGGGACCAAGGCAACTGGCGGGACTCCCTCTAGCGGGGGCACAACCGGTGCCGGCGGGTTTACCGCCACCGGCGGCGGAATCTCGGTCGCAGGCGCTACGTCGACCGGCGGGATCCAGGCGACCGGCGGCGCGAAGGTCACCGGCGGGATCCAGGCGACCGGCGGAACGACCAGCATGGGCGGCACGACGGTTGCAGGCGGGACCCAGGCGACCGGCGGCACTACGGCAAATGGAGGTGCGACGGCGAATGGTGGTAGCAGGGCCACCGGCGGCAAGACGGCAACTGGTGGCACGAGTGGAGTTGGCGGAGCCAAAGCGAGTGGTGGCACCACCGCAGCGGGGGGCAGCATTCCGACCGGCGGCAGTCTTTCGACCGGTGGCACGAGTGGAGCCGGTGGGACCACCAGCACCGGCGACACCATTGCAACGGGAGGTTCGGGAACCACTACCACTGGAATCACTTGTACACCCCAGACATGGGCTTCCGCTCCCATCGGGTGGGCGACGGGCTCCGGAAGCACCACGGGCGGCGGCAATGCTACCCCAACAGTCGTGACCACGCTTGATGCGCTCAATGCAGCGGCTGGGGGAACTGGAGCGGCCGTGATTCACGTGTCCGGCAAGATCTCGGGCATTGTCAACGTGGGCTCGAACAAGACCATCCTGGGCCTGTGTGGAGCCGAGATTGATGGCAGCATCGACATGAGCGGATCGTCGAACGTCATCATGCGCAACTTGAAAGTCGTTGGCTACAATTGCACGGACAGCCCGAGCGACTGTTCCGCTGGCCACGACGCGGTTCATGTACAGGGCGGCGACATGCACCTGTGGTTCGACCACATGGACATTTCCGACGGATCGGACGGGAACATGGATATCACCCACGGGTGCGACTTCATTACTGTCTCATGGACGAAGTTCCACTATTCGGGCCAGCGCACGGACCCAGCCAACAATTACGGGCACCGCTTCTCCAACTTGATTGGACACGACGATGGGAACGCATCCGAGGACACGGGACACCTGAATGTCACGTTCGACCACGTGTGGTGGGCTGACAACATTGCGGAGCGCATGCCGCGTGTGCGTTTCGGTAAGGTGCATGTCTTCAACAACCTCTACACCGCGAGCGGTGACTACTCAGGGATTGGAGTCGGCGTGGATTGCAACATTCGTGTCGAGAACAGCGTTTTCAACAACATCACCAACGCAGCCGATTCAAGCCACTCGAACGCCGCCAGTATCCTTCAATCGATCGGGAACCAGGGGCTTACCACCGAAATCGGCGGTGCAGCCTTCACGCCGAGCTATAGCTACACGCTGGAAGACGTGACCACTGTGGCCGCCACGGTTCAGGCGGGTGCCGGCCCCAAGTAGGAGTTGGTCCCGTTGTCTTTGTCGCTGACGACAAGCTGCCCTTTCGGCCCGATCGTGGCCCCATCGGGACTACACACGCCCGTCCGGCCCAAGGTGCAGGCCACCGTGTGGAAGTCGGGCTCACCGTATAGTCGCTGCGCCTTGATATCCCCATGATGTTCCGTGGGATCGTCAAACTCCAGGACCCTCTATCTGTGTCTATGGGAGCCTACGCGCTGGAGTCGGCTTTCGCAGTTGGCTGCTATCTCGGCTAAGAAGCAAACTCCACGGTGGAGTTTAGGTCTGGTAGGGGCCCGCTGATTGCATGGCCCGCAGGCGGCGCTGCCGCCCGCTTCGTCGTACGTGCGCACTGCTTTCATCTTGTCTGAGCGCAGACCCCAGGGGACGGCCCAGGGCGCGCCCGCCGCTTGCGCAGGAACGCCTCACCGTCTCTGCCTTGAGAACGACGCGGGATTAGGGCGCCACACAGGGGCAAGAGTGACCTTCGGCACATCCGCGTGCAAAAAGGGGCAAAAAAAGCCAGCACAGGCCTCTAACGATGCCGAGGAGGAGGGGGCATGCGAAGAGATCTTTCATCTGTCTGCACCTGCGTCGCGGCTTTCGGACTGCTGCTCGTGGGATGTGGCAGAAACGATTTGGTCGGCCAGGCCGATGGCAGCTCGGAAAAAACAGCCGCTGACGCCGGAGCCACTGGAGGCGCCGGGGGCGCTGCGGGGCCGCCCGCTGCTGGCGGCAGAGCCAGCGAAGGCGCCGGCGGTGTCGCGGGGCAGCCCGCTGCTGGTGGCAGAGCCAGCGGAGGCGCCGGCGGTGACGCGGGACAGACCGCCGCTGGCGGCAGAGCCGGCGGAGGCGCCGGCGGCGGGGCGGGGGTCGGCGTGGGTACCGGCGTCGGCAGCGGAAGAGGAACAGGAACCGTCACTGCCCGCGGCGCGGGCGCTGGCACGGGCAACTTCACCGGCCGCGGAACGGGCGCGGGCACGAGCACCTTGACGAGCAGCATCGGAACAGACTTCGGGACTAGCTCCCTGACCGGGATAGGCACGAGCATCGGATCGGGCAGCTTCACCGGCAGGGGCGCCGGCGCTGGAACAGGCTTGAGCACGAACTTCGGCACAAGCTCGTTGACGGGCTCAGGCTCTAGTTACGGAACAGGCGTCAGCACCGGCCTCGACACCGGCGGCGTGGGCGGCAGCGGCGGAGGTGACGCGGGTGCAATCACCCCTATCGCCCCCATGCCCGCCGCAACGGCGGCTCTATGTCAGCAGCCGCTGGGCGAGCGTCTTGCGGTCAACACCATCGCAGACATGCGGGCCATCCTGTTGGGCGATTGGGCTCTTTGTTCTGGTCCGGGAATCTTCTCCCACGCGCAGGCCGGCATCTCCATCAATCCCAACGATCGTTGGGCCTACACGGTCTGGTCCGGTGACCAGCTCACGGCACTGACTGGCCTCGACAACGAGGGCTCCATCGAATACATCGACACCTCCGAGGCGAATGGCCGCCCGACGATCCAGGTGAACTTCGTCAACGACGCGGGTTGGACCGCCATAACCAATCCCATCATCAGCGACCAGCCAAGGATGATGGTGATTGCCTCAGATCCCGCGGCGTCGACCATCTACCTGCCGGTGGGACAAACCGGCGCTGGTGTCGGAGCCGACGGCGGCACGGGGGGCGCCGGCGGCAGCGGTGTGGACGGCGGCGCCACCAGCCCTGTCGCCATCACGCGCGCGGCGGCGGAGGAGCTGTGCCGGCAACCCCTTGGCGAGGATCTCGCGGTCAACAGCGTCGCAGATATGCAGGCCATCCTCCCTGGGGCCTGGGCTCTTTGCTCGGATGAAGGAATCTTCTCCCACGCCCAGGGCGGCCTCTACATCACGCCGAATGACCGCTGGGCCTACCTGGCCTGGTCGGGCGACCAACTCGCTGTGCTGTCTGGGCTCGACAACGAGGGCTCCCTCGAATTCGTGGACACCTCCGAGATGAATGGCCGCCCCACCATCCAGGTGAACTTCGTCAACGACCTGGGGTGGACCGTCATCGCCTTGCCGGTCATCAGCGACCAGCCCAGGATGATGACGATCGTCGGAGGTCTCGGCGCGCTTATGACCTACGCACGCGTGCAGTAGGTCTCTGCAACCACCCAGTCAGTCCTTGATGCCGTCCTTCAGGTAGTGCGGATTGACGGCCAGGGAAAGCTGCAACGGCTCGCCATCATAGAGGAAACGATGATGGCCAGCACGCGCTTGATGTACTCGCGCGCCTGATCGTAGGTGACCAGCTGGGTATAGGGGATAGTTTGAGGAAAAGTGGCGCGTAGGTCTCTGTAGTTTGGCGTAACGTTCCCATATCGGACATTTGCGTGGATTCGATTCGATGAAGGGAAGAAGGGCGCTTCAAATGACTATCCACCTCAGTTGTAGTAGCCGGGCAGGTTCATATCGAATGCGCGATCTTGCACTCCCAATTGAAAGCAGTGGCCCTTGCCTCTGCCCACGGATCATCACTTTTCCTCCCCAAACGCGATCAGTCGGCAGAGACCGGCAGCCCTCGGTCAGCGCGCTTTGCCTGCGTTGGACCTCTTGCTCGCCGGAGCATGCCTGTTCGGTATCGGCTTCAGATCGACCCACAGCTCGCTGTCTGAAACCGCCGACACCTCGCGCGTGACAGGGAGGTAGCCTTGCAGCTCAAAGCGGACCAGCACGGGCTCGGCGGACTGGTGAAACTCGATGGTGTCGGGTGTGTGTCCCAACACGAGATCATCGGAGACCCGAACGATGCGTGCGCCAGGCGGCTTGCTCCCGATCCCCACCAGCACCAGAAATGTCGGATCGGGGAACGGATGTGCGTCGGCAGGCCGCTCAGCGTCGGGGGTGGGCTGGGACTTCACCGCGGGCGGCGGAAGTGGCGGGCTGGGGCTCTTGCGATGGCATGCAAGCGGGAGCCCTGCGATCGCTGTCAAAGCGAAGGCACCGCCGATCGTGGTCCAAAATCTGCGCCGAGTTCTCACGGTCGTTCCAGGTATGAGCATATAGCAAAACCCCGACTGCCCTTCACCGGGAAGTCGGGGTTTCGTGCATCGCCCGAGACGCGTGAACAGTGCAAGCACCATTCGCGCGCCATGACAATCGACTACTTGACGAACATGTTGGGCACAGGCGGAGCGGGCATGTTGGGGCTGATTTGGAACCCAGTGTGGGGCGGCTGGTTGTAGCTTGCCTGCTCGAAGTTCACCTGCGCCCGGTAGGTCGCATCATGCATGAGCGTGTAGATCCGGCGCTTGGTCACAGTTGTGGTTGTGTACATCCGCAAGGCCGCGCCGGCCGTCTCGCGGTAGATGACTTCTTCGCGCCAATCGCCCAGCATGTCCGCGGTAAGCGTCGGGTCGGACTTGGTGCCGTTGTTCGACGAGCAGCCACTCGCGCTCAGCAAGGTTCCGCCGGT
>PMIX01000009.1 GCA_003158395.1 Myxococcales bacterium | reverse complement strand
CTTTTTGAATCAGTAGTGTTAGGCCGCCCCCCGCCGCATCAGCGTCCACCGCGCGACTGACTGGGAAATGGCGATGCAATGGGGATTCGGCTACTCGTCGCGGCAATGCGGCGGCGCGTCCACGAGCTCTCAGGCGAATATCATCATCACCGGCTTCCGGAACTACGGAATCATCCTGGCCGACAATGGCGAGACGGGAGGATTGATCGGGACCCCGGACAGACGCTGGAATGACGACGACCTCTCCTGTTTGACGAACATCACCTTGGCCGATTTTGAGCCGGTCAACGTCAGCTCTTTGATGGTCAGCGCGGACAGCGGGGCGACGGCGCACTGATTCTGGACTACCGGGACGTAGGCCACACTTCTCGTTCAGGTTTCCATGGCGGCCACAAGATCCTTCATCCAAGCTCACCAGGTGTCGTTTTCGGTCCAGATGATGGTTCCAACAACCGAGGTGGTTCATGCTGATTTCCAAAGGGATATTGGGTGTGTCGCTCCTTCTCTTCGCAACCGCCCTTGCAACTGCGGCCATAGCTGAGGAGAAACACTATTCCTGGCAGAAAGATCCTGGCCCCATTTCCGGCCGCTGGTCTGTGACGTGCGAGGAGATGGCGGGGATGGTTGTCGACTTCAGTGTGGATGGGAAGAAAGCCACGGGACGCATCTCCAACCTGGGCAAGGCGGGCGTTTTCAGCTACGCGGCTGGTGAAGAAATCCTTCGGCTCGAAGCCACCGATTTCGGTGATTGGGTTGGGCAGCTTCACTGGCGCGGCCTGGGCAGCAAGGACCGCTGGGATTCGATTCGCTTCGTGGCGACCTCCACACAACTGAATGCCACCATGACCACCGACGACTGCTACAAGAAGATGCCCAGGGCTAACTGATTGCTCGCGGACGCCGATGACCGCTGCCTCCATAATCAGACTGCGTCATCCAGCCTCCCGGATGCTCAGGCCCCCTTCGCTTCCTTCGTGCATCCCATGCACCCGAAAGGCGGTACCATGTTCCCGGAGTCATGAAGGAACAGGATGTCAGGCAGCGCATCGAGAGCTTCGCACTCATCGGGTGAGCACACGGAGGACCAAATGTTCAAGATGCCAACGGCTGTGGCAGCTCTTTTCGTGGCCGGCCTGTTCGGACTGGCATGCAGCAGCTCTGGTCTCAAGAGCAGAGCCGGTGATGCGTGAGCTGCAAGCGGAGGCCAGGCAGGCAGCACCATCACCAGCGGAACAACCGGAGGCTCGGGTGGTGCCATTGGTCCGGGTGGAGCCGGTGGTGCCAGCGTAGGTGGTACGGGTGGCAGCCTCATTGGTCCAGGCGGAGCCGGGGGTGTCAGCACTGGTGGTCCTGGTGGTGCTGCTGGTACTGGTGGCACGATTGGTTCCGGAGGAATATCTGGGGCAGATGCTGGTGGGCGTACGAGTGCTTCGGACGCCGGCAGATCAAACGGGGATAGTGGAACTGGTGGCCAAGGGGACGCCACCAATTCTCCACTCAGCCAAGGCGGCATGTGTGGGGCGATACCTGGGTGCAGCCCAGGCGACCAGCAGGTGGGCTTCACGTCTGGATCAGAGTACGCCGACCTATCCGGGGACTGCCCAGCGGAGCGCGAGTGCTATTCCTTGGGAGACAACTGTGGCTCCATACTGTGCGTAGTGCCTGAGGGTGTGCACTGTGATGATCCACTGTCGTGCAATCCTGGCGATACGCCAACAGCATCCAACGACCCCTGTGTGGGGCGCCCAAGTCCCTGTTACCAGAACAAGCTGTGTACGCAAACCATTCTATGCAGGTATGGGGCAGATGCCGGTGTGGAGACGAGTGGCAAGCCCAAACCTGATAGCAGTTCTCAGAGTGTGGGCGCTCCTCACCCCCAGCCGTGTCTTGCCGGCGAATTTCTCTATGAAGGCGAGCTCTGCCCTTACGGCGGCTCTGGCTGCGCCCCGGTAGGCGACGGCTGGTGCTACACCCCGTGCCAGCAAGGAGGCACCTGTGCTGGTGGTTTCGTCTGTACGTCGATTAATTTCTCTGGAGGCGACATAGGCCAGATAGTCTATGTTTGTGACGGATCAATAGGTTCCCCCGTGGGAGGCGCTTGTCGTCGCTATTCCAACGACTGCAACGCTCAAGCAGCCTGCGTACCCTCCACCGCTTGCGGAGATGCTTCCGTTTGCACGAACTTCGTCTGCCAGAGTTGAGTCTGGATGGGGCTGCCGGACGAGCGCGGGGTCGAGGATGGGGCTGTCCTGTCCGGAGCCGCTCTCAACCTGGTCGGGTCGAGGGCCGGCGCGGTGGCGTGCAGGTCGGCCCTTGGCTGTGTCCGCCGTTTCTCAACAAGCAGACGAGTCACTGGGCCTGCGGCGGCGATTGCGGTCCGGCACCTGGGTGAGTCGGGATCCACAGCCATCGGCTACTAGATGATCTAGAATGCCCTCATGGACGATCCCTGTGCCGGCAACGCGGCTCCAAGCAAGCCTCTGCCTGATTCAGGTTCCACGGCTGTGTCGTGGAAATCGCGCCTCGCCAAACACGAGAAGATCTTCGTATTCTCCATCCAAGTCGCGACTCTGGTTACGGTTATCACATACACCTATTTTTCTTGCAGACAGGCTACGATCATGCAGTCGCAGTTGCATGTCTTCGACAAACAGGCTGCCGTCATGCAGTCGCAATTGAATGTTGTCGACAAGCAGTCTGCCATCATGCAATCACAATTGTACGCACAGGCGGGAATCCTGGCTGTCACGGGCTTCCATCACTATCCGTTGCTGGTCGGCAAGATGGAAAAGATCACCTTCCAGATCGAAAACCCGAGGCCGACACCAGGCGGTCAGTAACCGAGCTGGAGATCTTGCACGGGGTGCTCAATGACCCGGCCATGGCCGAGCACAGCTTCTTCTACTTCCGTGATCCCGCGTATCTGGCCACGCTGCCGGCAGCCCAGCGGGCTAGGTTCGTGGACGACACTGCCGCGGCGAAGACCAAGCTGCTGGCGTTGAAGGAACAAATCCGGCACGCGAGCCGCGACGGCAAACTGAAATACGCGCCCCGGGAAAATTACGCCGACCCCAAGGCTCTGGCCGAGCTGGTGCGCAAGGATTCGGGCGAGGTCATCGATCGGTTGTTCCCAGAGGGGTCGGAATCGGACACGCTGACGCGCGAGGCGGCTGAGCACGAGGCGTGGGCGCGTAGCCGGCAACGGGTGTACGTGGCGCGCGAGGCGTACTTCCGCAGGCTCGATGAGCACGCGGCCGGGGATGGGCCGCCCCTGGTGGTGCTGGGCGAGTCAGGCTCGGGCAAGACCGCGCTGCTTGCGAACTGGGTCAAGCGACTGCGCGAGCGCGCCGACGCGCCTTTCGTGATCCAGCACTACATCGGCGCCAGTTCTGGCAGCACCCCGATAAGAACCACTCTGTCGACCACGGCCCCTATACCCCGGGGGGAAACCCACGGCCCTATACCCCGGTGTCGTTCCGCCTGGAACCGCGACGACCCGCTGAGCACCGCGGAAAAGTCGGCTGTCGTGACAAGGGCGTGGCAAAGAAGACCTCACCTGAGCGCACCCTTGGACCGCCGAGTTTTGCTGCGTGGGCATGGGAGATCCTATTGGTCAATGCTCCTATCTTTCGGCCCTGAAGCGTTGCATGTCGTCGAGCCGCTACTCCTGGGTTGGAGTTGGCGGCAGGTACCACGTGGCGCCGGCATCGGGGTTGGAAGCGAACGTCCAGCCGACTGGCGGCCAATCGTTGCCGATGAGAAGGTCTCCTCTGGCTTCGGCCCTGAAGCGTTGCATGTCATCGAGCCGCTCCTCCAGGGTTGGAGTTGGCGGCAGGTACCACGCGGTGCCGGAGTCGGGGTTGGAAGCGAACCTGCCTCCAATCTGCCGCCACGCGCTGCCGGTGGGAGAAGTGATAAGTTCGACTGTAGTGCCTTGCATGTCTTCGAGCCTTCCCTCTAGGGTTGGACTAGAAGTCTTTGCAGCAACTTTCTGCGCAGCATTCTTGCTGGCCTTGGCACGCTCGGTGGCGATTTGCACTTTGAGATCCGCAATCTCCCTATCGACCCGCACGAGTTCTTCATCCACGATACGAGTTTCTCTCTTCACCCAGTCCAACAGGTTGGGATCGTTCTTCGCGAGGTTGCTACCGACAAAGGCAAGGATCTGCTTGCGCTTGCCGATGTTTCGGTTCTCTACCGAGAAGTAGGACTTCAGGACCTCCGCGCGGACTTGGGCATTAGTTCGAGCTTGAAGTGAATCTCCAAAGAGGTAACCGCCAAGAGCGGAGCCGAGGCTGACGAGCAGCGCAGGAACCACGGTTCGGAGGAGCCACGGCCATCGTCGATTCTCTGCGAGCACGTGGATTTCTTCTCTTAGCTTCTCAACCTCTGCTGCCAGCTTCTCCCGCTGAAGGGATCTCCCTCGTTCGGAATACCGACGGAAGACGCATCATCCGAAGACTCGTGCGCGACGGGCGGCTTGTGTGCTTTTCTCGATTTCATTGATGGGCCTCCTGCCAGGGTATCTTTGTGGGGTCGCTTCCTGGCCAGGCCGAAGCCGGCCGAGGTGCGCCGGACGCGGCGCCATCTGCCGACGAGATTCAGATGATTGAGGATCGCGACTATTATCCGCAGCTCGCAGGTCTGTTCAAGCGAGTTGTATCGAGCCAAGAGCCAGAGAAGCCACTCCTGGCTCTCGCGACCAAGTGCTTGCAGTTGGGACCCCACCAGGGCGACCTGTCCGTGCTTGGAGCACCTTACGATCGCGTGTTGATGGACGATGCCGGGCCGTAGCCGCCACCCCGGCTTTGAGCGCGGCCAGGTAGTTTGGTACTTGTTTCTTCGGCTTGCGCATCAGGGTGCAAAGCAAGCTGACTGGCGGGGTCGCTAGGCCGGTGTGCTCGGTAAAGCGCGCGTGCAGGCTCTGCCAGATCGCGACCGTGTGGTTCACGTCGGCGATCGAGCGGTGGAACTGCCGCGCATCTGGCACGCGCACCTGTAGAGCATCCACCAGTGCGTCCAGCCGGTAGCTGGGCAGGCCCGGCACCAGCCTCCGCGCCAGCCGCAGCGTGCACAGGAATTCGCTCTCCAACCGCAGCCCCACGCGCGCCAGCTCTGCGTGCAGGAATCCACGATCGAAGGCAGCATTGTGGGCCACGATGGGCAGGCCACGCACGAACTGGTGCAATCGTGGCATCACCTGTCCCGGCCGTGGCTGCCCGCGTAACATCGCATCGGTGATGCCGGTCAGCGACGTGATGAACGAGGGCAGGCTTTTTCCTGGGTACATGAGCTGGTGGAATGTCTCCACCGGCCGGTGGTCCAGCAGCAGCGTGGCCGCCACCTCGATGGTGCGGTCGAATGCTGGCGTCAGCCCAGTGGTCTCGAAGTCGAGCACCACCAGCTCGCGCGTTGTGGCCATACTCTGCGAGGATGTCATGTCCGGACGCTACCGAGGCCCATGTCCAATGTCCACGATTCGTGCGTCTGTGTGGTTGCTATCGACACCATGGCGTCGGGAAATGGACTAGCGCTCTATGAAGAGTTTCAGCATGTCGCTGCGTGATGGTCGGCGCAACTTGAGCAGAGCCCTGGCTTCGATCTGGCGAATGCGCTCTCGCGTGACGTCGAATTCATGGCCCACTTCCTCCAGGGTGTGATCCGACTTTTCGCCAATACCGAAGCGCATGCGCAGCACCTTTTCCTCGCGCGGCGTGAGTGTGGCCAGCACCTTGTGCGTCTCGTCCGCAAGGTTCATTGAAATCACAGCGTCGGCCGCCGAGATGATGTCCTTGTCCTCGATGAAGTCGCCTAGGTGCGTGTCCCCGTCTTCGCCCACAGGCGTTTCCAGCGAGATGGGCTCTTTCACAAGGTTGAGCACACTGCGGATCTTCTCGATCGGCACTTCCATCTTCTGCGCAATCTCCTCTGGCGTGGCCTCACGTCCGAGCTGCCGGGCCAGAGATCGGCGGGTCCACCTGAGCTTGTTGGACATCTCAACCATATGCACCGGGATTCGGATAGTGCGAGACTGGTCCGCGAGGGATCGTGTGATGGCCTGCCGAATCCACCACACTGCGTAGGTCGAGAACTTGAAGCCGCGCTTATATTCGAACTTGTCCACCGCCCTCATGAGGCCGATGTTGCCCTCCTGGATCAGGTCTAGAAGCGGCAAGTTGCGATTGGTGTACTTCTTCGCGATGCTCACCACGAGCCGCAGGTTCCGCTTGACCATCTCCGCCTTGGCCTGCTCCGTTTGGCGCTTGCCATCCTGTATCTTCCGCACGGTCTCACGTAGGATCTGCTCGCTCGTGGCGGCTTCCTCCTCCACCTTCTTGACTTTCTTTCTTGCGGCTTCGATGACCTTCGCTAGTTTCGCAAGATCCTCGGAGGGCGAGCCCGTCGCGTCCACGCCATGCCGACGCGGCGGCGAGGAATGCGTCTGGCGCAAAGCCTTGCGCAAATCCTGCTGGGACATGCGAGCGCGCTGCTCGCAAGCAGCGATCTCCTGTTGGGCAGTCTCGATGCGCAACACAAAAACCTTCAGCCGGTCGACGATGCGATCGATNNCTCGAAGTCGAGCACCACCAGTTCACGCGTGGTGACCACGCCCTGCGGGAACGTCATGACCGGACGCTACAGAGGCGCGGGCGCTCTGTCCATGGTTCGTGGGCAGTTCGTCGGCGAGTGGCAGCATTGGAGGAGGGCTTCGGATCTCCTCCTTCGCACATGTGGGACGGGTACGCATCGACGATCTCACAATTACGATCCGGCCGAAGATTGCTCCACGCGAACTGCTGAGCGGAATCTTCCGAGCAGCATGCTCTACCAACTCGCGGTGTACGCCCTTGGTCATGAAAGCGTCGGGACTGCGGCGATCATATATCCCAGCCAGGCCGACGGTGCGAGCGAGGCAGTCATCGAAATCGCTGACCTCGACGGCAGCGGCCCTCGGGCTCAAGTCGCGTTGCGACCGTTCGATTTGGGTACCGTCGTTAGGATCATCGCGGAACAGGATCGCGAGCAGGGAGCGCGAGTGGCTCGATCCCTCGTGTATGGATCTTGACGGCAACGGAAACTACCGATCCGATGCGCGAGCCGCCCCCGACGTCGTGCTCGCGGTAGAGCGCCTCGGAAAGCGCATCCGGCACCTTCGGGACGCACGGAAACTCACGCAGGAACGCTTGGCCGAGGATGCCAAACTCGCAGCCAAGCACCTTCAAGACATAGAGCGTGGTCGTACTAACCCTGCAACGAACCGCCCGGTAATCGAGTAGTAGGAGAGGCAATGGAGGAGGTACTCGGGTACGTCATCCTTGAGTGGCCGCAGACGGTGCAGTGCCTTCTGGTAGCAGGCGCCCGGGATCTCGTCCCGCCATATCGCGGACTTGCCCACGTGTCGCCCCTCGCAGGCAAGGATGTCGCCGCACCGAAGGCTGAACTTTTCGCGCTCAGATCCGGAGAAGGACATCGTCGCCACGTCGCTCAGGTCAAAGCGGTTCCACTGCACGTTCGCGTTCCGAAGGTACGGCACGTGCCCGCTGCCCGCGCGGGCACGTTCGGAAATCATCTTGCCCAATTGCACTTCAAAGCGGGCGCCAAGGGGCTCGAGCTTCCAGGAGATTGGCACTTCACCGGCTCTTGTCATACGAACGGCTTCCCTTCGCACGCCATTCCGATACAGCGCGAGAATCAGGGAAGACCGAGCTATCTCGGCGGCCCGGACAGCATCAGACGAGGCACCCACAGCACCCGTTGCTGCGGCGAGCACATCAACCCCATCTGTCCGGCCACGAGGTCATCTCGCCGGCACCCACACGCCATCACCGGCGGTCTCAAAGATCTGCTCCAGCTCGGCGTGCGCGTGTTCGAGGGCGCCTTCGGCTTGCCTCCTCACCGCGGATTCCTCCAGCAAACGGCGGTTGCTGGCCGCGAGCTCGAATCGTCGTCTAGCCTAAGTCCAAGCGATGCCACCGTCAAAAGCTGGCATCCTGAACGCCCCCAAAGATTTCGGCGCCGGCTGGTGGCCGCCATTGGCGAAATGGAGGGGACGGGTGGGTCGCTCGTGATCGCCCGTCTGAGCGAAATCGATGCCGAGATCGCGCGGCAGCAATCCAAGCTGGACGATGTCGACCGGCGCATGCACGGTCTCGCGGAAGCCACCGAGAATGCGAGCACCGCTGTAGGTCTGCTCGAGCGTTTCGACGACGTGTGGAACGCGATGGTCCCGGAAGAGCGTGTTGATGTAGTCCACCTGCTCGTCAACAGCGTCCGCGTCGACCCCGCCGCAGGCAAGCTGGAATTGCATCTGCACGACCTTGCCGATCCGTTCCCACCAGTATCTGAACTGGCGCAGCAGATGGAGGTGGCATCATGAAGGACCGTATCGAGAGCATCAGTTTTCGCACGCAGAAGCAGAGCCGAGAAGAACGCCGCGCGCGCCGCGAAGCCGGTCTCCGCCAGACTCGGCCCGCTCGTGTAGCTCGCCTGCTGGCCCTGGCCCACGATCTAAGCGACACGTTCATCGCGGGTCTGTGGGCGATCGATTACATGTTCGAGGTCGCCAAGCGTGGCGGCACCGGAATCAATTTCCACAATGGCGAGACTGGAATGGACGGAACGGTCCCCTTCTACTATGAGGCGATCAAGGAGACCAGTGGCGTCGTGGTGCAGGTACAGCCGGAATACTACGGTATGCTCCTCTTCACCCAAGCCGGCACAGGCGCGATGGTTTCCACGACCGTCACCACCAGCGCCCAGGATTTCACCGCGTGGGCCATCAGGGCGAACGGATTTACCAGCGTGGTGCTCAACAACAGGAACGCCTCAAGCGGCGTCAACGCCACGGTGGATCTCGGAGCCGCGGTGAGTAGCGCGAGCGCGATCTATCTGCAGGGGACACCTGCTGGCAATCTGACGGCAGCGGCAGGGAACGTGACCCTTGCTGGCGCCCAGGTGACGCCGGCGGGTGTGTGGAATCGCAATCCACCTTACATTCAGACGACATCGGGTAATACCGTTTCAGTGTACGTGCCGCCCGCGAGCGCAGCGCTCGTCCGCGTCCTGCCGTAGGCGGGAGGCTGGCCCACATCAAGATCCCTGCACCTCGGCGCAGGTGCGTGAACACCTCCGTTCTCCAAAAGAACCAAGTTTGGGCACTGGCCGCGGACGCAATGAGGGCACCCCGGCCGATACCCCTTGGTGTCCGGAGAGTCGTCGCGGAAATTCTGGCGCGAATTAGCGGAGATACACGGCTTGAAAACGGCGCGCGTGAACCGGCATGGTGATGCCCGATGTTCCCGGCGACGCTCCAATTTGTCATCGCGATGATCGCGTGCGCGATCAACGAGCGAATGCAGCGCAAGCTGGACTTCACGCAGGAGGAGGTGCGGGTCTTGAAGGAGATCCTCGTGGCGGTACCAGGGCATTGGCGGCCAACTGATCAGGAACCAACCCGGCTCGACGAATGACAATGGGACAAGCGGGCGGATAGCTTGTCGCTCACGCCTCGGGGGCCTCCTCAACTACTACCACCGTGAGGCCGCTTGAGCCTCGGCGATGAGTTTCGGGACAGCAAGGGGCTAGATGCAATGTTCGAGCGTCAATGCCACGGTGCTGCCGCTGTACGTGGTTAGCGTGGCCTCTCCACACACGCTGCTAAAGGTGAGCGTCTCCTTCTTTCCCACATGCGGGCCGTTCTGCTTGGTCGTAGTCACGCTGCCCGCGGTGGGGAAACAGCAGAGGGCGTCGCCGTAGGTGACGCTGTTGAACATCGTGCTGGTGGTGCGGCCCATGAGGTTGTGCTCGACCGTCACCGTGCCAGTGACCACCCGGCCAGTGCCAGTGCCAGCCACGTCGACAGTGCCGGTGACCGTGTGATCCCAGACCTTGGCGCTTCCGCCCGCGGCGGTCACCGTTCCGGTGAGATGGCTGCCACTGATGACCAGGGTACCGTCGCTGTCGCAGCCGCTGTTGCCGCAGGTTACGACCACACCGTCGTTGCTGGGGGCAGGTGAAAAGGTCGTGTCGTAGCCACTGCCGGCCCCGTTTGTGTTGTGCGTGATGGCATATGAATTACCATCCGGGCCGGTCAGAGTCCGCTTATTGCCGCTGGCACCGGTCGTTCGCGTGAGCGAGCAGCCCGCCACCTGGTGGCCGATGAATGGGTGCACGGCGTCGCAGCTCGAACCGTAGCTCAGCGTGAAGGTTCCATCCCAGGCCGACGAAACGGTCTTTCCATTCTTCCAGGTCACGTTGCAGCTTACCGGCGTGTAGGTGTACGGACCGCTGGTTGGACCGGCAAAGGCCGGTGCCAGGGTCCCACCGGTGCAGGTCCAGGTAGCCGCCCAGGCCACGCCCACCGGATTCAACACCTGAAGGACGCGCTCGAAGGTAGCCTGCTTCACTCGCAGGCCTGGGCCGTTCCAGCCCAGAACCGAGCCCTCAGTGTTGTTTAAGGCACCGCTGACCGCGCTGGTCGCGATCTCAGAGCCTTGCCCATCCGGGGCCTCTCCCGCGCTGGCGCTGCTGGAATCATTGGCTCCACAGCCACTTTGGGTGCAAACGACCAAGATCGACGCGAACCAGAACCGGACTACTCGCTTCATCCTATTCCCCTTTGCTTCTCATCGGGTTTCTCTTGTCTCAGAATCACAGGCGGAAGTCGGGGCACGACACGGCGCTTCGACGCCAGACGCGTCCCTAGTTCCAAGAAGATACCTTCGTCGGATGGGTCTCCCAGGTTGAGCCGTGCGAGAGACAGGGGACGGGGTGTTGACTCTCCGATTCCTAGGCCAGCTCGATCGGCATACGACACACATTGGCGCTGGGTTCGCGGCGTCAAGGAGCACCGTCACATCTGGTAGAGATGATGTCCTGCCCACTCCAGGGCACGCGGATGGCTCATCAGCGCCTCTGCTGCTGGCGAATGGCGTCTACACCAGTGCATGAAGGTTTCCGCAGCCAGCCGATGCTTTGTCATGAACTCATCAAAGAATGGCCACCCGCGATGGGTTGCGGCGAATGCGCCTATCCCCTGGGCGGGATGCGTGATCGTCCAGATCACGAATTCGTGCGCCTTCTCGGGGTGATGGCCGTCCCACTCAAAGAAACGTCGTGCAGCTTGCGGGTGGGCACGTGCCCAGTCGCCCAGTTCACGAGATGCCTGCGGGTGAACCTCCGCCCATCGTTCGAGAGGAACGGGACCGGGCGCTGCTGGAGCTGCTGCCTGCGGCGGAACTGGAGCAGGTGGCGGGGCAGATGGTGGCGGCGGTGCCGGCCTCGAATGCGCGCATCCGAACGACACGAACGTGATGGCAAGAAGACAGGATTTCAACGTGATGAACCTCTGGGTCATGGCGGTTCTCCTGAATGGGGACATGTCCAAGTTCCGCTGTGCAGATCGCGTGCCACCCCACGGTGGCGCGCAATTTCCGCAAATTCTGCGGGTTGCACGGAGGTCACGATGATTCTTGGAGAAGGACGATGTGAGGCGCTTGCGTCAGTTCTTCAGGGTCCCCCAGTGGCGATTTTGCCACACCACCGGTGGTCCGGCCGGCGATGCTGCTGGTCTCGCGAAATGCGCTGTCTAAACCCCCAGCCACCAGGTCTAGTGCTGCCTGTGCGCGGATTGTGGGTGCACGGGGTCTATGCCGTTCGTGCATGCGGAGAACATCGTCGAAGTGCTTGGAAAGACGACGGGGTTCATGGAAATCAACTCGATCTTCTGGGAGGTAATGTGGGACATAGCCGGGAAAAGGACCACATGATTGCAAGGAAGTGGACTGCAGCGGTGCCTTACCTGGGTGAGCTGCCGCCCTCGGTCGCCATCATCACAGGAGGAGTCACTTTACATACCTTTACCTTCCAGCAATACGCATGAGACACGCACGCTTCATCTTGGATGCAGACGGGACAGGGAACAGCCCGTCGCAACCACGGAGGAAGACATGGACTCGTGGTCTACGGAACTTCTACTCTCGGGCGTTGGTTTGTGCGGACGGTTCGCGCAAGGGCACCGGGCGGCGATGGATGGTGTGACGAATCGCCAACGCAGCAGCCGTGCACAGGGGACGACACTGATCGAGTTGATGATCGTGGTCGTCATCCTCGGCGTGCTGGCCGCCATCGCGACCATCGGGTACAAGCGCTACGTGGCGCGGGCGCGGCTGTCGGAGGCGGACGCCATGCTGGCTGAGCTGGCGGCCAAGCAGCAACTCTACTTCATGGAGATGGGTGCGTACGTGCCGGCGCGTGCGGACGACAATCTCACGCAACCGAGCCCCGACGAGGCGGCGACGGCGTTCATACCCATTTCCCCTGCCGACCCGAGCTTTGAATCGGCGCGCACGCCGCAGAACGTTCCCAACCCGTTACCTTCTCCCTGGAGCCGGATTGGACTGCGGCCCCGATGGAACCAACTCTACTGCACCTACCTGGTCAACGCTGGTCCCGCCAGCCAGGGGCCTCAAGGTGGCATTGGGCAACAGATGTGGACCGCGACCCCGACCGTCCCCTGGTTCTATGCCGTGGCGGCGTGCAATCTCAACACCGCGAACGACAGCAGCATTCCCACGGGCCTTCCAGCCAACGCGACCTTCTTGGCCGTTACCCACGACTCGCCTGCCCTAATTACCATCAACGACGGGAACTAGCGAAGCGGCACCTCAAACCACCGAGGTCAAGGCGACCGACGACATACTGCGTGGGCAGCCCCTTCCTCGAACCCACCGAGGGCAAGCGCATGGCGCGTGCCAAGCACCTGAAGCGACCCCGTTCCGACAACCCCGAAAAACCTTGCACGCATTCAGAAGATGCACACGCTTCTCACGGCGCGTGGACGCGGGCGCGTACGCCTGACCGCATAGCGCGCACTTGATAATGCCGCTCAATATGTAGCCAGGGTTGCGGCCCCAGCGAGTGCGCTCTTCGCTGCGCTCGTCCAGCATGTTTTGGACTCGACGAAAGGTAACCTGGTCGATGATGGCCTGGTGCTGCCCCTCGCAGATCTCGTCATGGCAGTGGCGATCTCATCAGGCGCAGACGGGGAAGTCGGCGCAGGTTTCCTTTGTCGCGGCGGAATCGGCGGGATCAGGCAGGCACCACCTCGACCACCCGGATTCCGGGCCGTTGACGGTGCACGCATCACTGATGGCGGCAGTGTAGGGTTTGCACGTGAGGCTCGCAGCATCGGCCGCCACGAAGATCGGCTGTGCTCCGCGAAAACCCAAAGACGAGCCTGGAACGCGCAGACGAGCGGCGGTGACCTCGCCTGCCAGGGCGGTGCCGATGGCCCTCCGCGATGGCGCATCACCTTGCACACCCGTTCGACGTGCCAGTTCTCGTCGAACTCGGCGTCATCCTCGTCCGCGTCCTGGACCACCTCCTTGACCCGAATCTTCTGTTGTCGCAGCTTATCGCACAAATCCAGGATCTCCTTGACGGCGACGGTGGAATTGAGCACCACCTGCAGCACACGGCGCTCGCCGTTCTCTATGCGCTTGGCGATCTCCACCTCGCCCTGGCGGGTCAGCAGCGACACCGAGCCCATCTTGCGCATGTACAGGCGCACCGGATCGTTGGTCGCGGAGTAGCCGTCTTCTTCCTCTTCCTCCACCTCGGGGGTCCGCGCGGGTTCGGGCTCGGCCTCTTCCTCGGGGGCCACCTCGCCCGAGGCCAACTTGTCGGTCCCCTTCACGTGGGACGCGGAGTCCACGATCTCGATGCCCTCGCCGCCCAGGGTCGACAGCCAATCGTCGATCTGGTCGGACGAGCCGATGCTCTCCAGCATGTGATCGTTGACCTCGTCGTAGGTGAGGAAACCCTTGGCCTTGCCGATGGTGATGATCTCGCGCTTCTTGCGTTCGCTCTCCTTGCTCGACATCGCCCGATTGGTCGTCATCTTGCCGACAGTTTCGAGTTCTTCGTCGTCCTGGTTGTCGTCGTTCAATTGCACCCCTGTGGGCCTCAATAATTCCATCCGGACCCGGATCTGGCACGCGCTGATGCGCATGAGGCATCAGGATCGGCGCTCGGCCCTGCTTCACCCACCCTGGTGCGTGTCCGCACCCAATCGGATAGTGTTGTTGCCGCCCACAACCATTTGGCTAGTAGGCGAGTATGTGCCAACGATGCGTAAAAGCCAATATATCGTCGGCCTTGCAACACCCATCGGCGTCGCGTAGGAAGTAGAAGCCGGAGATCGCTTGCGGAGTGGGTCACCGGGTGATTGGCCAGCCCAGCAACCTGGTGGACCCCTGTCCTTCGCCAGCTCACCGTCCGGCCGCGTGAGCACCGTCGTTTCGCGCCGCGAACGTCGCTGCGGTGACCGAAGGGGACGGAGAAAACGCTCGTTCGAGGCTGAGGAAGCGGCGGAGTTGCGTGCGGGACAGAGTTCGACCTTTGTGCCCCGAAGAACGAGGTGTACGGACGATGGTCAGGCAGCTTCGCGGATATACCGATGGTGCAGACCGCCGACTTCGGGCAGTTCCACGATCTCACCCATGCTCGGTGGGTGGACCGCCCTTCGCCCGGGCGCGTCCTTGCCAAGCGACAGATGGGTTCGGGCCCCGTGGTAGTAGGCAAGGTAGCTCTTGAGGATCCGACGCAGATGCCTTTCGCCGAGCACGATAACGTGATTCAGACACTCCCGCCGTACCGAGCCCACAAGGCGTTCCGCATAGGGATTCTGCCAGGGACTTTGCGGCGCGGTAAGCACCTGCTCGACGGCCATGCCCTCGACCCGGCGACAGAAGTAATCGCCGTAGATGCCGTCGCGGTCGCGCATCATATACCTGGGTGCGGTGTCCTCGGGGAACGCTTCGATGATCTGCTGGGCGGTCCAGGCGGCGCCAGGATGCTCGGTGATGTTGAAGTGGACCACGCGTCGGCGGTCGTGAAGGAGGATGAAGAAGACGAAGAGCACGCGGAAGGTTGCTGTCGGCACGGCGAAGAAGTCGATGGACGCGAGCGAGTCGAAGTGGTTGTCCAGGAAGGTGCGCCAGGTTTGCGAGGGTGGCTTGCGTGGCGTGGGCGGCATGAAGCGGGAAACGCTGCGCTCGCTGATGTCGATGCCGAGCTTGAGCAACTCGCCGTGGATTCTGGGCGCGCCCCAGGTCACGTTGGCCTGGGCCATTTGGCGGATGAGCGCCTTGACCTCGGCGGAGACGTCGTTCTCCGCCAGGCGGCGCGAGCGGGACTTCCAGCGCCAGAAGAGACGGAAACCGGCGCGGTGCCAGCGGACCACGGTGTCTGGCTTGACGACCACCAGGACGTCCGCCCAGCGAGACCAGAGCCGGGCGAGCACGAGCCAGAAGGCGCGGTCGGACATGCCGAGGCGCGGGCGGCCCGACGTGCGCCGCAGGTTGGCCAACTGCTGGCGAAGGGCGAGGTTCTCCAGGGCGAGATCCGCACGCGAGCGGAGGGCCGCACGCAACGCACCAAGGACGCTGAGAAACAAGCCAGCCATCGCGCGATGATGCACGATGGCTGGCCCGCGTGGCCAGACTCCAAGCTCATCGTCGTCACCGTCGGGAAACGAGCATCGCGGATAACCATCTGGCGAGGCACAGG
>PMIX01000450.1:7829-28275 GCA_003158395.1 Myxococcales bacterium | reverse complement strand
ACGACCTGGCCGCCGCCCGCAAGGACGAAAGCAGAATCAAGGTGCGCCGCCAACCCGTCCCGGAGGAACTGCGGGTGCAGTGACGCGGGGCCGCGCCCCTTCCCCCGTTCTATAATCGCTTCAGAGGTCCCCATGTCTCCCCGCACTGCCGCTCTGCTGTTGGCCGGATGCCTGGCCATGGCCGCCCCCGCCGACAAAACCGTGGCCTCCGCCAGCGGCGAAAACGACGACGTCTCTCTCACCGTCACCCTTCACCTCGACTCCGCCGACATTAAACAAATGGTGGACTCCGACCTGGGCGGACACTTCGTGCTGGCGGAGGTGAAGGTCGCGCCCAAGTACGGCAAGGAAGTCACCGTTCTGCGGGACGACTTCGTCCTCCTCGACACCGATCACAACGACCGCAGCAAGCCGTTCGCCGCCAACCAGATCGCCGGCCCGGCCGTGATCATCCAGCGGGGGCCGGACGACGATACGCAGAAGAAGGCCCGGCCGCGGCCGCGCCCGAGGAGGAAGGCAAGGCGGCGGCCGACGCCGGGCCCGAGGGGGGCTACGCCAACCAGCACCGGCGCCGAACCCAGGTGATCGAGCTGGATGGCTACTACCGCGTGCGATCCGAGTTGCTGCACAATTTCAACATGGGCCTGGGCTACGTGACGGGCCAATCTCCCCAGAGTCAGAGTGGCTACCCGCCTTTCCCGACGCCGCTCGAGTGCGGCACCGGCACGGGAGGTTGCGCGCAGAAGAACCTGGGCGACACCAACATGCGCCTGCGTCTTGAGCCCACTATTAACATCTCTGACCAGGTTCGTGTGGTGGCGCAGATCGATGTGTTCGACAACCTCATCCTGGGTTCCACCCCGGACTCACTGATATCGGCGTCACAACCGGATCTGCGCACGAACGTTGCGCAGGCAGCAATCCTGTCGAACTCCCAAAACCCGCCCGGACAGAACACCTTCACCTCGGCCATCAGTCCCAAGCGGGTCTGGGGCGAGGTGGACGGTCAGCTCGGCTCCCTGCGCTTCGGCCGCATGCCCTGGCACTTTGGCCGGGGGATGTACTTCAACAAGGGCGACTGCGCGGATTGCGATGGGGGCACCACAGTGGATCGGCTCATGGCCATCACCCAGCTCTATGGCCACCAACTTGCCCTGTCCTGGGATTTCGGCCCTTCTGGCTACGCCTGGGGCATGACCGCTGCAGGCCAGGCCGATCCGGGCGGCTCGCCGCTGGACCTCTCGCAGAACGACGAGGTCGTCCAGTTCACCGCAGCCCTGACCAAGAAGGACGACGACCAGCACTTCCGCGAGCGTGCGCAAGGCGGTGAGCTGGTGATCAACTACGGCGTCCAGTTGGTGTACCGGACCCAGAACAATGAGGTCTTCAAGCTCTCGAACACCGCCCAGAACAACATCGCACCTGCGAATCAGACCGGCCAAACTGTGAATGGGGCGCTCACGCGTGAAGATCTGGACAACAGCACCGACACGACCCCCTCGCTGACTCAGCATATCGACGCCTGGCTGCTCATCCCCAGCCTGTGGTTCAAGCTGGGTTGGAAAGCCCTCACCCTGGAATTTGAAAGCACCGCCTTGGCCGGACACATGGGGAACGCCGGGCCGCTGCGCCTGCAGGAATCGGGCAGCGCCGACAACCATCTCTCCATCCTGCAACTGGGCTGGGTGCTGGCCGCCGATCTAAAGCTGTACAAGGACTCGCTTGTCATTGGGTTTGAAACCGGCGGCGCCACCGGCGACCAGGCTGAAACCGCGTGCAGCGGAACCACCTCCACCTGCGCCCCGAACAACCTCAACCCCAGCCCCTACCTCAACTACCGCTGGAAGTTCGTGCCCCAACCCCTTGGTGACAGTTCGCTGCACAACTTCTATTTTTCGCCCGAGTACCACGTCGACGAGATCTTCTTCCGTCGCATCATGGGCACCGTCACCAATGCCATCTACGTCAAGCCTTCCATCGCCTACTGGTTGGACGTGACCGAGGGCCGCCAACTGGGGCTCTCCGGATCGCTCATCTACAGCCTGGCGCCGGTTCCCGTGTCCACGCCCGGAAACTCGATAAACTACGGCGTCGAAATGGACCTCAGCCTTGGCTACCGCAACATCGGCGAGAAATTCTATGCCGGCATGGTGTGGGGCGTGTTCTGGCCCTTCGGTGCGCTCAACCGTCCCACGGACATTTTCTCCAACGGTGGTGCCGGAACCGCCACCGCAGCCCAGATCCTGCGCGCCTTCGTGGGGATCAAGTTTTAGATAGCTTGGTTCTCACAGAGCGCACTGAGGGCGGAGAGCTCGGAAGAGAAGAAAGGGTTGGTACCGTCCGGTCCGAACCCTTTTCCTCTTCCCCCTTCCGATCTCCGCGTTCTCTGTGCCCTCTGTGAGAACCAAGCTATCTACTTCTTCTTCCCGGTGCCCTCTAGCGACTTGATTCGCTCCTCGGCATCACGTCGCGATCCTGGGTCCAGATTCTCACTTGAGGCCAGGTACTTTCTGAAGGCCGTCAGGGCGTCGTCATAGCGCCGGTCCTGCGAATAGAGCAGACCGAGATCGTAGTAGCCGCCCGCCAGCCCTGGATCGAGCGAGACCGCCGACTCGTACTCCCTGATCGCGTCGTCGGTCTTCTTCTGCCTGCGATACGCCACCGCCAGATTGAGATGCGTCTGCCCATTCTTCGGGTCCAAATCAATCGCCTTCTTCAGCGCCACGATCGCCCCTTCCCGATCGTTGGTCTTGGCCAGAGCCACGCCCAGGTTGGACCAGCCCAGGGGGTCGCCCGGCTTGAGCTCGGTCGCCTTGCGCAGGTGCGGAACCGCTCTGGGATAATCGCCAATCTGGCGCAAGGCTGCGCCCAGGCTGGTCCGGGCTTCGTAGTCGTCGGGCTGCAGGCTCACCGCTCGTTCCAACTCCGTGATGGCCTCGTTCCATTTCTTCTGCCGTGCATAGATCGCGCCCAGGTTGGCGTGCGAATTTCCATCGCTGGGTTCCAGCTTGACCGCCTTCTGCAGCGCCTGAGCCGCATTGTCGAGATCTCCCTCGGTGCGATACAGGGTCCCCAGGGTGAACCAGGCCGCCGCATAGTTCGGCCGCGCCTGGATGGCCTGCTTGATCTCGGCGATGGCCTCTGCGGTCTTACCCTGTCGCTTGAGCTGCAGCCCCATGTTGTAGTGCACGGCCGCATCGTCCGCGCGAACCGCTCCCCCTGCCAGCAGCGCAGTCAACATGATCCCAAGATTCAAGGTCACTCGCGTACGTGTCATAGGCGCAATGATACACCCGCGCCAGCCAGACGCGGAGCTGTTGGCGGCCGAAGCACGAACGCCCGAACTGGACGACCGGTCTTCGGGCCAGCGCAGATCGGCCACCGTGCCCGTGAGCAGTAGCGTGAGCGTGAGCGGCCGGCGGAACGCGGCCTGCGTGGGGCGTCCCAAGCGTGAGCGGCACATCGCGTGCCGCCCACGAACTCGCTCACCCCCACGCACTCGCACACGCGACCCGCGATCCGCCGGCCGGCCCTTCCTTGGCTACCACTCCAGATGCACGCCGATCGAGGGCAAGACCAGACGGTAGGCCCGTTGGACCATGGTGCCGTCTGTCTGGAGTTTCTCGTCGAAAACCTCGCGGCTCATAGTGGCGTTGACCAACTCCACATAAACGTCCATCAGGTAGCGATCGAAGACGAAACGCTTGTCGCCGCGCAGATCAAGCTGGGGAAAGGCGGGGAGGCGCTGGTAGTCAACCCAGCCCGAGCGCGGATCCCAGACCGCATAGGGGCGGCCCGTGTTGTAGTGGAATCGTGCGGATGCGGCGTAGCCGCGGGGAAAGCGGTAGCCCGTCACCAAGTTCAGCACGTGGCGCTGGTCCCAATCCGACGGCGCGATCACGCCATCCACCACGCGCAGGGAGCGCGACAGCGTGTAGGACAGCCATCCATACAGGCGGTGGCGCATGGGCCGGCGAAGCATGATCTCGAGGCCGTAGCTTTCGCCCGCGCGCGGCTCGAGAAAGTCGCGCCCTTGCGGATCGAGGCTGAGCGAGTTGCGCACGTCGGTCACATGCAGGCGTTGGTAGAAGATGTTGGTGTCGAGCGAAAGGTCAGCGCCGTCGCGCCCGCCCACCCCGGTTTCCACCCCCAGGCTGCCCTGCCGCGATTGTTGCAAGCCGTAGCTTTGCAGACCGAAGCCCTCGAAGCCGGGAACCCCCACCGGCAGAGAAGGCATCTGAGAAAACTGACCCACGTGGCCTTTCAGCCAGGTCTCGGAAGCCACGCGATAGCGAAGCGAGAGGCGCGGGCTCAGGGCACCCGCCTGGGCATTCTCCTCGAAGTAGCCGTCATAGCGCAGGCCGGGTGTCACGCGCAGTCTGTCGCCGGCCTTGATGGTCAGGCCCGCATAGCCCCCTGCCGACAGGGCGCTCCGATCGCGAAACAGATCGGTCTGATAGTAGTTGCCCAGTCCCCCGCCCAAAGACGCCAACGCAGAGCGCGGCCGAAAGCGCTGAACCTCGGCATCGCCGCCCACGTCCAAGTCCACCCAGCGCCCGAGACGCCAACCCAGGCCCAGACGTGGTGCCGCCATCAGCATCCGGCTGCTGATGGGTAGATTGAACAACTGCGTGTTGCTGACCGTGGAATCGTCCAGGCCGACCAGAGCGCTGGCCAGAAGGTGGCCGCCCAGCACCCCGCCGTCCCAGCGCAGTTGCGCGCGGTGGAACATGAGCTGGGCTAGGCCGGGCTGGATGTTCGAGGCCAATGGAATCGGATCGGGGTGTCTCTGCTGCAGAGAATCTCCCGAGCCGAAAGCAAACAGGGTCAGCCGCCCCGGCCCCAGACGGTGCTCCACCCGAAGCTGGTAGTCCCAGTAGTCCAGACTGTAGGCGCTGGAGAAGGCGGAAAGCGCAAGCCCAGTGTAGGAATAGCGACCGGCCGCCGCCACGGTGCCGCGGCCGTTGTCAAAGGGCGTGGCCACGATCCCTCCCGCATCGAACAGGCGCACATCAGCCGAGACATGCAGGCGATCGGTGGCAGGCGCGGCGGTGCGTGCGGAAACGATACCCGAGACGTAACGGCCGTATTCGATGGGATAGCCGCCCGGGAAGAACTGCATCTCACTGAGAAAGAAGGGGTGGATGACCGAAGGCCCGAGCGCGAAGTGGAACAGCGCCGGCGCGCGCACGCCGTCGATGAAGAAGCCGGTGTTTCCGGGATTGGCGCCGCGAATGGCGTACATGGGCAAGGGCCAAATCGCCTGGACCACGCCGGGCAACGATTCCACCACGCGAAAGGGATCGCCGAATGCGCCCGGGGTGTGGGTCAGCTCCTCGCGCTGCACGGGAACCGCGGGCGCGCGTTCCGGCGTGGCCGTCACCAGGGTTTCGTAGCGGTCGCCGGTCAGCCGGGGCTGCAGGCGCAACACGAGGTCGCTGGCGCCATGCTCGCCCACGTCGAACTTTCTGAAGAAGGGCTCAAAGCCCGGATATCGGACATGCACCTCACACGGGCCTGACCGCACCGGTAGGGTGAAGCCACCGCTCTCATCCGTTTCGGTGTCTTGAGTCACGCCGTTGCCCAGGATCGCGCGCACCTGCGCACCCACGAGGGGTTCGCGCGTGCCGCGCGCCAGGATTCGGCCGCTCAGCGCCGGCGCCGAACCGGGCGACTCGGCATCGGCAGACGCGCCGGCCTCCTCACCGGCATCGACTTGGACATCGGCGTCTGCCGCGCCCGCCTCGGTCGTTTCACCGGCGTCCTCTGCCCCGGCGTCAGGCCCGGCATCCAGGGCGACCGCCACCAGCAGGGCGGCCAAGATCGATCCGCTCACGCTACTGGCCCCCGTCCTGGCCAGGTGGTGGCGCTAGGGTGGTACCCCACAGGCCGTCGTGGTCCGAAGCCACGCGTCCCCGTACCGTGTACGCGACCAGGCCGCCGGATCCGATCCAGGGGGGAGACTGCGTGGCCTCGAACACCGCGTGCGCCAGAATGCGGCCCCCGCTGTCGTGCAAGTCCTGCACGACCAGGTCGCCCACATTGTCCTGAGCCGAGACGTTGACGGTCCCGAAGATGTGATTGTAGTCCAACACCGTCACGCTTCCGATGGAGCTGGCCACGACCTGCAGCTCCCCAGTCTGGTAGTTGGCGAAGTAGAGGTCATCCGCGTCGCGGACGATGTGGGCCCAGAAGACCAGGATCACGCTGGCGCCAGCATCGGTGCTGGGGCCGTTGATGAAGAAGAATCTGCCTGCTTCGAGTGTCATCCCTGGGGGCGACAGTTGGCGGGGTGGGTTGACGAGATCGCTGTCTTGAACCATCAACAATCCGTGCTGATATGGCTCAGCCACCGTGATGGGCTGCGGGTCGATGTAGATGAGATACTGTCCATCGGGCGAGAACTGCGGGCTCAGCAAGAGCTGTTTTGCCGGGATGATCCGCCGCACCTGCTGGTCATTGTGGCCGAAAAACACGCCATGCCACTGGCTGTCGACATACAGGTCCTCATCGTACGGCTCTGGCGGTCGATGCATGATCGTCGTCAGATCGACCAGAGGGGCTGGCAAGACCAGGGTGGTGTCGATGCCGCTCACCAGATCCAGGGTGTGATACTCCGCGGGCGCACTACCGCTGGCACTTTGTGAGTAGGTGTACAGGTTAGGCTTGTCTGGGGGTTGGGTGAACCCGAGCAAGAAAGGGGGATTGGGTCGCGCCAGCGGTATGTCTTTGCCCGACTGCAAGTCGAGCACCACCACGGTCGCGCTGGAACCCGCCTTCAAGAGGGTAAGCGCGGCGTACTTCTCGTCTGGCCTGAGAGTGAAGCGACTGACGTTGGCGTACAGGTTCTGGACAGGGTCAGTCAGCGCGCCGAGCCGGCTCAGGATCCGAGCAGTGCCCAACACGAAGTAGGCCATGCCGCTGCCGCCGACCTGCGCGTCAAGCATGCTGACCGTCGCCACATCCCCCAGCCGGAGGCTATCCTGGCCGTCCCACAGAAACAGACCCGGGGTGTCTCCATTTGTGGGAACCTGGCGGTAGAGCAAGCGGTTGTCGTATCCGGAGAGCGCGAAATTGGATACGTTCTCGAAGCTCACGTTCGGCTGGTAGTGCGGATCGATGCGGACCAGAGTGCCGACCGTTTCCACCTGCCCTGCACCCGCATCCCCACTTTTCACCTGCTGCTCGTCGACCATGATGAACGAGGATCCGCCGGCCGAAATCGGACCCGAGCCCCATCGATCCGACCAGTCAGCGATCACCAGCCGCTGCTGCGTCCCGTCCCACGACGCAATCCGCAGATCGGACACCGCGCCCTTGCTCGCGGTGGCCGGGGCCTTGCGCTGACTGAAGGAAACCCAGGTTGCCCCGTCGATCGAGACAAAACCGATCCCGCCAATGTCACGACCGGGAAACAGCTTGCTTCCCTCGGGCAAAGGACCGGCCTTCAGGCACCCGGATGCGACCACGAGGGCAAGCAGCGACGTGCAACGTGCGGACAACATGGGACAGCCGATGAGTGTCCAGTCTAGCGGAAGAACCCCCGACTGGCGATGGCAACACGACGCGAGTGTGGGCTAGGTCACAGGTCGCATCCCGATGGGGCCAGGTATCTCACCCAGACGGCAGACGACCACCCGCCGACGGGCAAAGTCCTACGAGGTTTCTTCCATGAACTCGAGCGGAAAGCGCTCCTTCATCACTCGGTTGACCAGCTCCTCCACCTCATCCTCCGTGCGCAGGCGCAAGATCTCCTCGGTCAGCTTCTCCGCAGAGACCATGCGTGTCGCGCGCACGATGGACTTGACCACGGGGATCTGACGCGGCGCCATTGAGAGTGAGCGCAATCCGAGTCCGAGCAGCACCCAGCAGAAGCGCGGGTCGCCGGCCATATCCCCGCACATGGACACCGGCTTGCCGGCGCGTTTGGCCGCCGCCGTCACTTGCTTCACCAGACGCAAGATCGCCGGGTGCAGCGGGTGGTAGAGGTAGCCCACGTGCTCGTCCTGGCGGTCAGCCGCCAGCGCGTACTGAATCAGGTCGTTGGTGCCGATGGAGAGGAAATCGCACTCATCGACCAGCAGGTCGGCAATGATCGCCGCGCTGGGCGTCTCGATCATCACACCCAGCGGGACCTCGGGATTGTGCGCCAGCCCGTCGCGCTGCAACTCCGAACAAACACCCGCGCACAATTCACGCACCGTACGCAGCTCGGCCACGCCGGAAATCAGGGGGAACATGATGCGCAGCGGGCCCACCGCGGCAGCCCGATAAAAGGCGCGTAGCTGCAACTTGAATACGTCGCGCCGCCACAACGAGTAGCGGATCGAGCGCAGGCCTAGCGCGGGATTGTTCCCCGCCGGGATGCGCACCGACGTGGGCAGCTTGTCCCCGCCCAGATCCAAACTGCGAAAGCAGACGTCGCGGCCATTCATGGCGCGCAAGGCGGCCAGCGCGTGCTGGTACTGCTCCTCCTCAGTGGGCAGGGTGCTCCGTTCCAGATACAAGAATTCAGTGCGAAACAGCCCGATCCCGTCCGCGCCCAGCTCGACCGAGATGGGAATCTCCTCCAACAACTCCACGTTGGCGCTAAGGTGCACGCGTTCCCCATCGAGCGAGATGGCGGGCGCCTCACGCGCCCGGCCCAGGCGTTCGGTCTGCACCAGATCGCGCGCGGCTCGGTCGGCGAAGCGGCCCTGCACTTCGGTGTCGGGCTCCAGGATGACCTCGCCACGGCCGCCATCCACGATCACGGTCATCCCGGTGCGGATGTGCTTGATGAACCCCTGCACGCCTGCGACCAGGGGCAGGCCCAGCGCGCGTGCCACCAGCGCCGCGTGCGAGGTCTTGCCGCCGCCTTCGGTGAAGAAGCCACTGACGCCCGCGCGGCCCAGTTGCGTCACATCGGCTGGCGAGAGATCGTGAGCAAACACCACCGCGCCCTTGGGCACGCCCTCATGCCCGGGCGGCGTCATGCCCAGCAGATTGCGCAAGATGCGCTCGCCGATCATGTCGATGTCGCTGCGCCTCTCCCGGAAGTAGGCGTCCTCGATGCGCGCGAACACTGCCTGGATCTGGTCCAGCGCCCGCCGCAACGCCCATTCGGCTGACACCTGGTCGGTGCTGATGATCCGCCGCGTCTCCTCGACCAGGTGCACATCGGCCAGCATCATTCGGTGCGCCTCGAGGATGCGGTACTCCTGACCGTCGCCCTCCTGCTCGGCGATCTGCTGCTGGATGCGCCGCAATTGCGTGTCACTGCGGCCAATGGCGTCTTCAAACCGGCGCAGTTCGTTGGCCACTTCGTCGGTGAAAATGCGGCGCTCCTGCACCTCCACGCGGCCACCCAGAAAATGGGCCACCCCCATCGCGATGCCCGGGGAGGCGCCCACACCCGCCAGTCTAAGCATCCGCAACCCCTTCGCCGAAGCCATCGCTCACCAGCGCCACCAGCGCGTCCACTGCCAGCTCCGCGTCGACTCCACTGGCCATGACGATGACCTCGGTACCCCAGCCCGCCACCAGGGTGAGCAGACCCATGATGCTCTTCCCGTTGACCGGCGCGCCGTCCTTGATCACGTTGACCTCGGACTCAAAGTGGTTGGCGAGCTGCACGAACTTGACAGCGGCGCGCGCGTGCATGCCCAGGCGGTTGCATATTTTGACCGAGCGCTCCGCCTGGCTGACATCTCCCACGTCAGCGTGTCCCTCCCACGATGATCTTGCCGGTCAACTCCGAGCCAATCCGGATCGAACGACGGCCACACTCGCACAATTCCTGAGCCATAGCCCCGGGCGTGAGGCGGGTGCGATCAAGCGTGGCCAGCTTGAGCAGCATGGGCAGGTTCACACCGCACAACACCTCGCCGGCCCCTGTTCCGTCCAGCATCGACATGGCCACGTGAAACGGCGTCGACCCATAGACATCCACCATAATGAGCACACCGGCGCCGTCATCAACCTCGCTGCAGGCGTGGGAGACCCGCTGCATGATCGCCGCGCTGTCATCAGCGGATGACGCACAGGCCACCGTCACGCCAGGCAGGGTTCCGACCACGCGGCGCGCTGCCTCCAGCATAGAGAACGCCACTTGCTCGTGGGAAACTACGACAACGCCCACCATTGGCTTGAGCGTCTTGCCCGGCTGCGGCGTCATGCTGGTCTCATCCATTCTACCCGGTTTGGGCACGAACGCGATGCTGTTGAGGCCCCAAACATCTCACCGTCCGGCTACTTGCGCGCCTCGGGCAAAGCGGGGCGACCGCGCCCGATATCCCGGTGCCGGACGTCGACGTGAAAGGCCTGCAGGCGGCGCGCCAACTCGGCCGCTATGACGACCGATCGATGGCGGCCACCGGTACACCCGATGGCCACCGTGGCGTAGGTCTTGCCTTCGCGTTCGAACGCGGCAATGCAAAGCGCGAGGAGCTCCTCGGCTTTTGCCAGAAAGATCTGTGTTTCGGGGTTGTCCAGCACAAATCTGCGCACGCCTTCCTCCTCACCCGAAAGTGGGGAAAGAGCGGCAACGAAGAAAGGGTTGGGCAGAAAGCGAACATCGAGCACGATGTCGGCTTCAGTGGGCAGCCCGTACTTGAACCCGAAAGATTCCATGGTCACCGACAAGTTGCCTTCAGCTCGACCGTAGCGGGCCAGCACGATCGCGCGCAGCCCGTGGACCGTGAGCTCAGCCGTGTCGATGACCGCCGTGGCCTCTTGGCGGAGGGCGGCCAGGCGCATGCGCTCCGCCTCAATCCCTGCGCGAATGTCAGTTCCCGACAAAGGATGGCGGCGACGGGTCTCGGAATAGCGCCGCAGCAGCACCTCGTCCGGCGCGTCCAGAAAAAGCACCTCGATGGAATGTCCTGCGACCTGCAGGTCGGAAAGCACGCGCGCAGAATCGGCAAGGAACTCCCCGCTGCGAGCATCCACCACCAGCCCCGCACGCGTCACCTCTTCCCGCCCGGCCAGAAGCTCGATGAAGCGCGGCATAAGGGTCATGGGCAGGTTGTCGACACAGTAGAAGCCCAAATCTTCCAGCGCGCTCTTGGCTGTGCTCTTGCCCGCGCCTGAGACGCCCGTAATCACGACAAGCTTCATCAATCACTCCACGTCGTCGCGGAAGCGCCGTTGCTGCGCGTCGGCCAAGGCCTGATCCAGTCTCTCTTGGAACTCGCGCGCCGAATGGTGGCCCCGCTGCTGCAGCAGCCGATTGCGCGCCGCCACCTCCACCAGCGAGCTCACGTTGCGCCCCGGGCTGACCGGGATACGCAGAAGCGGCACGGACACGTCGAGAATGAGGTGTGTCTGGTCATCAAGCCCGATTCGGTCGGCGGACTCCCACTCCTCCCAGCGCACCAACTCAATCACCAACTCGATCTTCTTNNGAACATGTCCTTGATGTTGATGATACCGACCCCGCGCACCTCCATGTGGTGCTTGATTAGCTCGGCCGCCCAGCCCACCAGGATGTTGTGCGACGTGCGGCGCACCTCGACTAGATCGTCTGCCACCAGTCGGTGCCCGCGCATGATCAACTCCAGCGCCGCTTCGGACTTGCCCACGCCGCTCTTGCCCATGAGCAACACGCCGATGCCAAGGACGTCCAAGAGCACGCCGTGGATGCTCGCCGAGGGCGCCAGCTCGCGCTCGATGAAGGATTGAATGGCCTCGACTGCAGCCGACGAGCGCAGCGGCGTGCGGAGCAGCGGCACCCCCAGGCGGTTGGCGGCCTCGAACAGCTCAGGCGGAACATCGAGCCCCTTGGTGATGATGATGCAAGCGGGTTCGATGGCCATGAAGGTCTCGATGCCGTGTCGTGCCTCCTGGGGTGGCAGGCTGGCCAGGTACGACAGCTCGGTGGCACCCAAGATCTGCACCCGTTCCGGCTGCACCTGGCGCACGAAGCCCGCCAGGGCGAGCCCAGGTTTCTGCACCCGGTTGACGGCGATGCGGCGGCCCAGCCCAGCCTCGCCCGCGAGCAGCACCAGTCTAAGGCCCGCACCCTCGCTCAGAAGAGAGCGCACCGTCAGAGCGGATGACAGCGCCGTGGGGCCGTTCAATACTTGGCGTCCTCTTCCTCAATGATCCTGAACATCGCCTCGCCGTCGGGCGCATCAATGAGGCGCTGACGGAAGAGAGCACTGCGAAACAGCCGCGAGAGCCGCGCCAGCGCCTTTAGGTGAGCCCCGGTGGAAGCCGTGGGCGCCACCAGCATGAACACGAGATGGGTGGGCTTGCCGTCGATGGAATCGAAATCCAGCCCGAGAACCGAACGTCCCAGCACACCCATGAGGCTGTCCACCGTGTCCAGCTTGCCATGCGGGATAGCGATACCATCCCCGATGGCAGTCGAGGCCAGTAGCTCGCGCTCCTGCAGAACCCGTCCCAGCACCGCGGCATCGATCCCGGGCTGCACCTCGGCCAAATGTTGCGCCAGCTCGGTGAGAACTTCGCTCTTGCTNNGCCATCCTTGCGGCGATATATGACCGAAATGGTCTTGCTGTCCACATCCGTGAACACCAAGAATTCCTTTTCCACGAGGTTAAGCTGCATCGCAGCATCCTCGACCGACATGTTTCGCACCTCGATGGTCCGCTCGCGCACCACGTGTACCGTGCCCGCGGTCCCGCTTCCCTCGGCCTTGTCGGTCTGGCCATCGCCGGCTGGTTGGGGGTCGAACGACTCGGGAGCAATCACTGCCTGACGGATAGAGAAGCTGGGACCGCCGTGCGGCTTGTGCGTGCGGATCTTCTCCTTCCACTTGCGCACCTGGCGCTCGATACGGGCAGCAGCCAAGTCCACCGATGAGTACATGTCCTCGGTGGTCTCACGCGCCTGCAAGACGATGCCGTTGGGCAGAGTCAAGGCGAACTCGGCCGTATGGTTGTGGTTACGTTCGACTGAGAAGGTCGCGTGGGCCGCCAGGAGCTCGCGACTAAAGTACTTGCGGATCTTGTCCAGCCGTTCCTCTGCGTACTCTCTCACCGCCGGGGAAGCCTCCATGTGGCGGAACGTCGTCGAAATCTGCATGCAGTTTTTCTCCATCCAAGGGGGTTCTGTGATGGCCGGTGGTGCAGGGGTTAGAAGACCTGCCGGCGCTTGCTGCTCGAAAGAATCTTTAGCTGTTCGCGGTACTTGGCGACCGTGCGGCGCGCAATTTCGATGTTCTGGCTGCCAAGAAGTTCCACGATTCTCTGGTCTGAATGCGGGTGCTTGGCGTCCTCGCTTCCGATGATCTGCCTGATCTTCAGCTTGACCGCCTCAGACGCCAGGTCCTCACCATCGCTACGGGAGATGCCCGAGTTGAAAAAGTACTTCAGCTCGTAGATGCCTTGCGGGGTGTGGACGTATTTGTTGGTGGTGACCCGGGAGACAGTCGATTCGTGCATGCCGATGTCGTCGGCGACGTCGCGCAAGATGAGCGGCTTCAGGTAGGCCGCCCCTTTCTCGAAGAACTCACGCTGGAAGCGCAAAATGGACTCGGTGACGCGCACGATCGTGCGCTGGCGCTGCTGAATGGACCGGATCAGCCACTGGGCACTGCGCAAGCGTTCCTGGATGTATTCGCGCGCCTTGGGGCCCTTGGAGAGCGCCGAACGGTAGAAATCCGAAATCTTCAGCTTGGGAAGACCGTCGTCNNTAGGTCGGTTCCTCGTCCGTGTACGCGCTGCCCGGCTTGGGGTCAAGGCCCATCACCACCTTGGCTGCCTCGTAGATCTCGTCAAGCGGCTGGTCCAGATCCTTGGCGATGGGCGCGTAGTTCTTCTTTTCAAGATTGGTCAAGTGCTTGGTGATGATTCCCACCACCACATCGTCGTCGGCGCCGATCAGGCGGGCCTGGATGAGTAGGCATTCCTGCAGATTGCGCGCGGCCACACCGGGGGGATCAAATTCTTGAACACGCCGCAGGACTTCCTCCGCATCCTTCAACTCGACGGCTGCCTCCTCCGCGATCTCATCAAGTGGCGCATCGAGATATCCGTCCGGCGTGAGGTTCCCTATGATGAGCAGCGCCACCCCTTCCTCCACCGCAGAGAAATTGCGTGACAGCTTGAGCTGCCACTCGAGATGGCCGAAGAGCGACGTGCCTCGGGTCAGCGTGGCCTCCAAGGAGGGAAGATCCTCGGTGTTCGGCCGGTAGGTCGGCATGGGCGGGGCGTTCGACTGGGACTCGAGATAGGTGTCCCAGTCGAAATCCGCAACCGCGTCCCCGGACCGGGAATCGGGCTTGACCTCGGTCGTGGTGTCGATCCTGTCGTCGGAAACCCGCGCCACCAGAGTTTCGGTCTCGCCGACGCGTTCGGCTTCGGCCTCGGACGCCGCGGCCGTGGACGGGGCCTCGCTGGTCGCCGTGGGAGGCTTCTGTTGTTCCGCAGCAATCTCGACCGAATCCTCCAGCACCGGATTCTCGAGCAGCTCCTCGCGAACCACGTCGACCAGCTCGACCCGAGAGAGCTGCAGCAGCTTGATGGCCTGCTGAAGCTGCGGCGTCATCACGAGCTGTTGCGACAGCTTCAGGTGCTGTTTGATCTCCATTGACATCGCGTCACGGTCCTGCTGTCTGGTCGGTTGGGGCTCAACGATCGGTGGTTGGCTCACCTCTTGATAGCATTGAGCAGTGCGCCAGGGAAGGCAAAAGCCTGCTGTGGTACATGTATTGCTTACATGCACTTGACAACTCCCACTCTCAGTGTTCCAGGTTGTTTCGTCGTTGAATCGCCAATTGGCCCCTTGCATCTCGAAGCGTCAGCAGGCGGACTCTCGGCCCTGAGCTGGGCGCACCTACCTTCACCTACCTCGCCCATTCGTGGCACGACGGCGGAGATAGATCGGGTGCGCGGGTTTCTGCGTTCGGGCGCGGCCTGGCTGCGCGCCTACTTCTCGGGCTGCTCCCCGCTTCCGCCCCTGCCACCTCTGGTGCCTACCGGAACTGCTTTCCAGAAGGCCGTGTGGCAGCAGATCGCCGCGATCTCCCCGCGCACGACGACCACCTACGGCCAGATCGCGCGTGTGCTAGGCATGCCAGGTGCCAGCCGGGCGGTAGGTCAGGCTGTGGGCGCCAATCCATTTCCCATTCTGATTCCGTGCCATCGCGTGCTCGCGGCGGGCGGCAAGCTCGGCGGATACTCTTCGGGCCTTCGCCGCAAGCGCTGGCTCCTGGCTCACGAGGGACTGGCGCGGATTGGTTAGTTTTTCGGCCTCTGTGCTGAAAATAGCTAGCCCTACGCAAGGGCCTGCGGACCGGCATCCGCCGCCGCCTGCCCTACATGGCGTCGCTTCTCTGCGCGGGCCTGCAGCGCAGCGCCGATGAACGACTGGAAGAGCGGGTGCGGCTGCTGGGGCCGCGACTTAAACTCGGGGTGAAACTGACAAGCCACGAAATATGGGTGGTTGCGCAGCTCGATCATCTCGACCAGCCGCTCGTCGGGCGAACAACCGGAGATGACCAACCCCGCGGCCACCAGCCTCTCTCGATAGTCATTGTTGACCTCGTAGCGGTGGCGGTGCCGCTCCGAGATCTCAGTGGCCCCGTAGGCCGCCTCAGCGCGTGTGCCCGGTCGCAGAATGCAGGGCCACGCCCCCAGTCGCATAGTCGCACCCTTGTCCACGACGTTTCGCTGTTCGGGCAGAAGGTCGATGACCGGGTGGGCTGGCGTAGGCTCGAACTCGGTTGAGTTGGCCCCGCGCAGGCCAGCCACGTTGCGCGCGAATTCGATGACAGCGATCTGCAGACCCAGGCAGATGCCGAAGTAGGGCACCTCACGTTCGCGCGCGTAGCGGGCGGCTATGATCTTGCCCTCGGTACCGCGCGTGCCAAAGCCGGGAGCCACCAGAATGCCATCGGCCGTGTCGAGACATGAAGTGCCCTTGCGCTCAATCTCTTCGGAGTCGACGTGGCGCAGGTTCACCCGGCAGGCGTTCGCGATCCCTCCGTGCATGATGGCCTCGTTGAGGCTCTTGTACGATTCGGCCAGGTCAACATACTTGCCCACGAGCGCGATCTCGACTTCGGACTGTGGGCTGCGCATGGCTTCGACCACCCGCTCCCAGCCGGTCACCTCGGGGGCGCGCGACCAGATATTGAGCAGTTCCGCGATCTTCTCGTCTACACCCTGCTTGAGGAATCGGATCGGCACTTCGTAGATGCACGCCACATCTTCGGCGGAGAACACCGCGTCCGGCGCGACGTTGGTGAAGAGCGCGATCTTCTGCTTCAGATTCGTGCCGATGGGCTTGGACGACCGGCACAGCAGGATGTCGGGTTGGATGCCGATCTCACGCAACTTCATCACCGAGTGCTGGGTGGGCTTGGTCTTGAGCTCCCCCGCAGCGGCGATATAGGGCACCAGCGTCACGTGCACGGAGATGACATTCTGATGGCCCAGCTCGAAGCGCAGTTGGCGCACGGCTTCGAGAAAGGGTAGCGACTCGATGTCGCCCACGGTCCCGCCAATCTCGACGATGAGCACGTCCATGCCTTCGGCGCACTCCAGTACGCGCGCCTTGATGGCATCGGTCACATGCGGAATCACCTGTACGGTGCCGCCCAGGTACTCCCCGCGTCGTTCCTTCTGGATAACCGTTTGATAGATTTGTCCCGAGGTTGCGTTGTTCANNGCCACGCGCCTCGAGCAGCGAGCCGATCGACGCCGAGGCCAGCCCTTTGCCCAGCGACGAAACCACGCCGCCTGAGACAAAGATGAACTTCGTCCTCTTGGGAGGGGTTTTGCTTCCGGTGGCCATCAAGATAGACCTCCTTCCGGAAGCCTGCCGCCGGTGGACTGCCGGTGCGGGCCCCGAGTTTCACGTGACGAATCGTTCCTCAACTCGGGAGCTCATTCTCGGGCCTCACCATACTCGAAGTCAATGACGATCGTAGCTGCGGCCAAAGAAATCTGCTGCCAGCGTCAGCGCTCGTCAAAGACAGCCAGGTACAGCAGGGCGGTCTGCCGGCGGTAGTCGACCGCGCCCCGACTCGGAAAGCTGGTGTAGAGGACGTAGCGAGCCCCGATTTCGAAGCCCTGTGCGAGAGGGCGCGCCACTTCGAGGCGCAGGGTGCTACGGTTTTCGTCTTCAATGCTGACCAACGGCGCGCCAGCGTTCGGGTCCTGCGCCAGAACCTGAGAAGTCCAATAGTGGGTTGCTAGCACATCGGCGCGTGAGGAAAACGACAGCGTCCATGGCAACGGCACGACCGCGCGCAGGTGAAACACGCCTCGCAACAAATCTTCGCCATAGCTGTTGGATTGGTTGACGTGAAGCGCCGCCCCGGCTCCCAGCAGAAACGTCGTGGTGCGCGTCAGCTCGACTTGACCGATCCAGAATCGATCCACACGGTGCGGTGGAGATGAAGGCGCTGGGGTGCAGGCTTCGTTGGTGCATGCCAGCCCCTCGAATCCACGCCATTCCAAACTGGCGCCTGCGGTCCATTCCCAGTCCGCCTCGCCTCGATCGAGGTTGCCCGGAAACATCTGGCGTGCGGTCAGAAAGGCCGTGGGCCCGGCAAAGCTGAATTCGTCGTCGGACTTGAAGGTGAACCAACGATAGCCTCCACCCACGGTGAGCTGTGCGGCCTGGGCGAATCCCTGCTCGATGCGCAGCGCTGGCGCGAGGGAACGAAAGTCACGCCGGTCAACCGGCCCGCGCTGGAAGGCATCGTAGTAGCTGCCCGCGAGGCCGAGAATTGTCCTACCTGCCACGCGGAGGGTGCCATTGGCGCCCGCCTGGGCGATCAGGACATCGTCGCCGCGCGCGTCTTGGTCGAAGAATCGCTTGCCTGCCATGGCCCCTGACAGGGCAAGGCCGCCCCTCTGACCAATCGCCGAGGCCCAGTTTCCTGAGGCCACCAGGCGCGCCAGGGGTGAAGGTCCGGCCGGCGACAAGGTTGGCGCCACATTCGCAATCTGCTCGGCCCGGTCCGGGTTGCTGTCGTACTCGGTGCCTAGCTCCACCCGAAGATCGTAGCGAGCCGAGTCAGCACGCGCCCAAGGGCACGCGCCGAGGAGAGCCAGCACAACCAGCGTGAGGGTCAGCCGCATTCGGGCTCATAGTAGCCCGAACTCGCGCTGCGTGAAACGCTTCAACGAAGAGAGCGCGATCTCGGTCGCTACTGGCCAGCCTGGGCACGCAAACGACGCGCGTGCTCATCCAAGGCCTGGGCGTGTTTGCGTAGGGCCGTTGCTGCGGCCTCCACTGCATCGGGGTCTGAGAGAGAGCCGGCCTGGCTGAGGCTGCTGCGAATGCCCGCGAGTGTGGCGGGATCAAGCAACGTCCGCTGCTGCACAGCCGCCTTGGACGCTGAATCAGTCGAGAGCGGCGCCGTCGCGGTCAGCGGGTGGCTCGCTGAGGGCGCAGCCACAGATGCCGGCGAAGCAGCGCTGGTTCCAGGAGAGGGAGACAACCCGATCGAGACTGTGGGGATGGCGGCAGTCGCGCCGGACGTGGCCCCGGGCGAGAGCGCGGCAGGAACCGCGGCTGGAGCTGCCGAACCGGTGCTGTCCACGGTGGGCGGTGCTGCGATCCCCAGCACGCCGCTCCCAGGCGACTTGGATCCTGTGTCACCGATCGATGTCGTAGGTCCGCGTGCTGCCACGGAACTCCCGCTGGAGTCGCCACTGGCCTGCACGGTGGTGTGTGAACTCTGGGCCGGAATGACTGCGATGCGCTTGGATGCCTCGAAACCGACAAGCGGGTCCCGGTCCCACGCACCGGCCCGTCGGCGCAAGGCCTGGCGGGTCCGGATCTGCTCCGCCGTGCGTGCCAGGGTGTCGGCTTCAGCGCGAAAGCGGCGCGCCTGATCAGACAACAGATCAGCCTTGGCCTCCAATTCGACNNCGCGCAGGCGAGCTTCCGCAGCCGTCACTTTGCGCGCCAGCGCCTCGGCCTCCGCCATCTTGTCACGCAAGAGGTAGTCCGTGCGCACGCTGCGCTCACCGCGCTTGAGCGCGGCGACCTCAGCGTTGAGCCGGTCCAGATCGGCTCGCAGCCGCTGGTAGTCGGATGCGAGACGCTGGCTTGACGCAGACCCGGCCCCCTGCGCGAAGACAAACGACGACGCCAGCGAGAGAATCCCGCTGAAGAAAAAGACACCGAGCGTCGTGCTGAGCATACGCATCTGACATCACCGGTAGCAATCTTCGCGCCAGCGTCTCACACGGGAAAAGCAGTGATTTTCGGTGAAAGCGCCTCAGTTTTCTGAGACCGACGGCCGCAAGTCAAATAGTCCTTCGGTATTCTGACTTGACATGGGATGCAACAGGTCACACCTCGTGGCTACCCAGCGGTTATGGTGTAGCCTCCGTTGAAGGCATGCCAAGGCTCTTCCCAAACCTGCGGCTCGCATTCTTTCTGGCCAGCAGCCTGTCTGGCCTGGCTTGCGCGACCACGCAGAAGGCACCCGCACGCACGCCGCCGCCCGAGCAGGCTGCGGCCTACTTCCCCTTGCTGCCCGGATGGAAATGGGCCTACGAGATCGAAAAGGGCGGCGACAAGATCCTGGCCACCTATGCCGTTCTCCAGCAGATCGGCGACACCGTGATCGTCCAAGCCGGCGAAGAGCGCAATGGCTACGCCATCCTGCCCGAGGGAATCGCTCGGCGCGAGGGCCTGAATCCGGGCGACTTCCTCCTCAAGACGCCGATACGCGCGGGCGCAAGCTGGCCGTTGGCCGGCGGCAGGGCGGTTGTTATTTCAGTCGGCCAGGACGTGACCGTGCCTGCGGGGGACTACGCCAACTGCGCCGTCGTCGAAGAGACGCGCACGAGCCCCGATCGCGTCTTGCGAACCACCTATGCCGCAGGCTTCGGCCCTGTGACCCTGGAATATCAGGTGAGCAATCCCGAGACGCGGAGATTTGACGTGGTCCTGCGCGCCCGCTTGCTGGGCTTGACCCGTCCGGGTGAGGATCCGCTGGGAAACGAGACAACCGGTTCCCTGCCGCCAATCCCTGATAGGATTGCGCCCAATTCCCGATGACGGAAAAGAGAAGCGAGAGCCTGGTTCANNGATGGGAAGGACGTGTCCGCGAACGGACAGTCGTTCGACCTTCTCCCCGGCTGCCACATCGTAGGCACGCCTTCGAAAGGGGGAACGATGAATTCTCAGGCAGGTGTCGTATTTGCGACGGGATCGCACAGATTCGCGATCCCGATGAGGGCAGCGCACTCGTACGTCATCGAAGTCGGGGCGTCTGCGCCGTTCAACGCACTTGCAGGACCAGGTCTCTTGTTGGGACGTGAGATCGATGAGGCCGGGCACACGATCCGAACCTTCGCGCCGGCATCAAGCGTCGATGATTTTCGGAACTGTGAGAAGGAAGCGCAGCCGTAGCCGCTAGAGCCCGAACTTCACGTCATCAATCGTTACATCGACTGCACGCTGCAAAGGACAGAAAGGCACAGCCCGAGTATTCGAAACATTAATCCGCGGGGATGGCGGAACTGGTAGA
>PMIX01000450.1:0-7721 GCA_003158395.1 Myxococcales bacterium | reverse complement strand
CATGCTAGTCTCTAGCGAGATGGCCGCCGCACCCTTGTCCTTGCCTTTCGCCTTGCTGAAGGCCATGCGCCCCAAGCAGTGGGTGAAGAACCTGCTCTTGTTTGCCGGCTTTGTCTTCACCGTCAACGAGCGCTGGCAACCGTTCTCGCCCGCCATGTGGACCTACCTGTCGCGAGCGGCGGCCGCCTTCGCACTGTTCTCGCTGGTGTCGAGCGCCGTGTACCTGGCCAACGACGTGATCGACGTCGAGAACGACCGCCAGCACCCCACCAAACGCAACCGCCCCATAGCCTCTGGCGCACTCCCGGTCTGGCTGGCAGTGCTGGTGGCGACGCTGCTCGTGCCGGCGTGTCTGCTCGGCGCCTATCTCCTCCAGCCGATCTTCGCCCTGGTGATGGCCGGCTACCTGGTCATGCAGGTGGGCTACATCTTCGTGCTCAAGCACATCGTCCTCCTCGACGTGTTTGTTCTGGCCCTCGGCTTCGTCATCCGCGCCGTGTCGGGCGGCGTGGTGATCGGCGCAGTGATCTCGCCATGGCTCTACACCGTCACACTGCTCGGCGCGCTTTTCCTTGCGCTCTGCAAACGCCGCGGCGAGCTGGTGCTGTTGGAAGGCCGCGCGGCCGAACACCGCAAGATCCTCGAGCACTACACGCCGTCGCTGCTCGACAGCCTGACCAGCATCGTCGCGTCGTCGACTATCATGGCGTACTCGCTCTACACCTTCACGTCACCCAAGCTGCCGGCCAACAACCTCATGATGCTCACCATCCCGTTCGTCATCTTCGGGATGTTCCGCTACGTGTACCTCTCGCACGCGCAAAACGCGGGCGGCAGCCCGGAAGAGGTCTTCCTCAAGGACAAGCCGCTCCTCATCACCATCGGCCTGTGGATCGTCTCCACCGTCCTCATCCTAGGCCTCGGCCGCTGACCGGGCCGCCCCACTTCAACTTGTAGGAGACCATGCGAAAGAAAATAGTAGCTCACGTTGCGATCATCCTGGGTATTCTGGTTTTGGGAAGCGGCATGCGGCTGCGGGCAGAGGCCAAGCCGCCCAAGCCACCCTCGAAGGACCTGGTTCAAACATTCAACGGCATCTACAGCAGAGGTGACTGGGCAAAGGATCCCGAAGGCAAGGGCACGAGCGGAACGGGATCGACCCTCGATGTCACGCAAGAGTACCGCGCCTACATCGAGCAGTTCATCAAGAAGCACAACGTGAAATCCGTCGTCGACGCGGGCTGCGGGGACTGGGAGTTTTCCTCGGCTACCAACTGGAATCACGCGCGCTACCTTGGCGTGGATATCTCCACGAATGTCATCGACCTCGTCAAGAAGAAGTACCAGAAGGAAGGCGTGTCCTTCATGGTTGGCGACGTGACGGAGAGTCTCCCTTCCGCCGATCTACTTCTGTGCAAGGATGTTCTCCAGCATTTGCCTAACCAACTGATCATCAAGTTCATCAAGAACAACCTGAAAAAGGGCAAGTACAAGTGGGCGATCATCACCAACGATTTGGGCGGCAGCAACGCGGACATCAAGCCTGGTGAGTATCGCCAGATCGACCTCAGTGCTCCGCCCTTCGGAGTCAAAGGCCTCATCGAATTGCCCATCAAGTTCGGGAACCAGGGCAGCAAGCTCGCCCAGATTCTACCGCTCCATTAGCCAAGCAGGTGCAGGGTCAAGTCAGCTTCCTCCGGGCCAAGGCGCAAGGAAGGCATGGGCATAGGCGGAAGAAGCGCCGATTTCCCTGACGACGCATAGGGCTGTCATTTGGCCGACCGGAATGTTCTGGCTCGTAGCTTGGCCAATGACGGATGGAGAAAACGGGCTTGTCTAGACCGGGCGCTCAGAACTCGTCAGGGGTTGGCGAGTGTTGCGTAGGTATTTGGCGTCGCAAGACCCTTTTGGGCTCCCGTGACAATTCCACTGACAATTGTCGGCTGGGTTATAGCGCCAGTGGTTCTGTCGAGTATTTTGTACGAGCCCCCGTTGTCCCACCACATAGGACACATGCCAGCGGTTGTTGTGTCTTGAGAATAGGCCAGGGCATGGGCAGCCCTATTTGCCGTTGCTTGACCACTCTCGGATCCCCATTCGCCGATGACGATGCCCCAGCCGGGCAACCAGCCTAGGATCTGCGTGACGGAACTCGCCATGCTGGTATAGTCCGAGGAGCTTCCCCAGGCGTAGGGAGTCATGCTCAGGCCGAAATTAGTGGGCTCATAGGTGTGAACCGAGAAAATGAGATTGGTGTCGTTAATAACGGAAATCTTCAACACCGAGCTTATGCCAGACTGAGACGGGCTAGCGCCAATCCCTTGGATCATGATGACGCGCGTAGCGTTGGCTCCGCCGGTGCCTCGAATCGCATTGACACACGCCTCAAGGTACAGATTGAGGTCAGCCGCGGCGGAGCTGCCACCGTTGGCGCTATGGGGTTCGTTGAAACATTCGAGCATCAGTTTGCTATCGAGACCCTGGACGGCAGTGGCAATCTGTTTCCACACTGCCGTGACCTCGGCCGTCACGGTGGTGGGGTCGGCGGGGAAAGTAACCCATTGCCCATCAGCATCGTGGTGCGTGTTGACGAAGGCGTACAAGCCCGCGTCGACAGCCCACTGCGCTGTTTGTACCACCGAGGCCATCCACGCTGAATCGATTGTGTAGGTGGGCGCAGCGCCAATGTGGTCCGTCCAGGTTACAGGGATTCGAATGGAATTGAATCCCGCGGCTTTCACGGCCTTAATCAGGGTTTGATTGGGCGCGGGGTTTCCCCAGCTGGTCACTTGGGGAGCACCATCGAAGGAGTTGCCCAGATTNNAACCCGGGGACATGGCCTTGACCATCGCTAGTAGCGCCGGGTTCCTTCCACCGGTGGCCGCAGTCCCGCCGGCAACCGAGGATCCACCTGTGGCCGTGGTCCCGCCTGTCGTTCCCCCTGTGGCCGTCGTGCCGCCGGTCCGGGTCGTGCCGCCGGTTGGGGTCGTCGTGCCGCCGGTCCGGGTCGTACCGCCGGTTGCGCTCACGCCGCCGGTCGGGGTCGTTGTGCCGCCGGTCCGGGTCGTACCGCCGGTTGCGCTCACGCCGCCGGTACTCGATACGCCGCCCGTGCTGCTCACCCCGCCCATGGGCGTCAGCCCACCGGTGCTGATGACGCCCCCGGTGTTAGGCAACCCACCATTGGCGGTCACCGTACCGCCTGTTTGCGTCGCGGTGGTTCCGCCGGAGGGCGAGCCTCCGGTGGAGGTGGTTTGCCCGCTACCCGAGTTTCCGCACCCAGGGAAGAGGATTCCTAAACTGATGGCGTAAAGGAGTGACGCCCAAAGTCGACCTTTCCCACGTTGGCTTGTGTGCTCTCGTTGCATGGTTTTCCCCAATGGTTTGGACGGATGATCGGAGTCTCACGAACTCAGTAGCGATTGAGTGTCCGAATGGCTCATCCCTCTTCTGGCAGCACAGGCCGTGGACTTCACCACCATGCTGTTCGACCGGCTGTTGTGCGTCGACGATCCTGAAACAGGTCGCGCTCGGTTGCGACCACTTGATCATGTTGTACCAGAATCGGGCGGTACGGTCTCGCATCACTGTGTCAGTGCGCGGCCAGTAGCGCGCGGTCGCACGGTTGGTCATGCTTGCACGCCATGGACAGGATTCCGTCTCCCTGGTTGCCGGGTACTCTGGTCCTGGTCGCCCTGCTCGTCGGCTGTGACAGCGGCGGCGAAGGAGCGTGGAACGGCCCGGGCACGTCCGTCAAGGTGATGACCCGCAACGTCTACCTGGGCGGCGAGTTCGACAGTCTCATCGGGGCGCAGACCATGGCCCAGCTCCCAGGCATGGTAGACACCTTTTGGAAGGGCGTCCAAGCCAGCGATTTTCCTGCACGTGCGGCGCTCATCGCCGACGAGGTTGCGGCCGAGGAGCCCGACATCGTGGCCTTTCAGGAGCTGGAACTGTTCCGCATTCAGACGCCCAGCGATTTCGACCCCAAGGCGGCGCCCAACGCCGCCGACACAGCGCCCAACGGAGATCTGCTCGCCATCCTCACGGCCGCGCTGGCAGCACGCGGGCTCGACTACGGCGAGGCAGTGGCGGTGGCCACCCACACCGACACGGAGATGCCAGGCGCCGACGCCAGCAGCGGGGCGACCTACGACCTGCGACTGACCGACCGGGACGCGGTGTTCGCGCGGCCAGGGCTCAGGGTCAGCAATGTGCGCACCGCCGATTTCCCCACCTTCATCTCGCTGCCTGTGCCGCTCAGCAGTCTGGGCGTTGGGATCTTGGTGCAGCTCAAGCGCGGCTACTCGGCGATGGACGTGACCGCCCCTGACGTCGCACAATTCACCTTCGCGGCTACGCACCTGGAAGTGGGCGGCCAGGCCAGTGCCTATCAGGAGGGCGAGGCCAGGGATCTGATGACTGCACTCGCGCCGATCGCTGGCCCGCTGGTGTTGGTGGGCGATTTCAACAGCGCTGCCAACGTGCCTAGTACGCAGAGCTACTCCATCGTGACCCGGTCCTTCACCGACGTCTGGTCCCAGGTCAAACCGACCGACCCGGCGCCGACCTGCTGTACCGACATCACCAGCCCGGCGCCTGCGCCCACCGATCGTATCGACCTGGTTCTCTATCGCGGCCCTGTTCGCCCGCAGGCGGCCGAGCGCACCGGGACCGATCCCGCGGAACGCACGGCCAGCGGTTTGCTGCCCTCGGATCACCAGGGCGTGGCCGCCACGCTCACCGTCGGATTTCCGACCGCCGCATCCGAACCCGGCCCCTGAACCGAGAACTGGAACCAGCCACGGATTTCCAAGGACCAACCTGAGAACAACAGGCGTGCTCTTCGCGCGGTTTTCGCTTTGACTCTTGGCTGGCAGCCGCCGTCGGGGCTATTGGTATAGTTCAGCGCTCGCGAGATCGGTCCTGGCATCGATTGATCCGCCGGCCACAAGCACTTTCCCGTTGCCCAGCACCGTCGCCGTGTGGCCATCCCTCGGCACGGTCATGTTGCCGGCGGTTGTGAATGTTCCGGCCCCTGGGTCGTAGANNCACTCGCGAAATCCTCAAGGCTGCCGCCGAGTGCGCCGGCGACTGGCCCCCCATCGGCGCCAGCGTCGGTCGGGTTGCTGGCCACGCTGCCACCGAACCCGCCGGCGATGAGCACCTTCCCACTCGACAGCAACGTGGCCGTGTGACCCGTCCTTGCCTCCATCATGCTGCCGGTGGCCATGAACGTTCCGGCTGCCGGATCGTAGAGATCCGCGCTCGCGTTGCTCAGTCCGCCGCTCACCAGCACCATCCCGCTTGGCAACACCGTTACCGTGTGACCAACCCTTTCTACCGTCATGCTGCTGCTGGTGGCCGTGAACGTCCCGGCCCCTGGGTCGTAGAGCTCCGCGCTCGCGTTGCCCAGTCCGCCTGTCACGAGCACCCTCCCGTCGGACAACAGGGCGGCCTTGTGACCGGCCCTGGCCACGGTCATGCTGCCGGTGGCCGTGAACGTCCCGGCTGTCGGGTCGTAGAGCTCCGCGCTCGCGACGCCGGCTCCGCCGGCCGCTGCGCCCCCATCTGTGACGGCGCCAGCATCAGGTGAGTTGGTGGCCACCCCGGCACCGCGTCCTCCGGCGATGAGGACCATCCCGTTCGACAACAAGGTCGCCGTGTGACCAGCCCTGACCATGGTCATGCTGCCGGTGGCCGTGAACCTCCCGGTTGTCGGGTCGTAGAGCTCCGCGCTCCGGATAGATGCATAGCGGTGGTCGAAGCCGCCGGTGATGAGCACCTTTCCGTTGCCCAACACGGTCGCGGTGGGCTCGAACCTTGCCACCGTCATGCTGCCCGTCGGGTCGAAACACTCGACGCCAGCACCGGGGACGCACTTGGCGGCTTGACTCGCGCTATTGCAACCGCCAAGAAACACCAGCGGAAGACACGAGAGCATGATGTACAGTTTTGCTGCCATGGGGAGGATGTTGGCTCAACTCAGGCCTCGCAGCAAACAGTTCCGGGGCGGTGCCGCCTTCAGGCGTGACGACCCTCGCATGGCGACCCGGCGTCATCCAGTGGGCAGTGGGGCCCCCCTATGGGTTCCCCTTGGACAGCGGCTTGCCTCCTCGCTGGTATTTGACCACGGCGGCCTCATGCTCGGCGAGCGTGGCCGAAAACTGGTGCGTGCCATCGTTCTTCGACACGAAATAGAGATAGGGGCTGCCGTCGGGGCGCATGACCGCGGCCAGCGCGGCCCGACCCGGGTTCGCGATGGGACCGGGCGGCAAGCCTTCATGGGTGTAGGTGTTGTACAGGTTGGCCTGGTCGTCGAGCTGNNGTGCAGCCGTAGATGATGGTGGGGTCGGTCTGCAGCAGCTTGGGCCGGTAGTTCGGCTTCAACAGGCGGTTGATGAACACCTGGGCGATGCGCGGCCGCTCCTCGGGCTTCCCGGTTTCCCTTTCCACGATCGAGGCCAGGGTCACCACGCGTGCGTCGTCGAAGCCCAGCTTGTTCTTCAGCATGGCCATCCCGGTCGGGTTGGCCGCGCGCAGCTCCTCGAAGACCTGGCGGTGCCTCCGAACCAGCGCCACCAGGGCGCGCGGCGCAGGCATATGCGGCCGCAGGCGGTACGTGTCGGGGAAGAGGTAGCCTTCCAGCGTGGGGCTGGGCAGTTCCAGGCTGCGCGCGAAGGCCGGATCCATGGCCTGGGCCATAAGCTCGGCCTTGGGCGCGACGCCGGCTGCATCCAAGATGTCGATGACCTCGAGCACGTTCTTGCCCTCAGGCACGGTGACCAGCACCAGCTCGTCGGCCGCGCCGCGAATCATCAGCTCGACCAGCTTGCGCGGCGTGACCGGCGCCTCGATGCGATAGCGGCCGGCCTTGAAGCGCGAGGCCACCCCGCGCTGGCCCGCGTACAGCCGAAAATAGCTTGGGTTCTCCAGCAAGCCTGCGGCGGCCAGCAGCTCGGATACCTGGCGCGCGGCCGCTCCTTTAGGGATCTCGACTTCGACGGTCCCACGCGCCGAACCGGTGGCCTTGTCCGGGTAGCGCAGGACTTTGCCGACCACGGCCAGCAAGACCGCGCCACCGAACGCGGTGGTGAGCAGGAAAACCAACAGGGCTCGCCGCATGGGCTGTGTCATCGCGCCATCTCCGGGTGGTGTGAATCTAGCCAACGCTGCAAGATCACCGCGGCGGCCAGCTTGTCCACTACCTGCTTGCGCCGCGCGCGCGAGACATCGGCGGCCAAGAGCGGGACCTCGGCCTCCACTGTGCTGAAGCTTTCGTCGATGAGGTCGACCGGCACAGCCAGGGCCAGGTGCAGCTTCTCAGCAAACACGCGCGCCCGCAGTGCGGCTGGCCCTTCCTCGCCGGCGGGATCGAGCGGCAGGCCCAAGACGATGCGTGTCGCGCCCGCGGCTTGCACCTGTGCGGCGATCGCGGCGATGTCGCGGCTGCCGCCGTGACGGGCTATGGTGGCGTGCGGCTGGGCCGTGAGCCCCAGGCCGTCGGATAGAGCCACGCCGATGCGACGCGACCCGAGGTCGATGCCGATGACCCTTTTCATTGCGGGCTCGCAGTCTACATCGTCTTTCGCGAATCTTGGCGTCGCGGTACAACACCACCCATGTCCGACCAAGGTAAACCGCCCCAGCAGGCCCAGCAGATTCAAATCGACATCGACGAGAGTACCGCCCAGGGTACCTACGCCAATCTGGTCTTCATC
>PMIX01000459.1 GCA_003158395.1 Myxococcales bacterium | reverse complement strand
TCATACCTGCCTCAGATGCAAGAAGGGCATAATCCAGGTCGTCCGTTCTTCCAGGATGCCGAGGAACTGTGTGTCGAGCGCCGGGTCAGACCTCACCAAGGTTGACCCCTTTTGTCGTGAGATTCGCTACGGAAACGGCCAGGATTTCGGCGTAGTGCGACGGTTTCAAGAGCCCGGGTACCGTCCGTCCAGAAGAAAAGGTGCCCGCGGCAAGCAACCTCGGCACGGCATTGCCGACAATCTTGGCATGTCCCTTCCAGGATCGTGACATCGAACAGCAAACAGAGGTATAGGGAGGTCGAACATGGCGCATTTTCTGGTACCCCCGAATGGCAGCGGAGTTGGGTACGATGTCGACAGCAAGCTCGCGCCCGGATCCGTGTGGCGGATGCAGGTTCCGCTAGGTTCCGCGCACGATATAACCCTTGGGGGCGGGGCCGGACTTTTCGTCAGATCGAACAACCCGGGCGTCGTGCCGAACGCGTTTAGTGAGAGCCAGAATGGTGATCTCCGGGTTTTCACGCTGAGTGGTGCGGCTCTGGGCACCAGCATGTTGGAGGCTGGAAAGGGTGAGCAGGTCTGGATCTCCCTGCAGGTCCAAGTTGTCTCCCCGGCAGCCCTGCTGGTGCAGCTCATTCCTCGTCCGAACCGCGGGACGCTCAATCCGGGACTGAGCGCGGCGGACAATCACCTGATGCTCCAGCTATTCGGTGCGCCACGCTCAACCTACAGCAAGACCGATCAGCCGCTCACCAATCCCCGACTGAAGCGGAACATGACCACCGCGAGCGTGGGGCCGTTCCGCGCGCACGGGATGGCTCCGGCGGTCGATAGCCTCCGGATGGTAATGACGGACATCCGCGCTCACCAGCCGGATGTCTACCGTATTCTCGGGTCGATAGGGATGCTGGTATGCCGGTATATGTCTGATTCCACCAAGTTGATTTCGATGCATTCTTGGGGCACGGCCATCGACCTCACTCTCAATCGCGTGCGCGACAAACGTGACGACGGCAAGGTCCAATATGGATTGACGCTCATTGCCCCGATCTTCAATCGCCATGGATGGTATTGGGGTGGTGGATTCCCCACCGAGGACGGAATGCACTTTGAGGGGAGTCGAGCCGCAGTTTCAAAGTGGGCCACTCAGCTTGTGCCATGACTCGCAAACTGCTGCGCACGGGTTGTCTTTCGAGGGTGTCGCGCGAGCTAGGAGACTGCTTCGCGATGGCTCGAATTGACGTCCGCTGGCTTGCGTGTGCTGCACCCTTGCGCGGGCGGGCCTGCATGACCTCTCTTGTGGCCTTCCTGAGCGCGGGCGCCCTGGCCTGCCCATCCAGAAGCACGTCCCACCGTCTCATGACCGCGGCCGCCACCCCGCCTTCGGCGACGTCCGCGGGATCGACAGCCACCCCAGCCGCCTCGTCGGCCTCCGCGCCGCTCGGTAGTACCGACCCGAAGGACCGTATCCGGCCAGCGGCGGGGCTCGCGAGCGAGACGGTGGACTTCTCTTCTTGCCCTACGGTCGATGACGACTGGCACGGGGAGGGTGGCGTCGTCCGATGCGTTCTGGGGTCCGGCCTGGTTGCGCAGCAGGATGGGAGTGCGTGCTTCGATGTCAACCGCCTGGAGGACGACAAGGGTGAAAGCCTTTTCACCTCCGAAATGATCGAGCCGAGGGGGACGGTATTCGTAACGGACGGCAAGTTCGAGCTTCACCGCTGCCAAGGGGTTCCCTATGCCGTACTTCAAGGCGGCCAGCTCTTCCCAGAAGGAGTCAGCGCGAGCGGCCATTGCCACAAGAAGAAGCGCTTGCGCCGCACCTATCTCTTGCAGGACATCCAGAACAGCAAGCGCTACGACGACATTTCCCTCGATCGCGCCAAGGAACTTCTCGCTCAGATTGCCAGGACCACGAAGTGCAACCCGACTGCTCCGTGATGCGCGCGCGTCCGGTGGTCTCGGCCGGGGCCGTAGTTGAAAGAAATGGCCCTGTGCGCGTGTTGGGCACGGCGGCAAGATCATGGCCAAGAGGCGAGGTGGGTTGTCAAAGCCCAGGGCTTGCGAGATCGTGCCGAACATGCTTGGGCCAACAGCTCACCGGGTCGCACCCCAGAAGTACGAGACAGGCAGCCACACGCGCGCCTCTGCGCGATCGCCTTGGCCTTGCCTCGGGAACACCAATCTGGTACTTTTCTGGTTATGACTCGCGCATTGGCTTCAGCCAACATTCGCCAGTTGGGACAGGTTGGTCGGACCATCCGATTCCCAGGTGCCTTGCGTGCCAAGATTGCCGCAGACGCAGAGAGGTGCGGGCGCAGTTTCGAGGCCCAGGTCATTGCCCTTTTGCGACGCCACTATGGCGAGGATGTGGACATTGCGCCCCGCCCTGAAGCGATACTCGCGCTCGCCACCGCAAGTCTGGCGGACGTCCAGGGTTCAGATCTTCGCACCCTGACCACGAGGCTGACGGAAGCAGGGCGGTAGGTTGACTGACGCCGAACCCGTCCTGCTGGACACCGACACGCTGTCGGAGCTGAGCCGCGGAAACACGCGTGTCTGCGAGCGGGCCCTGGCCTATTTGTCGAGATTCGGACGCCTCACCATCACTGCCATAACTGTCTTCGAGCGCTTGCGCGGATACCGGCTTGCGATTCGCAACGGCCGACCCTACCAACGACAGATGCAGGCATTTCAAACCCTGGTGGCGAGTTCGGACGTCTTGCCGTTGGACGAGAACGCAGCCGGCGTCGCCGGGGAGATCTGGAGCCGCGTGTCTGCACATCGACGATGCCAGCTCGGGGACATCCTCATTGCGGGCATCGCCGTGTCACGACAGCTGCCGCTGGTCACCAAAAACCGGCGGGACTTCGAGGAACTCGGCAAGTCTTCAGGGGCACCGCTTCGTCTTCTCGACTGGTCAGCGTGAGACTGAGCGATGATCATCTCGTCTGGTGCGGCCAGGCGGCCGCCTGTTCCGGACGCGCGCGGCAGTTCTCGACGGCTGCAAACGCAACAAGTATTTGTCGCCGAGGCGCGGGCGAGCTAACGGAAATACCCTCTTTCCTCCGCCGTGGGCTCCTCGTCCAGCAGGTCGGCGCGGCCGTGCTTGACTGCCTGGTGGTAGAAACAATGGGGATTGCCCGCGGCCAGGGTCGGCGATTCAGCGTACATGGTCCAGGTGCAACCGCCGCGGCAGATGTCGCGGAAGCGGCACACGGCGCAGAACCCACCCAGCTGCTCTACCCGAAATTCGCGGTTGAAGGCGAAGGCGCCCGGGCGGTTCCAGATCGTGCGCAGGCTGTCCTGGCGCAGGTTGCCCTCGACGAAACGGCTTTCACCCTGGACCTGCGAGGGCAGGGACAGGCAGCCTTTAACGTTGCCGTTGCTCTCGATGCCGATCACATGGCAGCCGGCGCGACAACCCAGCCAGAACGGCATCGACGCATCGGCGGTGCGCAGGTCGCGCTCGGGCTTGCCGAAGTAGCCCACGTGGTCGCTGGCGTAGACCGTAAGGCGGCTGTCGCTGGCCTGGCACAGCTGTGCGATCTGCGGGATGAGCCACAGGCGCTCCTCGGGGGGCGCGACCAGATCGCGATTGCCGGCCATATAGCCGGTGGCGATGGCGAACTGCAATTGCCAGTAGCGCACGCCGATGTCGATGAGGAACTGGCGCAGCTGGGGAAGCTGGCGGCTATTCAGACGGTGGATCGTGGTGTTGATGCCCGCCGGTAGGCCGGCCGCCAAGGTGTGCCCCACCGCCTCGACCACGCGCCGGAACGAGCCCTCGGCGCGGAAGCGGTCGTGCTCTTTCTCCAGTCCGTCCAAGCTGAACGCAACCCCGCGCANNCCAGCTCGTCGGCCACGCGCAGACATTCCTCCAGGGTCAGCTCGTCGGAACGCCGCGGACCTGCCGCCGAGCCGCAGTGGCGGCAGCGCAGGTTGCACGCCAAGGTCAGCTCCCACGCGCAGGCGAGCGGGGCGATCCCGGCCCGTCTCAGGACTTCCAGCACCGATCGCTCCTGTGTCGTGCCGCTGCCACGGCTTGTGGCCTACTTCGTGCTTTTCGTGGGAGGCGCCGTCGCGGGCAACACGGTTGCCGGCGGCGCGACCGAGGCAAAGGGGGTCGACATATAGGGCAATAGTGGTGGCGGCATTGGATCGGGTGACAGGGGCGCCGCGTCCGGGGGAGGCTGAGCGGGGACGAAAGAGGCCCCCATGTAGACCGGAGTTGGTGGTGGCGGTGGCGGGGGAGGCGGCGGAGGGGGTGCGGGGGCGAAGGCCGGCGCCATGTAGGGCGGTGGCACCATGTACGGGGGCACGATCGTCGGCAGGTCCCGCGCAGCATCGGGCGGTGGTGCAGCAAGGTAGGGCGGCATGATTATGGGCAGGTCAGCCTGGCGCGTGTCGAGACGAGTGTCCGAGGCATCCGCGCCCGCATCAGGGACCCGAACCTCGGCGCCCGTATCCAGGGCGCCCGCATCCGCGCCAGCGTCGGGTCGGGCCGCATCGGCGCGCGCGTCCGGGGCATCCGCATCCAAGCCCGCATCCGGCGGCGGTATGAAGACTGCCATGTACGGAAGCGCAATGAACGGCAGGTCCGTCCTGCGCAAATCGGGGGCAATCTGGGTAGCGTCCGCCAGATACGAGTCCGGCTGGGTGGCGGTGTCCGGGCTGTTGACGATGCTGTCCTTCCCCAGCGTCGCATCGGCCACGATTGCGTCGGGCGCGGCCGAGCGGGCCATCTCAGCCGCCGCGTCGCGAGGCACCTTAAGCCCCGTGTGGTCGCACCCGCTGAGCGCCAGGCCCAGGCCCACCGACGCCGGCACAACCAACTCGCGTGCCGTTCGCTTGAGGAAGCTCTCGATACGCTGCCGGACCTCATGCTCCTTCATGGCTTAGGGACATTGTACGGCTTTTCGATTGTGTCGGGTACACAATCGACGGCCGCTCGCAACTACGCAATTTCACCCGGTCCGTCAAACCGTTCGACTAGACGCGCGCGGAGCGACTACTGATCCGCGTATCGTCTGGCTGCCGCTAGGTCCCGACGAAGTTCCTCGGCATTCCGGCGCGGGCCGTAGCCGGGCGTGTCGCGTTGAATGCGCCATCCTTCTTTAAGCGGGCCAGCGTCCACGACGTCGAACCCGAATTGATCGATGAGACGGCTGACAGTGGCCTTCGCCCCGTGGTCATCTCCGGCGATGACCAGGGCACGGCGGTTTTTGCTGCCTGCAGCCTGCCCGTGGGTGGTGAGCTCGGCGGCGTAGATATGATTGAAGGCTTTGACCACCTTGGAAGTCGGCAGGTGCGCCTGCAAAAGCTCTGCAGTGGTCGTGGACTCGTTGTCGAGCTCGGGGATGTGGCCGTCCCGCTGCGGGTAATAGTTGTTGGTGTCGATCACGACCTTTCCGGCCAGCGGCTCGACCGGAATGGCCCGATAGTTCTTCAGCGGTACGGTGACCACGACGATCTCTCCCGCCGCCCCTGCCTCTGCGGCGGTTGCGGCGCGGGCCTCCGGCCCCAATTCCGCGACCAAGCCCGACAGGGTCTCAGGCCCACGCGAGTTGCTGATCACGACCTGATAGCCGTGCTTAACCGCCAGACGAGCGATCTGGCTGCCAATCTTTCCTGCACCGATGATCCCGATGGTTGCCATGCGGCTCAGGTTACCACCCGTCCGCGGCTCGGCAAGGCGACGCAAACACGTAGCGACTACGCTAGATCACTCTGCAACTTCTGTGATGGTGGGCGGGCCGAAGCGCGGGGCCAGAGCGAGCGTGAAACCTCGGTGGTCGCCCGGTGATCTGGCAGCGGAGGCACCCGGGTGAGGACCGAAGTATCGCCTGCGGGTGCGCAGACGCGCTGATAGTGGTCTTGGCGGCGTTNNACGAAACCGTGCGCGGGCGGCTTTCGGGGCTATTCGTAGAGTTCTGCGCTCGCGAGAATACCCCCGTTGTCATCGACTCCGCCAGCGATGAGCACCCTCCCGCTGGACAACAACGCCGCCGTGTGCCACAGCCTTGCCACAGCCATGCTGCCGGTGGACGTGAATGTCCCGACGCTTGGGTCGAACAACTCCGCGGCGCTCAGCGCGAACTTCTCCGCGTGCTCGCTGGGCGGAGCGCCGATATCGAAGCTTGAGCCGCCGGCGATGAGCACCATGCCGTTGGGCAACAAGGTCGCCGTGTGCTCGTACCGTGCCGCGGTCATGCTGCCGGTTGCTGAAAATGTCTCGGCTGCTGGGTCGTATAGGTCCGCGGCGCTTATCACCGTCCCAAATCCCCTGGGGTGTCCGCCGGCGATGAGCACCATCCCG
>PMIX01000162.1:1182-15970 GCA_003158395.1 Myxococcales bacterium | reverse complement strand
GCGAACCTCGACGCTGGCGCTGGCATAGTGCTCGGCCAGCTCGGGCCGCGACAGATTCTGCTCAGCCGGAAGCGTCGTGATCTTCAGGTGATGGTCCTCGGCCGTGGAACGAAACAAGAACGCATAGTCGACCGCGCGGGCTTCGAGAAGGGTCAGAAGCTCAGCCTCGTCGTGAGTCACATGTTCCTTGGCGCATTGGCCGGAGAGCCGCGCCACCAGGTCCACGCCTGCGGCACCGTAGGTCCCCGACTTTTCCGCAAGCTGCCACGCCAGCAGGGTGTGGTACCCCAGGGGCGCGGTGTCGGGATCAGCCCGGCCCAGGCGCACGCCCGGCCGGCCCAGCACGTTCGGCCAGTTTTGGGTGCTGATCTCATCCGTGAACCGGCTGTGGTCCTTGTGGGCCAGCACGATCTCGTTGGTCGCGAACACCACGTTCCAGGAGGCATGCCGCGGAATCATCATCTTGCCGATAATTCCCGCGTCAGCGACCGCGACAATATCCGCGCGCATGCCCAGCTCGACAACCTTGCGCGCAGCAACTTGGGAACCGCTCGGCTCGAGCCGCACACGAATCCGTGGGTTGTCGTGCTGGAACTTCTCTGCCGCGTCACCCAGCACGGCGGTCAAACTGGAGGCGTGAAAGACCACTATCTCCGCCGGCGGCCTCCGACACCCCGTGACGACGGCGAGGAACAGAAGGCCGCGAAGGTGGGCGCGCCAAGGGACCGGAGGAGCAGGCATGGGCCCCAGCATACATCGCATCGGCTGCTGGCGACGGCCGCGGTGTGCGCTTGTTGCTATCCGAGAGTGGGAACCGTTCGTGACTCCCTGCGAATGACTCCTCTTCAGGCAGCCGTTTGCAGGTGGTGATAGGATAATTGGCCGTAGTTGTTCGGTGGAGATCGTCGGATAGGAGGCCGGATGGACGAGCGCACTCCTCTTCCCAACGCGCTGATCGACGCCGAGAGGCTTCTGGGGTCCCTTTTTCGCCACATGGCGGAGGGTGTAGCCCTGCACGAAGTGGTGTGCGACGCCGCCGGCAATCCCATCAACTATCGCATCCTTGCGGTCAACCCACAGTATGAATCGTGCACCGGACTGCCGCCTGAGCAGGTCGTCGGCAAGCTAGCCACCGAAGCCTATGGCACGCCGGAGGCCCCTTACCTCGCGGAATTCTCCTCCGTGGCCTTGGCCGGCCAGGCCTCCAGGCTGGCGGTCCACTTTCCGCCCCTCGCCCGCCACTTCGAGATCAGCATCGCGCCGCTCGGTCCTGGCTTCTTTGCCACGATCTTTCTCGACGTGTCAGAGCAGAGGCGACACGAAGAGGCCTTGCGCAGCAGTGAGGAACGATTCCGCAAGGTCTTCAATTTCGCGCCCGATCCGCTCACCATCTCCTCACCCGATGGCCTTCTGGTGAGCTGCAACGAGGCCTTCTGCAAAGTCGCGGGCTACACCGAGGCAGAACTGGTTGGCCACAAGCCAACCGAAATCGGGTTGTGGATCGACCCGGATCAACGCAAGGCCATGTACGCCGAGGCTGCGCGCAAGGGGGAAATTAACGGCCTTGAGACGAAGCTTCGGCGCAAGGACGGCAGGGTCGGTATCATGCGGATCTCGGCCCGTAGGGTGGAATTGGGTGGGCAGACGTTCGTGCTCGCCGGGGGACAGGACGTCACCGAGCAGCGCAGCCTCGAACAGCAGGTGCTGCACAGTCAAAAGCTAGAGAGCCTGGGCGTACTGGCCGGCGGGATCGCGCACGACTTCNNGGGCAACGCCGATCTGGCGCTGGCCGAACTGTCACCGGTTGCGCCGGCGCGCGAAAGCCTGGAAGCCATCGAAACCGGGGCGCGGCGCGCGGCCGAGCTGTGCCGGCAGCTCCTCGCCTATAGTGGCAAGGGACGCTTCGCGGTGCAACCGCTCGATCTCATGGAGCTGGTGCAGGAAATGGGACACCTCCTGGCGGTCAGCATCAGCAAGAAGGTCCTGCTCAAGTACCACTTCGCCAAGAATCTGCCCGCAATCGAGGCCGACCCCACGCAGATGCGACAGACGATCATGAACCTCATCGTCAACGCCTCAGAAGCCATCGGTGATCGCAGCGGCGTCATCTCCGTCAGCACAGGCCTGGCCCATTGCGACGCCGAGTCTCTCAAGACCTGCTTTGCCGTGGACGGCATCCAGCCCGGTGACTTCGTGTCCTTGGAGGTGACGGACACCGGCCACGGCATGGACAAGGCAACTCAGGATCGCATCTTCGATCCTTTCTTCACCACGAAGTTCACCGGGCGCGGCTTGGGCCTGGCTGCCGTGCTGGGCATCGTGCGTGGCCACAAGGGCGCCATCAAGGTCCACAGCGAGGTCGGCCGCGGCACGACCTTTAGGGTGCTCTTCCCGGCTGCCGAGGCCCGAGCGCGCGACGTTGCGCATGCCACACCCCGCGCCCAGACCTGGAAAGGCCATGGCCAAATCCTGGTGGTTGACGACGAAGAGACTGTGCGCACCCTGACCCGGCGCATGCTCGAGCGTGCGGGATTCACCGTCCATCTTGCCGAAGATGGCCGCAAGGCGGTCGAAGTCTTCAAGCGGGTCAGGGCCGAGGTGGATCTGGTCATTCTCGACCTCNNGGCGGGCTTCATCCAGAAGCCGTATACGAGTGAGGAGTTGATAGCCAAGGTCCGTGACGTGCTTGACCGCGCGCCGTAGGGGAAACTGTTTAGCCTGGCGGCTCCACGCCACAGGGGACCGAGTCTTCACATCGCAGCCTGACGGCCGCNNCCACGACCACGACCACGGCCTCCTGCAACTGTCGCGACACCGTCGAGAATCTTCGCGGCTCGCGAAGAAACGCGACGTCAGCAATACAGGGCGCGGCTCCCAGCGATCTCAAAGGTGAAACCTGCGCTCTTGCGGCGCCGGGCTAAGCGGCGTGATACTTTTCCTCTGGGCGCCCGTAGCTCAAGTGGATAGAGCATCGGCCTTCTAAGCCGAGGGCTGGGGGTTCAATTCCCTCCGGGCGCGCTGGGCATTGTCATGGGAACCCTGGGAGGGTTCCCATACCCGCGCTCTGGCTCCGTGCGTGACGCCAGAAACTTTGCAGCGAGGGCCCACAAAAAAACCGGCTGCCGCCCTGGCCAAGCCGCCAGGCGCGACAGCCGGTTTCACGGTCAATCGACTACTTGACGAAAATGTTGGGCACGGGCGGAGCGGGCATGTTGGGGCTGATCTGGAACCCGGTGTGGGGTGGCTGGTTGTAGCTTGCCTGCTCGAAGTTCACCTGCGCCCGGTACGTCGGATCGTGCATCAGCGTGTAGATCCGGCGCTTGGTCACATCCGTCGTTGTGTACAGCCGGATGGCCGAGCCGCTCGACTCGCGCCAGATGATTTCTTCGCGCCAGTCGCCGAACATGTCCGCGGTCAGGGTCGGGGTGTTCTTGGTACTGTTGTTTCCCAAGCAGGTGGAGCAGGTCAGCAGGGTCGCGCCGCCGGCCTTGCTGATGTGGTTGGCGTCTTCAAGCTCGCGCCATTCATCCGCGTCCCAGTACATGACGAAGTTGCTCCCAGCCGAGGGAGCGCTGCCGGTACCGGTGAGGCACAAGCCCGAGGCTCCACCGCCATTACACGATGCGCTGGTTTCGTCGCCTGCGCCGACATAGTCCGCTCGACCACGATTGGCGTCCCCACCTCCCGTAATCTTGTAGTAGAACGTGCAGGTGGCGGCATCGTGACAATCACTGCCCCCAAGAGACTCGTGAATCGAGAAGGTAGCGATCCCCTTGCCAGGAATCAGCTCCGCAATGTCCATGGCATCGCCATGGCCCATTCCTGAGTCGCACTTGAAGGTTCCGTCGCTGTTGATGGTTCTCGCGCCGGGGATGATCTCCTGCGCACCGTCGCCATCCACATCGGCCGCCATGCACGAGTGGTCGCCACCGCCATTGGGGATAGACGTCACGCTGTCGTAGACCCAGTTCTTCGCAAGAACGCCATTGCGGAAGGTCAACGCGGACACGGTCAGCACCGTGTAGTAGCCGCGCTGCTGGATGATGCTGGGAAGCCCGGTGGCAACCCCACCGTCCTTCACAAAGGCAAACCCGCCGTTGAAGCGCTGCGATCGGTTGCCGTTCGTGTCGCCCCAGCTATGGCTGGCATAGAGCACCGGATACTCAATGGTTGCCCGTTCCGCCCCGGTCGTGCCGTCGAACACGGTCAGCCACTCCGGTCCCCCCAAGGTCATGCCGCGAGGACCTCTGAGGTCCTGGCTGTTGTCGGCGCCTGCCGCTGGCCCGGTCTTCAGGTAGTTGCCCTGCCCATCCTTGGTGCCCGGTGCGGTCTTGCAAGCAAATTCCGCCTTCCCGTCCCCGTCGAAGTCGTACACCGACAGTTGCGTGTCGTGCGCCCCGGCGCGGATGTTGACGCCCAGATCGATGCGCCACAACTTGGTTCCGTCCATCTTGATCCCGTCGATGATGCAATCGTCTGACTTGTTAGAGAACGACGAGTCTTGCGAGTTCGACGGATCCCACTTGAGCACGATGTCCATTTGGCCGTCGCCGTCCAGATCGCCCGGGCTAGCGTCGTTCGGGGTGTACGTGCCACCAAGGGCGCCCTTCGGGGGCACACTAAGCGATATGCTCTTGTATTGGTCCGCCCAGGGTGTGACCGCAGCAGACTGCGGCCCCTCGACCCCTTTGAGCACGGCGCTCACCGTGTATTTCGAGCCGGAAGTACCGGACGCGTCCAGATAGTTGGTGCTATCGGTCACGTTGGCCACCTTGGTACCGTCCCTATAGAGGTTGTACGAAGTATCGCTATCCGTTCCGGTGTATTCGTAGCCAAACATGCGCCAGCCGACATAGACGCCGCCGCTGACCACCACGGCCACCACGCCGCGATCCAAGTTCTCCATCTGGTAGTGCCCGCTGCCTCCCCCCGTGACTGGCGGCTTGGTTGATCCACCCATTGGTGAGGCGCCGCCGGAGGGGGTGGCCCCGCCGCTGGAGGTGGTGGTCCCGCCCTTGGCGGTGGTCCCCGCGCTGGCGGTCCCGCCACCGCTGGACCCTCCGCTGGTGCTGGTAGCGCCGCCTTTGCTGGTCGTGCCGGCTGTGCTGGTCGTGCCGCCTTTGCTGGTCGTGCCGGCTGTGCTGGTCGTGCCGGCTGTGCTGGTCGTGCCACCTTCCACGCCGGTCGTTCCACCTTCTTCCATCGTACCCCCGTCCGCCGTGGTCCCGCCTAGTATCGCAGAACCGCCGACTGAGACACTCCCACCGGTACTGGACGTCCCGCCTTCTGACGTCGTCCCTCCCGAGGCGGTGTTTCCGCCTGAGCCCTGGGTGCTGCCGCCTGTCGCGCTTGAGCCGCCCATCGAGGTGGTCCCACCGGCAGCCGACTTTCCGCCAGACGCGGAACTCCCACCTGTAGCGATACTACCCCCGGAAGGAATCGTGGCGCTGGAAGTGCCACCATGGGATGTGGCGCCGCCGGTCCCGGCCGCTGTGCCCGACGAACACCCCCAGAACAATGTGGCGCCTGCCAAAGCGGTGACAAGTGCAGGCAATCGCACCACCACGAGGTGCGGAGTGCGTCCCGAATACCTATTCGTCATGGAATCCTCCTGGATCTTGTTTTCTGACTTCGCTACGCAGTGGCGCCTGAGCTTCTGGTGGCTCACCTTTTACAAGCGCGAACCATACGATCGCAAGGTTGCGCTGAAGCTGGCGTTCGTTATGCCGATCGTGTCAAAGCCAACGCGCCCATTTTGGATGTTACCCAGTCAGCCACAGCCAGCGCCGGGGTCCACGAGGCCCATCTTGACAAGATCGACGCCCCAAGACGTCTAGAGGTCGGGCAGCTGCGACGGGCGCACGAAGATGTCTGGTTTGGGAGGCATCTTCATGCCGTTGCCGATATGGAAACCTGGATGAGGGGGCTGATTGAAACCAGTCTGCTCGGCAGAGACCTGCATGCGGTACTGGGGATCGTGCATCAGGGTGTAGATCCGGCGCTTGGTCACATCCGTGGTTGTGTACACACGCAAGGCCGAGTTGTCCGCTTCGCGCCAGACGATCTCCTCGCGCCAGTCGCCGAACAAGTCCGCGGTTAGGGTTGGGGTCTTGCCACCGCCGTTCGACTCGCACTGAGCGCAGCTCAGCAGTGTGCCAACGCCGTACTTGGTGATCGACGTGTCGTCCTCAAGCTCGCGCGATTCGTCCGCGTCCCAGTAGATGAGGAAGTTGCTCGAACTCGGCTTGGGGCCGAGGTTGGTACCGTCGGTCGCTGACAAGAGCACCGGACTCGCGTCACTCCACATTTCTGCACCTGGATTGTTCGGATCTATGTCGTCGGCCACGCCCTCCCGGTTGTCGACGCCAGTAGCCGGGCCCTTCACGATTGTGTCGCAGGTGAATGCGTCGTGTACGTCGTACGCAGGCTGCGTTCCGTTCTGGTGGACCATGAAGACTTGTATGTCGGTTTCGTTGACCTGATGCGATGGATCCAGAAGAACGCCGACGTGGAGCGTGTCGCCGTGGCCGAAGCCCGTCGAGCACCTCTTCGTCCCGTTGCTGGCGATGGTCGACGAGCCGTAGATGATCTCTTGCGCCCCGTCGCCGTTCGCGTCTGCCACCATCATGCTATCCGCCCCCTGACTCGCGTACGCGGTGCCCTGAGCGCTGTCCGCGGTCCACAGCAGCGTGAGTTCGTTCTGCTGCGTGAGATCATTCTGTCGCCAATTCCAGGCGCAAAGTGCGGAGCGGTCGTACACGCCACGCGCCATGATGATACTCGGACGGCCGCTGGCGGTGCCGTCGGGCTGATCACTGACAAACGCCGCCGTGGAGAGAAAGATGTACGCACGATTGCCGCCGTCGGGAGGCCCCCAGTCCGTGAGCGCTCCACGCGCAGGCTGAAAGTCTGCGGTTGCCAACTCGGCGCCCGTGGCCCCTTCGAACACGGTCAGGTATTCAGGCCCGGTGAGGATGTGGCCGGCTGAGTTGCGGTAGACAATGCTGTCGTCGTCGGTGGCGGCTGGTCCCGTCTGCAGATAATTGTCGTTCCCGTCAAGCGTGCCGGGCGCGGTCTTCACGACCACTTCGGCCTTCCCGTCGCCGTCGAAGTCATAGACTAGAAACTGGGTATAGTGCGAGCCTGCTCGGATATTGGGCCCCAGGTCGATGCGCCAGAGCTGCTTTCCGTCCAGGGTATACGCATCCAGGAGGACGTCCCCGGTGCAACCGGGGATTGAGTTGTCTTTGGCGTTCGATGGATCCCATTTCAGGACGATCTCGTACCGTCCGTCTCCGTCGAGATCCCCGACGGAACCGTCGCCGGCGCTGTAGGTGTAGTGTTCGTTGGGCGATATGCAGGTCGCCGGGGTCACACCTGCCGGGGGAATCTGCAAAGGAATCCGCAGATAGTCTTGCGGCCAGGCAGTGACTTTCGGCGACAACTCCTGTCTCTCTCCGTCGACGATCGCGGCCACTTGATATTGAACATCTGGACTGCCCTGAAGGTCCAGGAAGTTCGTGCTGTCTTTCACCGTCGTGAGCGGCGCGTCGTCACGATAGACCACGTACGCAACCCGCGTGGGAGGGTCGAGGTATTCGACGTCGGCAATCATGCGCCAGCCGAGGTACACGCCATCGGGCGTGCTGACCGCAACCAGGCCGCGGTCCAGGTTCTCCATGTGGTAGTGCCCGCTCGGATTGGCGATGGACCCGCCCGCATCGGGGGTGGACCCCAGTGAAGTGATGACGACCAAACCTCGAGAGTCGCACCCAAAACAAAGACCCAGCAGGACGAGGACTGCGCGTTTCACTGGAATCGCGCTCCCACGAGTGCGGTGCCCATCCACGAAGGTAGGCCCGTGCTCGCGACGAAAGTCTTCAGACTGTAAAAGCGTGGTTCGGGAACGAGCCACAAAGTGCCTGCCGTGACGTCAAAGAAGAAATGGCGGGAGAGGGAAGCCGTGACGCCCACGGATGCTCGTCCGCCCACTGACCACGCAGTGATGCGATGGCCTTGGAAGTCGGAGGTCACGATTCCTTCAGCCACCACCCGATACGCGCCGCCGCCCACCTCGGCATGGGGGAGGAATCGCCGCCACTGCCAACGCGTGAAGGCTAGACCCAGCCCGATGAAGCTTTGGTCGATGCGCACGATTCCCTCGTGGGCCTTCAGCTCTGGGCGCGTACCCAAACCGAACGCGCTGGCCGTGGCGCGAACCCAAGAACGCAGTTGATACCCCGCCTCGAGATACGGCAGAAGCGAAGGCGCGAAACCCGAAAAAGTGCCGAGAACCGCCAGGCCGCCAGCCAGGAACGTGCGATCTCGTATTGCCGGCGCTTGCGCGTAGGGCGGCCGGGGGGCTGTCGCGAGTCTGTACGCGAGGGTATCGAACATGCGGGCACGAATGAAATCAACGGCTCGCACCGCGATGACCACGTCCGCTCGATCCATCTCTTCATCAGACACGCCCAAGTGGGCCACCGAGGTCTTGCCGCTTGAACGATCGAGGAACCAGACATCGAGCTGGCGCGTGCCGGACCCTGCGCTTGCCGCGCCGGCCTGGTCGGCGAAGACCACGACCGCGGCAGTTCGCGGTCCGGGCGCGAGGGTTTCGAGCTGCGTGGCGGGCGTATCGGGGTTGCCGGCGTGGATGAAGCGTACCTCGAAGCCCACCGACAGCGCTTCGCCACGCAAGCGGTTGAGGGCCTCTTGCATGGCGCTGTTCTGTCCCTCGGGGATCGCCACAGCGATCACCGCTACACCCGAGTCTGCAGGTGCAGCCGCCCCGGCGGCGTCGGCTGAAATCGCATTGGCGAAGAGCAAGGCGGCAAAGAGAGCGGTCACTCGGCCGGTGATTCTACAACGGAGCGCGCGAGGTCGGCCTGATTCCCTTGGGGGAACCGTTGCAGGTAAGTTCGGGCGGCCTTGCGGGCCTGTTCGCGGTCCACGCGCACGAGCAGAGTCAGTTTCCGTCCCAGAGCCTCGGAGGCGTAGGGTCCTCGGCCCGCTTCTGCAAGGTAGGTGTCATACCACGTCAGGGCAGCATCCGACGACGCGGGGCCGACTTCGGAAAGGCGGCCCAGGAAAAAGGCGGCATCTTTCGCACGATCACTTCCGGCGAAGCGCGCGCGCAGGGCCAGCAAGGCCTGGCGGGCCGTTTCGTGCTTCCTGGTGTAGCGGGCCGCATCCGCCAGGGTAATGAGATCCAGGGCAGAGCCGCGAGCCAGGGTGACGTCCAGGCCGCGCCTTTCCGCGTCTTGCACGATCGCGAAAAAATCCCCCTTGGCGATCAGGTCTGACCAAGGGGCCGAATGGCTCACCCCATCGTGCATTGCGAGCCGACTCGGTCCGCCATGCACGGCGTGCCTCGCCGCGGTCCGGCCAGCTTGCGGGATTTCCGGCAGCGTCGAAGGTGGCTGTGTTGTCGCGACCTGGGCAGGAACGGCGATGGGCGCTTCGCGCGGCGGGTTCACGAACAGTTCCATCGACTCGCCCCCGCGCAGAGTCAAAACGCGATCCTCACGTGGACCACGCACGTCGACCACGCCGTTTTTCACATGCAAGTCCAGACGCCCTTTCGCGGCCTCGAAGCCAAGACGGAAGGCCGTGCCCTTCACCAGAACCGAAAAGGGACCGGCTTCGAAGCGCCAGGAAGAGTCCTTGCGGGGCTTGACGAACACGTCGATGGAGCCATCGGCAATGGCCACATGGGCGCCGTGCGCGTCGGTGCCCAGCACCCTGATCTTGGACAACGGTTCGATTCCCACGCGGGACTCGTCAGAAAAAAGTACGCGCGCGGGCGACGTGGCGGCGATGGTTTCACCCGGTCCGACAGTCGCTCCCTCGACGATGCAGTGCAAAGGTTTGTCCGACGGGCCGAGCGGCAGGCGATAGGCTGCGATGCCCACCGCGAGAGCAGCGGTCCCTGCCAGGGCCCACCCGACCCATGGGTACCGGGGACGCAGGGAAATCGGGGGATCCAGGTGCTGCCCCTGCGCGAGGCGGCTGGCCAGCCGCAGCCAGCCCTGGTCGAGTTCAGCTTCGGTAATTTGCCCCAGGCTCTGCTGAGCCAGAGAGGCGACCTGCTCGATGATCCTGGCATCCCGCGCGTTCGTCATGGCCCACCCCCCAAAAGACGAGACGTCGTCGCCAAGCCTGGGCGCGTCTGTCCTTGACCTGCCTCTTGAGGAACCGACTTGTGAATGGCAGCCAAGGCTTTGTTCAAGTACCGCTTCACCGTGGCCAGAGAGATGCCGAGGCCCAAGGCGATCTCCTGCAGTTCCATGCCATCCACGTACCGGAGGACGAAGACAGCTCTATGCTTGTCGCGCATCCGGTCCAGCATCCGCTGCACGTTGAACAGGGTTTCGCGCGCCTCGAAATCGGTCGGCGATGACGAGGAGGGCATCGCAGAATCGTGGCGCTCAGCCACGATCCGGCGGCGCACGCGTATGCGGCGGATCTCCTCGCTCAATACCCGAACCGCCACCGAATACACGAAGCTGCGAAGGGCTGAGGCCTTTTCTAGGGTATGCAGTTTGCGGAAAACCCTGAGGAAGACCTCTTGGGTCAGATCGTCGTGGTCATGGCGCGGGCCGAGCGCTCGGCGAAAAAGGCCATACACCATATGCGCGAACCGAAACCAAATCTCGCGCTGGGCCCAGACCTGGCCCACGAGCGCCGCCCGCGCCAAAATGGCGTCGTCGGCATCAGCACCCACGCGCTCCTCGCGTCCAGAAGCGCCCGTGGTCGTCTGCCTGGCGGACAGTGGTATAGAATCCAGCCCGCCGTTATGAATGACCCGGTCGGACACAGATCCTATAGTACCAGTATGCCAGGGATGGGGCCACACGTTGAACTGGGTTCCTGCGCTCACGGGGAGCCTTCTTTCACGTGGCAGTGTCGCGAGGGCCTCCCCGCGGCTCACGAATCTTGGGAAAACACGGCTCTCGAATAGCCGGACCCGTCATGAAATTATGTGAGCCGTTGTTTTCCAGGCGGTCACTGCGGGCCATTGAGACTGCGCATTTACTAGGATGCGCAAGGCCGAAGACATTATGGAGGATGCGATGCGATCAAGAACTCGGAATGCGACCCAAGCCCTCGCGAGAGGTTGCGTGGCTCTGCTCTTTGGCGGCGCCATCATTTTGCTCCAAGGCTGCGATTCGTCTGGTGGAGGGACCACCTCGAAAGCCAACGGCGGGGCGCAAGGCTCAGGCGGCGCGACCTACACAGGCGGTGTCACTCCCACCGGGGGCCTTGCCCCCTCCGGCGGTGTCGTTCCCAACGGCGGTGTCACTCCCACCGGCGGTGTTACTCCCAAGGGCGGTGTCACTCCCACCGGTGGTGTCACTCCCACCGGCGGTGTCACCCCCACCGGTGGTATAACTCCCACCGGTGGTGTCACCCCCACCGGCGGTGGCGGGCCCGTCGCCGGCACTCCCACCGGCGGCCTCACACCCACCGCAGGCAGGGGGGGCGGCGGCACAGCCGGCCGCGGAACAGCTGGCCGCGGCGCCGGCGGAGCAATCGTCGACGGCGGCACAACCGCCTCCGGCGGTGTGACAGGCACGGGTGCTGTCCCGGCAACCGGTGGGAACACGAAACCGGTAGTCCCGGGAAGCGGCCATTACCAGATGGAGAACTTGGATCGCGGCGTGGTAGCCGTGGTGGTCTCGGGCGGCGTCTATGTTGGTTGGCGCATGTTTGGCTACGAGTACACCGGAACGGCCGGCGATGTTTCGTACAACCTTTATAAGGGCGGGACCAAGTTGGCGAGCGTCACCGATAGCACCAACTACCTGGACGCGGCCGGAACCGCCAGTTCGAGCTACACGGTGACCGCCGTAATCAAGGGGACCGAGGGGGCACAGTCTCCTGCGGTCACGCCCTGGGCGCAGCAATACGTCAGCATCCCGTTGACGGCACCGTCCGGATCGTACGAAGCGAACGATGGGAGCACAGGGGATCTCGATGGCGACGGCAAGCTCGACATCGTGCTCAAGTTCAACCCGACCAACGCGCAAGACAATGCCAATGCGGGCGTCACTGGGGACGTCTACCTGGACGGGTACACGCTGGCTGGCAAGCGGCTCTGGCGCATCGACCTGGGACCGAATATTCGCGCCGGGGCCCACTACACGCAGATGTCGGTGTACGACTTCGACGGCGATGGGAAGGCGGAAGTGGCGTGCAAGNNACCGGCGCGTATCTGAGCAACGGACCCGCTGCCAGCGACGACGACAGCGCTGTGTACAGGAACGGCTCCGGCTACATTCTGACCGGGCCGGAGTACGTGACCGTGTTCGACGGGGCGACCGGCAAGGAACTGGCGACGGTGGACTACCCGGTGCCCCGTGGCGATGTGTCTTCTTGGGGCGACGCCTACGGCAACCGGGTGGACCGCTTCAACGGCGGGGTAGCGTTCGTGAAGGATAAGGGGGTTGCGAACGGTCTGCCAAGCATCATCCAGGGACGTGGCTACTACACACGCCTGACGGTTTCTGCGCTGACCTACCGGGCTGGGGTGCTGGCGCAGAACTGGATTTTCGACGGTGATGCCGCGGGGAATAGCAAGGCCAATGGGGGTGGCGACCACTCAGAGATGGCGGCAGACACCGACGGCGATGGTGGGCAGGAGATTATCACCGGCGCAACCACCATTGACAGCAGCGGAACCTTCAAGTGCAGCTCGGGACAGGGCCATGGCGATGCCATGCACATAAGCGAGCTGGTCGTGGGCAAGGGGATCTCGGTGTTCTCGGTTCACGAGACGGTAGGGGGGGGAGATTGTCATGACGGAGCCACCTGCACGTTGTACTTCAACGTGACCGGAGGCGGGGACAACGGGCGTGGCGCTGCCGACTACGTCGGCGCGGGGGACGAGACTGCCGCATCGTGTTCGTCGAGCCACACCGGCAACCTCAATTGCGGAACCGGTGCCACGGTTACCCCCAATGCTGGGAGCAACTTCCTCATTTACTGGGACGACGATGAATGGCGTGAGATAGAAAACGCCGCGTCGATTACCAAGGCCAGCGGCGGAAGCCTGCTAAGCGCGAGCGGCTGCGCGGGGAACAACGGTACCAAGAACACCCCGACGCTCACCGCAGACCTGCTGGGCGATTGGCGCGAGGAACTGGTAGTCCGCGAATCTAGCAATGCGAACTTGCGTGTGTACACGACGACAACCGTGACCAAGCGCCGCATCTACACNNATGCACGATCCGACGTACCGGGCGCAAGTGGCGTTTGAGAACTCAGCCTACAACCAGCCGCCGCATGTGGGTTTCCACATCGGGGTTGGCATGGCCGATCCGCCCGTGCCCGACATTTTCGTAAAGTAGACTCGTCTCGAGTCGGCTGTTATGGGAACCCGCAAAGGGTTCCCACAGCCTCGCGCGCTGGTGCACCGCCGGCGAGGGCGCGCGCGAAGCGCGCGGGGCGGGCAGGGCTGGGCTTGTTAGTCCCGAAGTCCCTCAGGGACAAAGCCGGCGGGCTCCCCACGCGATGGCGAGGCCGTGGTTGCGGTTGGCTCGTCCCGACCGGAACCACGGCCCTTCCATTTTTCCCAACCCACTGCGTTGGGGCATGAAAAGCGAATGAGCCGTGCAGCGAAGCAAAGACACTGCGGAATCGAGATTTTTATCATAGCGTCCATCACAGGGAGAAACGCATGCAACGAAACCACGCAACGCCGTGCCCAATAGGTCCAGTTTTCGCGTCATTCTTGTACGCCATCAGCGCTGGGATCTTGTTCCCTGCTTGCGAGTCATCGGGTACGGGAGGGACGGCAACAGGCGGCGCAAAATTGGGTGGAACGACTAGTGCTGGTGGGCAGACGAACACCGGCGGCGTTACCCCCACCGGCGGCGTCGCTCCCACGGGCGGCGGCGCCCCCTCCGGCGGCGCCACCACCCCAACCGGCGGCGTTGCTCCCGCCGGAGGTGTGACGAGCGAAGGTGGCGTTGCCCCAACCGGCGGCGTCACCACCCCAACCGGCGGGGTCACCAGCCCCGGCGGGACCACCGGCCGCGGCGGCGGCACCACCGGCCGTGGCGGCGGCAGCACCTCAGGCGGGGTCGCCGCCACCGGTGGTGTGACGAGCACAGGCGGCGCCACGCCGACGGGTGGAAAACTGCAAGGCTCAACGGGAGCCGGCCACTACCAGATGGAGAACTTGGATCGCGGTGTGGTGGCCGTAATGGTTACCGGCGGCGTCTATGTTGGTTGGCGCATGTTCGGCTACGAGTACGACACCACGGCCAGCAACGTTTCGTACAACCTCTACAAGGACGGCACCAAGTTGGCGAACGTGACCGATAGCACAAACTACTTGGACGCTGCCGGCACTGCCACATCGAGCTACGCCGTGTCCGCCGTAATCAAGGGGACCGAGGGGCCGCAGTCTCCTGCGGTGACGCCCTGGGCACAGAACTACCTGAGCATCCCTATCTCCGCACCTGCCAAGGGCCCCAATGGAGGTTCGTACAGCGCGAACGATGGAAGCACTGGGGATCTCGATGGCGACGGGAAGCTCGACATCGTGCTCAAGTGGGACCCATCGAACTCGCATGACAATGCCCAGACGGGCATCACTGACAGCTGCATCATCGACGGGTACACGACGGCTGGCAAGCAGCTCTGGCGAATCGATTTGGGACCGAACATTCGCGCAGGGGCGCACTACACGCAATTTTCGGTGTACGACTTCGACGGCGATGGGAAGGCGGAAGTGGCGATGAAGACGGCACCGGGAACTAAGGACGGAACCGGCGCGTATCTG
>PMIX01000162.1:0-1170 GCA_003158395.1 Myxococcales bacterium | reverse complement strand
GGCAACCGGGTGGACCGCTTTGTCGGTGGGGCGGCGTTCGTGAAGGAGGGCGGCGTCGCCACCGGGCTGCCCAGCATCATCCAGGAACGTGGGTACTACACGCGCATGACCGTGACTTCGTACACCTTCCGNNGACGTGGACGCCGACGGCGCGCAGGAGGTCATCACCGGCACGACCACCATCAACAGCGACGGAACCTTCAGGTGCAGCGCAGCGATGGGCCATGGCGACGCTATGCACGTGAGCGAGCTGGTGGTTGGCAAGGGGATCTCTGTGTTTTCGGTCCACGAGAATCTAGGCGGGCAAGATTGTCATGACGCTTCCACCTGCTCAATCTACTTCAAGGTTACCGGGGGGGGCGACAACGGGCGTGGCGTCGCCGAGTATGTAAGTGCGAGCAACACCACTGCCGCGAACTGCAATGGCGTCAGCTGCGCCACCGGTGGCTCCACCAGCGGCTCGACTGGGAACAACTTCCTCATCTACTGGGATGCCGATGAACCACGTGAGACTGAAAACGCCACGTCGATCACCAAGTCCGGCGGCGGAACCCTGCTGAGCTGCTCTGAGTGCGCGTCGAACAACGGGACCAAGTCCACCCCGACGCTGACCGCAGACCTACTGGGCGATTGGCGCGAGGAACTGNNATCTACACCCTCATGCACGATCCGACGTACCGGATGCAGGCCGTCTTTGAGCAGTCAACCTACAACCAGCCGCCCCACGTGGGATTCCACATCGGCACTGGCATGGCCGATCCGCCCAAGCCCGATGTCTTCGTAAAGTAGACCCGTCTTCCAACTCATCTCGTCTTCGCAGGGAAAACGGATAGGCCGCGCCCACAGACAGAAGCCACTGGTTGATCAAGACTACGAATTGATCAAGATTGCGAACTGATCAAGATCACGGACGATGGGCCCAGATTGCAGGGAGGAACGCATGCTTCGAAAACACGCAACGCAACGCCAAATAGGTCCAATTTTCGCGTCATTCTTGTACGCTATCAGCGTCGGAATGCTGCTCCCTGCCTGCGAGTCTTCGGGGAGTGGAAAGACAGTGACTGGTGGCGCAACAAAAGGTGGAACGACTGCTAATGGCGGACAAACGAACACCGGCGGCGTTATCCCCACCGGCGGCGTTACATCCGCAGGCGGCGTCACTCCCACCGG
>PMIX01000390.1 GCA_003158395.1 Myxococcales bacterium | reverse complement strand
CGTGAGCTGGTCGCGCCTCCCGTGGGGCTGGTTGGCCCTGCGGAGCGGCTGGCTCCCCCTGTGCTGGTCGCGCCTCCCGTGTGGCTGCTGGTTCCCCCGGAGCCGCTGGTTCCCCCTGTGGCGCTGGTTGTGCCTGCGGCGGCATTTGTACCCGTGCCCCCAGTGCCGAGGCTCCCTGTGCTGCCGCCCTGGCCAGCATCGCTCAGGTCCGCCAGGCCCGTGTCTAGTTTACCTTGGCAAGCAGCCACGCCAAAACTAAACACCAACGAGATGGCAACCGACGTCCTTCGAGTTTTCATGCTTGAACTCATGTCCTAGGGGCGACGGACCTTTCCCAGATTCGTCTCACTGAAAGACATAGCTGATGCCGATAGCCCCTTGCGCATCCCAGGATGGCAAGTTCGCTGCGGTCGCCGTGCCAGTCGTGACTGGATCGATTTGCACGCTCTGTTCGCGCAGCCACCTCACAGCGCGTAGATCCAGCCAAAGCCGGATTCGGCCCCATGGCGCTCCCGCTCGGATGCCTGCCCCAAGACCCCAGGTCGGCGACCAGTCAGATTGGTTTGCCACGTAGCCCTGGCCCCAGGCGTAGGTCAGCGCCGCCACGCCTCCCACTTCCCCGTCGAGAAAGAATCTTCGCATCGCCCAGCGGGCNNCCTGTCGGGCTGCTGGGACTGTGAGGTCGGCCTGCCAGCCCAAGCCGCTGCCCCGTCTCATCCGGCCGAATTCCACGCGAACGCCGGGCACGATCCCGCCCGCGCTTGCCGCCAGCAGGCCGGCGCCGATTTCGCTCTGGCCAGGGTTGGTCTTCGAAATCACAGTCTCGGGCTTCTCGCCTGGCGAAGGTTGAAGGATGGGCGTGGCGGGCCGGAGGATGGGCGTACCTGTCGCCTCGACCGGCAGATCCCCGGTCCAGATGGCGATGACCAGAGCGACGGCAGCGGCCCGGGCCTCGCAGTCGGGACCGACGGCGAGCTGCCTCAGGTTCGTCTTCTCTGGTCCGATTTCCACCACCAGCATACCCACAGCGGCCTGGATCGCCACCGACAGGGCAGGCCATGCTTCAAGCGGACGAAGACCGACCAACGCATCGCGAACCGCCTGCCCCGATGGGCAGTCCGAGTCGCTGACAATCACAAGCTCACCGCCTGCAGGATGGCCATCCGTAGCCGTTCCGGCTGTCCCGACGACGGGCAGGACAGCCAGCGCAGTCGACAGCACCAGCGGTAGACGTCGCCCCCGTGTCGCAGGCATGATCAACGGTGCGCGCCTAGCAAGCGAGCCGCTTCGGAGGCGAAACGTCCGTGAGGAAAGCGGCGGAGACATGCTTGCAGATCCGCGCGTGCGCCGGCGTCGTCGCCCAGGCGGCTGCGGACCAGGGCTCGGCCCCACAGCGCGCGTTCGAAGCGGTCAAGCAATTTCATGTCGGTTACCACGCCGATTTCGGCCTCTTCCCCGGTGTGGCCGCGCAGGACGACGTCGAAATCTCCCAGGGCTTCTCGCCAGCGGCCCACGGCTGCTCGCAACTCTCCGCGCACAACGTAGCGCTCGTCGCTATTGGGCATCTGACCGAGCGACATCTGATCCAGCTCGGCGAGCGCTTCGCCCTTGCGCCCAATCTGCAAAAGCGCCTCGGCGCGCAGCATGGCCACTTCGGGAGCGAGCCCACCGCTCGGGAACCGCACCCTGTAGTCGTCGAGTGCTGCCAGGGCGGACACCGGCTCGTGGGCCGTCCGGAGTCTATACAGCGCGGTCTTCAACAGGGCATGTTCGTCAGGAGGAGGCGGCAAATTGGAAGTAGGCGATGGCAGCCGCAGCAACGAGTTGGCCAACGAGGCGGGCTGATTCGGCAAGGTCGGCCTTTTCTCAGGCGCAACGTTCTGCGCGCCAGCTGGCACGATGGGCGAATCCCTCATAGCAAGACGCTGGTATGGGAACCCTGGAAGGGTTCGCTCCGCCCTTCGGCCCCCCACCTGCCCCGCCTCCCCGCTCGCTTCGCTCGGCCTCGCCATACCCTCCCGCGATGGTGCGGCGCCGAAGCCGGCGGGCTCCCCACTCGACTCGGCCGGAATCGGAGTCTTGGCAGCGGACAACTCCAGCGACGGCGGCGCGGCCGGCGGCGACAAAGATGCCGGCTCCGACCGCGGAGCTTGCCTTGCTTGCACCGCCGTCGACGGACGCAGCGCCATCGTCTTTGACGCCGTGGCTGTGGCAGCCACCGATGCGATCACGCCTTTCGGTTTCGCGAAGGCATCCGTAGCCACCACCGGTTGCGCTTCGGTCGGCGCTGCCGGGACTGGAAGGGCCGACGGCTCTGCCGACACGAGCGGCTGGTCTGCGGGTGGCGAAGGGATCGATTGCCCGGGTGCGCGGCGGTGGGTGTGGCGAATCGCTCGCGCTGGCGGAGAACCCCCGGCCGGTTCCGGCGGCAGCAAGCGGCGTCGCGAGCCCAGAAGCGGCCCCGCCAAGGCGCCGACCACACCCCCGACCAGAAAGATCAGCGCACCCACGAACACAAGCCGCACCCCACGATGACTCCACTCCGTCCGCCGGCGCAGGGTGTTTTGAATCCGCCACTTGACCAGCGGCAGAGCCTCGTCGGGCGCCTGTCTGGCGCTCTGGATCAAGAGCGCCACCTTCGTCGGATCATTTTCCGGTGGTAGGTCGGCCAAACGAGTGAGTTCCCGAAACCGTGACCTCATTGTCATTCTTCCTTGTTCAAGAGGTCGAGCAGCTTGGCCCGTCCCCGGTACAGGCGAACCCAAACCGTCGCAAGACTGATGCCGCTCAACTCAGCGACCTCTGCCCCGGAAAGCCCTTCAATCTCATAAAGGATGAGAGGGGTTCGGTAGGAATCGGAGAGCTGATCGAGTGCCCGGTAGAGCCGGACGTGGCGTTCGCGTCGTTCGATCTCTTCCTGCGGTGTGGAGGGTGTCGGAGCCAGGGACACAAGTGCGTCCTGGTGTCGGCTGAAGAGCAACCGCCGGATGAACCCGCGGCGCATCCGGTTGCGAACCACGTGGTGGGTAATGCGGAACAACCAGGTCTTCACGCTCGCCTCGCCCCGGTACGAGAACCGCCGTCGTAGGGCGATGACGAAGACGTCGTGAACCAAATCCTCGAGATCCGCGCGCGGCCCAGCCAAGCGCCGGGCCCAACGCTTGACGTCGGAGGCATGCTGCTCGTACAGCCCATCAAGGGACTCCCGCCGACCGCTAGCCCTTTCGGGCAAGAGCATCGATTTCACGATGTGCAGCCGCATATTGCTCCCTACTGTCCCTCCTATCGCCCGAGATTCGAAGACCTTACCGACTTCATGTCGATTGCGGACAGGTGTCGTTCGCCAAGCGGTCATCCGCATCATGTCTTTCCCGGCGGTGGCGATGATGGACAGCGGGCCTAGCGCTTCCGGTCAGAATTTCGGCCACGTTTGGG
>PMIX01000212.1 GCA_003158395.1 Myxococcales bacterium | reverse complement strand
GCGGAGTTGGGCGCAGGAGAAATCTTGCTTACCAGTATGGATCGCGACGGCACGCGCGACGGGTTCGACCTGGAACTGACCCGCGCCGTGGCCGACCGCGTGCCGATTCCCGTCATTGCATCGGGCGGCGTTGGGACGCTGCAACATCTTTACGAAGGAGTGGTCATCGGCGGTGCCGATGCGGTGTTGGCCGCTTCGATCTTCCACTTCGGCGAATACACGGTGGGCCAGGCGCGCGACTANNCTTCTGACCGGAGGCACTAGGCGGCCATGTCCCGGGTGCGGCCCGAGGTGCGAACCACCTGGTGAGCAGCCCGTCTCAGATCACTTCGAAGAGTGGCATGTCTGGCTGAGCAAGCCAGTCACGAACTTTCGGGCGTTACTGCTTCGTATAGAACTTCACGTCGGGATTGATCCATCCCGTGTAGATGCTCCAGTTGTATAGGTGGAACTGCTGGGGGAGAGTGGGATGGGCCGGCGGGGCATCCAGATCACAGCCACCATTGGCGTAGATCCAAACGGTCGTCTCGTCGTACTGGATGACTTCCTCTTTGTCATCCCCGCAAAGATCGGCGTGCTGAGCGAAGCTTTGCGCGCTGGAGCCGGAATAGGGGAAGCTGGCGACGGTCTTTCCATAGCCGTCATACAGATAGGCCCCGGTGCCCCCGCTGCCATCCGACTTGCCGTCGCGACGATAGGAAAAAATAAGATCGGTGCCTTTCCCGTCCCAGTTGTTCAGGTTCTCCGTCACGGTCAGCCAGCCGGAGTTTGTGGGCCGGTTCTCTTTCCACAAAAGGTTATCGTGTTGGTCCACGAGCACGTTGTTGGATTTGTAGCCTTCCGCGGCGGTGCGCAAACGATCGAGCAGGACCACCTCGAGACCCGCCAAGTCCGTACGGTAATCGCCCATTCCCAGCTGCTGAGCCTCTGTCGTGTGGGTGTCCTGCCACAACTGTGTGCCTGTCTTCCAATCAAACGCGGCAGCCACGTTCCCATTGACGACGATCTCGTATCCGTTTGCTGGATTGGCATCCATGTCGCCTGTGGCGATGGAGTCTGCGTGCATGGTGAGTGCTGGGTGCGACGTGGTGTTGAGGGTCCATTGCCTGGTGCCATCGCTCTCCAAGAAATCGTAGCCGCACATGACTTCGTCTTTGCCATCAGCGTCCCAATCGTAGACCAGCGGATAGTGCCCGGTGCCCAGGTCAGACATCCCGCTGTCTTTGCTCAGCATCTTGTGATTCCACAGCAAGGTGCCCGCCTTGGTGGTGGGGGTGGTGGTATCGTCGATGCCGACGATCGCCCATTCTTGTGAGTAGCGGGTCTTGACGATGATGTCCTGCGGCCATGCCTTGCCTCGCAGATTGGCAAATGCGATGGAGTCGTTGGAGCCCGCTTGTGGCAAGGAAATCTTGCGCACTACCGTCCCCGTGGTTCCGTCGAGCACAGTCATCTCGGTGGTGCTCATGTTGACGAAGACCTCGGACTTGCCGTCCCCGTCCATGTCGTAGACTTGAATGGGAATATCCGAACTGGCGGTGTGGGTCGGGCCGGGCGTACCGTACTGCCACAGTTGATTCCCCTTGAGGTCGTACGCCGTGACGCAGACCGCGAACTGGGGACCGTAGTCGCCCAAGGTTGTCTGGTCCGTGGGCTGAGCCACGACGATCTCCATCCTGCCATCGCCGTTGATGTCGCCCAGCCGCATTCCCGGACAACCGCCAGAGGTCTTCATGCTGAAGGTGCTCACCAGCGCGGGAACACCGCTGGCTGCGGTACCGCCGCCGGTTGAAGTCGCGCCGCCGCTTGCCCTAGTACCACCGTCTGCTGTAGCACCACCGGCTGTTGCCGTACCGCCGTTTGGCTTGGTTCCGCCGCTCGCTGTAGCACCACCAGTTGGCGTAGTACCACCGGTGGCTGTCGTACCACCGGTGCGGACGCTGCCACCCGTGTTTCCCGCACCGCCGGCGACCGTGGTGCTTGTCGTGGTCCCGGAACCTCCTCCGCTGGCAGAAGTCCCGCCAGAGCCAGCGCCTGCCACGGTGCCACCGCGGCCGACAGAACCAGTACCCCCCGTGGCGCCACTGCTGCCGGCCCGGCCTGCCCCGCCGCTCGCAGCTGTGGCGCCTGCTCCGTCCCCCGCGCCTGCCGTGCCCGACGCGCCACCCAGGCCACCGCCGTTGCCAGCCGAGCCGCCGTTTCCCCCCATAGCCGCGGACCCGCCCGCCCCGCCGCCACCAATTGGCTGTGTGGTGGGTGGAGCGCCTGCGCTGCCGCCCTGGCCGGTCGCGGAACCACCAACACCGCCACCACTCCGAGCTGAGCCACAGCCGATCGAGGACATCAACAAAACCAGGCCAGCTCCGGCCAACAACCTGGATGGGGTCTTCAACGATTTTCTAGCCATGAGCAGCCCTTTCATTCATCGGAGTTCTGTTCCGTCGCAGTGCTTTCTTTGGCACCGCATGTGCTTCTTGGATTGCTTGAGCGAGTGACATTTCTTCCTGATTGGGTCAGGCACGGATGGATGCGAGACTACTGCGGCGTTCTGGGGGTGTAGAACTTTACGTCCGGAGTGATCCATCCCGAGTAGATGCTCCAGTTGTACAGGTGGAACTGCTGAGGCAGGCCGGGCTTGCTCGGGGGGTCATCCAGATTGCAGCCACCATTGGCGTAGATCCAAAGGGTCGCCTCGTCGTACATGAGCACTTCCTCTTTGCCGTCGCCGCAGACATCCGCGTGCTCAGCGAAGGTCTGCGCACTGGGGCCGGTATAGGGGAAGCTGGCGACGGTTTTTCCATTGCCGTCGTACAGATAGGTCCCCGTGCCCCCGCTGCCACCCGACTTGGCGTCACGACGATAGGAGAAAATCAAATCGCTGGCTTTCCCGTCCCAGTTGTTCATGTTTTCCGTCACGGTCAGCCAGCCGGCGTTGTTCGGCCGGTCCTCTTTCCACAAGAGGTTGTCGTGTTGGTCTACGAGGTAGTTGTTGGATTTGAAGCCTTCCGCGGCGGTGCGCAAACGATCGAGTATGACCACCTCGAGACCTGCCACGTCCGTACGGTAGTCGCCCATTCCGAGCTGCTGAGCCTCTATCGTGTGAGTGTCCTGCCACAATTGGGTGCCTGTCTTCCAATCGAACGCGGCAGCCACGTTCCCATTGACGACTATCTCGTATCCGTTTGCTGGATTGGCGTCCATGTCGCCTGTGGCGATCGAGTCTGCGTGCATGGTGAGTGGCGGGTGCGACGTGGTGTTGAGACTCCATTGCACCGTGCCGTCACTCTCCAAGAAATCGTAGCCGCCCATGACTTCGTCTTTTCCGTCACCATCCCAGTCGTACGCCAACGGATAGTGCCCGGTGTTGCCCTTGTGGGTCCACAGCAAGGTGCCGTCGCTGGTGATCGCCCAGAAGTTGCTGTATCGGTCCTTGACGATCATGTCCTGTGGCCATGCCTTGCCGCTCAGATTGGCAAAAGCTATGCAGTCGTTGGAGCCGGTTGCGGGCAGGGGAATCGTGCGCGTCAGCTTGCCAGTGGTCCCATCGAGCACCGTGATCGACTTGGTGTCCATGGCGGCGAATACCTCGGACTTGCCATCCCCGTCGAGGTCGTAGACTTGCAGCGGAATGTCCGAGCTGGCGGTATGGAACTGGCCGGGCTTGCCGTACTGCCAAAGCTGGTTGCCCTTGAGGTCGAACGCCGTGACGCAGACGATGATCTGGCCACTCCCAGAGCCGATGACATTCTGGTCCGTGGGCTGACCCACAACGATCTCCATTCGGCCATCGCCGTTGATGTCGCCGAGCCGCAGTCCCGGACAGCCGCTCGCGCCCTTTAGGTCGATGGTGCTCACCAGCACTGGCACACCGCTGGCGCTGCCACCCGTCGAAGTCGCGCCGCCGGTTGCCGTGGCACCACCGGTTACCCTAGTGCCGCCGGTTACCGTAGCGCCACCGGCTACCTGGGTGCCGCCGGTTGCCGTCGCACCACCGGTTGCTGTCGCACCGCCAGAGCGAATCGTGCCACCCGTGTTTCCAGTGCCCCCGGTGACACCGGTGGCAGTCGTAGTCCCAGAACCGCTACTCGCCGAGGTGCCTCCAGAGCCGCCACTTCCCGCAATGCCGCCGCTGCTGACTCCGGCCGCCCCGCCACTGGCTACTGTGGCGCCTGCCACGGCCCCCGCACCCGCCGCGCCGGATGCGCCAGCCCGACCACCAACGTTGCCAGCCGAGGCGGGGTTTCCGCCCGAGGCCGCGGAGCCGCCCGTGCCGCCGCCTGCGCCCGCGCTGCCGCCCTGTCCGGTGGTGGAGCCACCAGAAGTGCCACCGCTCCGACCCGACGAACCCTGGCCACAGCCGGTCAACGAGATCAGGCATACCAAGCCAAATCCGGCCAACAATCCGGACACGGTCTCCAATGATTCCTTGGTCATGACAGTTCCTTTGATCTCGGGGTCCCCCTCCCGCAGCAGTACCTTGTTAGGACTACGCCGCATTTCTGGGCATGCGTACCCCTTCCAACCCTCACCTGCCCCACCTTGGACGCATGCCAGCGACATGGTGGGCAGAATTGGGAGGCGGTCCTTAGTGCGGGCTCCGTTTCCTGGCGACATCTTCGCAACAGCAGCAGGCATTATACGCGATCACGCCCCAACAAAACCGGCGTCATTTCCGCGAGTATTCGCGTCCAGCCCCGTTTGGGGTTCTCTTTTTGCGTTAGGTTCTGATTGATGATTTCGATGCTAACTGCCTGGTCAAGTCCCTTCCAGGCAAGGCGTGACAGTCCGGCGCCTGGTCCCCCTGGACACGAAAAGTGCGCTAGACATGGGTATCATGATTGGAAATGCCGATGCGCTGCTGTCTGCCGTGAAGTTCGACTCGAAGGGCCTGGTGCCGGTCATCGCCCAGGACCGCGCCACGGGCGTGGTGCGCATGCTGGCCTGGGCCAACGCCGAGGCGCTGCGGGCCACGGTACAGAACGGCCTGGCAACTTTCTGGAGCCGTTCGCGCAACGAGCTGTGGGAAAAGGGCAAGACCTCGGGCCATTCCATGCGCATCCGTGACCTGCGCCTGGATTGCGACGGCGACGCCGTCCTCTACGTCGTCGACACCAACGGGCCGTCGTGCCACACCAACGCGACCTCCTGCTTCTTTCGCAGCGTGACCGCCAGCGGGCTGGCGGCAGACGACGGCCCGGTGCCGGTGGCCGCTGAAGGTGTCACCCGGAGGCCGTGACGCTCGAGAAAGTCGTCGCCCGGATTCTGGGACCCGGCGGCCTGCTGGCCGACCAATTGCCGGGCTTCGAGCCGCGCCCTGGCCAGCTTTCTATGGCCAAGCGCGTAGCGCAGGCGATCGACATGGACGAGCGCCTGTTGGCCGAGGCGGGCACTGGCACAGGAAAGACCATGGCCTACCTGGTGCCGGCGGTCCTTTCCGGCCGCAAGGTGGTGGTCAGCACTGGCACGCGCACCCTGCAAGACCAGATCGCCCAGGTGGATCTGCCGCGCCTGCAACGCGTTCTGCCCGAGCCGTTTTCCTTCGCGGTGATGAAAGGGCTGTCCAACTACCTGTGCTTGCGCCGCTTCGATGATCACAGCAAGCAGCTCGAAATAGCGGCTACCAAGTCGCACGAGATCGGGCGCGTGCGCGCCTGGGCGGCGACCACCACGACTGGAGACCGCGCGGATCTCGATGGCGTGCCCGACAGCGCCCCCATCTGGCGTGAGATCGCGTCCAGCCCGGAGATGCGGCTGGGCAACCGCTGCCCATTCGTCGAGCGCTGTTTCATCACCCAGATGCGACGGCGGGCCCTGGGGGCTCGCGTGGTGGTGGTCAACCATCATCTGTTTCTCGCCGACCTCGCCCTGCGCAGCCGCTGGCCCGATGCGCAGGTGCTGCCGCCCTACGAGCTGGCGGTCTTCGACGAGGCCCATCAGATAGAAGACATCGCCACCGAGGTCTTTGGCGTGCAGGTTTCGAACGCCCGGCTCTTCGCTCTCGCACGGGATCTGCTGCGCGCGCCCGCGCCGCCGCTTGAAGCAAGCCGGGTGGAATCCGCAGCGCGCCGGCTGGAAGCCGCGGCGCATGTCCTTGCGGAAACCTTGCGCGGCCGTTTGCCGGCCTTGCGTGGCAGCGGCGAAGAGGTGCGGGTGGAAATGCCCGACGACCTGTGGGCCGCGGAGGTTCTCCAGCGCTACCACGAGCTGGACAACGTTCTGGAAGAAGCGGCGGCCCTATGCGGGCGTTTGGCTGAGGACGATGGCATCGAGGCTGAGCGGCCGCATCCCCCTTCGCAGGCCAAAGCGGCGGCGCTGGCTGGGTTGGCCCGACGGGCCGATGCTGTGCGCACCGATTTTGCGGAGATCGTCGGTACGGCCCGGCGCGACTCGATCCGCTGGGTGGCGGTGTCGCGCCGCAACCTCACCCTGCGCGCCTCGCCGGTGGATGCCGCGCCCCTTCTGCGCGACAGCTTCGACCGCCATCCGGGGCCAATCGTTTTCACCTCGGCCACGCTGAGCGCAGGCGGGCGCTTCGACTACATCCGCGGCCGACTCGGCCTGACCGACACCGCCAGCGAGTCGAGCTTCCCCTCGCCTTTCCGCTACAGCGAGCAGGCTCTGCTCTACCTGGCTGTCGATCTTCCCGATCCCACCCACGAAGGGTTTTCCGCTGCGGCCGCGGAGCGCGTCTTGGAGCTGTGTCGACTCTCGTGCGGCCGGGCGCTCTTGCTCTTCACCAGCTTCCGCAATCTGCGTGTCGCCGAAGAGCGCCTGCGTGCCGACGGTGGCTTTCCCTTGCTGGTGCAAGGCGAACGGCCGCGCCACGTGCTGCTTGACACGCTCCGGCAGCGGGTAGGCTCGGTCCTGCTGGCCACGCAGAGCTTTTGGCAGGGCGTGGACGTTCCCGGCGAAGCGCTCTCGCTGGTGGTGATCGATCGCCTACCCTTTGCCGTGCCCGACGATCCGCTAACCGCCGCGCGCATCGCGCGTATCCGCGAGGATGGCGGCGATCCCTTCAACGGCTTTCAGCTCCCGCGCGCAGCGCTGGCGCTCAAGCAAGGCTTCGGCCGCCTGGTACGCACGCGCAGCGATCGCGGTGTGGTGGCCATCCTCGACGGGCGTATCGCCCGCCGCCGCTACGGTCCTATGCTGCTCGCCAGCCTGCCCGCCGAATGCCCGCGCACTGAGGAGCTGGATGAGGTGGGGAGGTTTTTTGGCGCGCCGGGCCAGAGCATCTGAAGCAGGAGACTACGATCGAGTTTCTGCAAGGTCGATCTGGTGGTTTCCGGGCTGCCCTCGCCCAGCACGAAGATGCCGAGACCGCCTTCCATTGTGGCTGGGCAGTGCCCTCTACTCTTCGGCGTAACCTTCGGTCGCGCTGGGGCTACAATGGCAGGCCCATGCCGATCCTGTTCCTGGTCGCCGCCTTCCTACTGGGCTCGTTCCCAACCGGGGTTGTGGTGGCGCACGCCAAGGGAGTGGATCTGCGCAAGGTGGGAAGCGGCAACATCGGTACAACCAATGTCGGCCGCGCACTCGGCCGGCGCTGGGCCACGCTAGTGCTCTTGGTCGATGCGGGGAAAGGCGCCCTTCCGGCTGTGCTCGCGGCCCGACTTTTCGATCTCACGTGGCTGCCGGCGGCTGCGGGGCTGGTCGCAGTTCTGGGGCAGGTGTTCTCACCATTCTTGAAGGGACGCGGCGGCAAAGGGGTGGCCACTTCGTTTGGCGCCGGCCTGGCCCTCGCACCCGTGCCCGCGCTGGGATGCGCGGCTGTCTGGCTCGCCCTGTTTGCCGTGTTTCGCATGTCGTCCCTCGGCTCTCTGGCAGCCGTGGCAAGCTTCCCCACCTTCTTATGGCTGTTCCACGCGAGCAGCTTTGCCAACCTGGCCTTCGCGGCTGCGGTCGCGCTGCTCGTCTTCTTGCGTCACAAGGACAACATCCGCCGTTTCCTGCGCGGCGAGGAGCTGCGGGCCTAGTCGAGATTTCGTGGAGCGCGATCCGATACGTTGCTGGTTACCTATTCCACACAGAGGTGGAACTTCTGGCAAGCGGCACTAGTGCCCAGACGGCGCGGGCCGCAGGCCCGCATCGCGCAGCAGTTGCTGGTCGGCCTCCACGTCGGGATTGCCCGTGGTAAGAAGTTTTTCGCCGTAGAAGATCGAGTTGGCTCCGGCCACGAAGCACAGCACCTGTGCTTCGCGGGTCAGAGCTGCGCGACCAGCCGAGAGTCGCACCTGCGATCTGGGCATGATGATACGAGCGGTGGCGATCACCCGCACGAGCTGGAACGGGTCCACGGGCCGCCGATCAGCCAACGGCGTGCCTGCGATGGGCACCAACGCATTGATGGGCACACTTTCCGGATGCGGGTCCAGGTGGGCCAGCGTGGCCAGCATCGCGCAGCGATCGTCGACCGATTCGCCCATGCCGATGATCCCGCCCGAGCAGATGCGCATGCCCGCACGCCGAACTCGCGCCAGGGTCGCTAGCCGGTCCGCCTGAGTGTGGGTTGTGACGACCGACCGGTAGAAAGCAGGTGAGGTGTCGATGTTGTGGTTGTAGATGGTCAGCCCCGCCTCGGCCAAGCGGCGGCACTGCTCGTCGGTGAGCATACCCATGGTCAGGCACGCCTCCAGACCCTCGTCCCGCACGGCGCGCACCATGTCCAACACAGACTCGAAGGCGGGCCCGTCCTTGGCGTCACGCCAGGCCGTACCCATGCAGAAGCGCGTGGCCCCCGCAGCCCGCGCCCGCCCGGCCGCCTGCACCACATCCTCGCGGCTTAGCATCCGAGCCGGTTGCACGGCTGTCGAGTAGCGCGCTGACTGGGCACAATAGGCGCAGTCTTCCTGGCATGCGCCGGTTTTCACCGAAAGCAGGGCGCATAGTTGCACCTCGTCGGGTCGATGATGCCGGCGGTGCACGTCCTGCGCACGGAAGAGCAATTCGGGCAGGGCCAGGTCGTGGATGGCCCGGACTTCTTCCACCCGAAAGTCGTGGCGAAGCTCAGCGGTCATGCGACTCGGTTGACTAGTTGATCCGGCGCAGGACCACCAGCACCCGCAAGGTCAGCCAGATGGCGTCCGCCACGTCCTTGTCCTTGCCTGCCGCCTTGTCTGCCGACCGCGCCGTCGGGCCTTCACCCTTGACTGGCGTGCCCGGGTACCACAGGCCATCAGTCGCCTGGCGCGAACGCAGATAGGCCTCGGCGGTGCGCACGCCCGAGTTCTCCTTGCCGAGCCCGATGCCCGTGATCGTGTCGAGCGCGTCCAGCACGTCGGTGTAGAAACGCGGCTCGGTCAGGATCTCCCAGTAGGACGGCGCCTTTCGGTCCTCATACCGGTCGGGCTGCAAGAAGCGCGTGGCCAGAAGTTCCGCCGCCCGGCGCGCCTCGCGCGAGGACCGGCGCTGGCTCGAGGAAGCAAAGGCGCGCAAGACCATGCCGGTCACCAGGTGGCTCGATGGTCGCGCGGCCGACTCCGTGCGTACACCCCGCCAGGCCCAGCCCCCATCGTCCTGACGCAGGGACAAGAGAAGTTGGAACCCCTTCTCGATCCGTGGGTCGGACTCAAACCCTGCACGGCAGAGGGCCGAGATGGCCCATCCGTGAAAGTGCAGCGCGACCATCTTGGCACGGGCCGTGGGTGTCTCGGCAAGCGCGAGATCCGCGATCCCGCCGTCGCTTGTCTGCGAAGCCAGGATCACGTCCGCCATCTTGCGCAACTGGGGCGTGGCCCCGCCCTCGCCTTCGACCCGCAGGCCCAGGTCGGCCAGGCGGTCGAGGGCGCGCACGGTGGCCAGGCACAGCGCGAACTTCCCGCTGCCTATCCCCTTTTCCGGCGCGCGCGGCGCGAAGCTGCCATCGCTCTCCATCTTGCGCAGGACCGCTTGAACCTCGCGGTAGCTGGCAATCTCGTGCGCTGCGGGCGCTTCGCTGTCGTCTATGAGGTCGCGACGCACACGCGCTAGCACACTGGGGGTACCCTCACGCAACAGGCGCGGAATAGGGTCACTGGCCAGCCGAGCCCGCCACCCCGAAAGCGCACGGGGTGGCGAGGAGATGGGGACCGAGGTAGGGAAAAGTCGCGGCCGATTCATAACCGATGCCAAAGTTACTGCATTATAGCCAATCGGTCGGCCGGCGGCGGGAAGACGAAAGCGCCACAAGCCGACCGACGATGTAGGTAAAGAAGAGTAGCGCAGAAGGTCGTTCGGGGCCAAGGCCTATCGTTTCTCTCCGGACTCAATCTGGGCCTGGCATAGCCCTGTTTGGGGAGGTAAGAGATCGGGGTCTTCCTCGAGAGTTTGACCCGTGGGGGCGCAGCCATGGATGGCAGTGAGAAACCATCAAAACCGGACGCGTTTCTGACCTTGCTGAGCGAAGGCTGGGTGTCTTTGCACCTGGACGCGCGCCACCCCGGCGTGGTGGTGCCGGCGCCGTTTTCTTCGCAGACGCATCTGGTTCTGCAGTATGGCCGCAGCATGCCGGTTCCCATTCCCGACCTGGAAGTCACGGCCGCCGGGGTAAGTGCCACCCTATCGTTCTCCCGCGTTCCGCATCGGACCTACGTGCCCTGGTCGGCGGTGTACGTGGTCGCCTGTACCAGCGGCTGCGGGGTCCTCTACCGCGAGGACGTCCCGCGCGAGCTGTGCTTTTTGGGCCAGGGGGATGGTGGTTGCCTGCACCAACCCATGTCGCGCGTGAACGACGGGCCGGAGGCTCTGCCGATCGACGAGCCCTGGTTGCGTTCTGTCCCGCCAGAGGCCGAAGAAGAGATTGAAAGCGATGGCATGCTCATGCGCGCGCAGACCCGCCGGCGGCGGAGACCCCAACTGCGCGTGGTGAAGTAGTTGGCTAGTTACGGCTGCCGATCGGTCGCACCCGTGCCGTGAGCTCCTGCCGCCCACTCACCAGGCGATCGCAGGGATGCAGGGTTCGGTCCGCAACGCGGTACGCGTCGGCGCGGCGGGTCTGGTTGGCAGGGCGAAGCGTGTCGAGAGCCGAGTCGGGGAGGCTGGGAATCAAGCGGCCGCGCAAGGAGACACCGCTGTCGGGCGTGCTCAGGCTGACCACAATGGATTGGCCCGGGTAGAAGGCGCGCAGGTTCTCCATCATGCCGCGCAGGCTCTCGGGTTTGGGCAGGTCGGGGCGTACCAGCGCACCCGAGGCCACGTCCACCTTGATGGTCTTGCCAGCCAGTGTTCGTGGAATCAACACGGGCACGATCTCGACGAATTCCTTGCCCGCGTAGGGGCGCAGAACAACGCGCACGGGCAGGGTCTCACCGGGCCGCACCCGCTCGTCGGGCAGGGAGGCACCGACGATTTCGGCCACGTCGTTGCGGTACTCCACCCGAATGTCCACATCGATTCGGTCGATCACCGCGGGTTCGAAGGGATTGCCGAGCAGGTCCGACAGCGCCTTTAGGCCGCGAGCCTGCGCCAGGACTCGGCTCGACAGCCCCTCGCCGGAGAAAAGCTGGTCGCGAATCTCCACGCCGCCGGCGCCGCGGACATCCAGACGAGTGATCATCGCGATCACCATGTCGGTCACGTCCGGCTCGGCCTCGGCCAACGCACCGCCAATCACCGTGGCCGCCAGCAAAGGGAGGAGCCGGCGATGAAGCGCCACCTGGGTATGGAAACTAGTCCTCTTCTCGCCCCGAGCGGTTACCACAACCTCGACAGGCACCGAGGGGGCGTGGCGGCCCAGCTCGGCCACGATCCCAGTGGGAAGGTCCTGCACCACCGCACCGATCTCGACCAGCGGCGAGGACAGCTTGACGGAGCTGGCCAGGCTGGCCACGATGGCATGCACCTCGCCGGAAACCAGGGGCAGATTGACCTCACCCAAGCCCATCAACGGGTGCCCAAACGCGATCGCGGTTCCACCCTCCGCTTGAGTTAGGGTGCCCATGGCCACCGCGCTGATATCCCCACGGATGAACGACACGCCCACCGTTGCGCCCGGTTGCACGGCCTCAGCCGGCGTGGCCGTTCGTTTCTTCCCGCCTGTGCCGCCCGCGCGCACTGGAACCAGTCCGAAGGGCCGCAAGATTTCGTCCAGCTCGCGCAGGGCTGCGTCGGAGATCCCTGATACGGCCAGGGGCAGCGCTGCCGGCTGCAGGCGCGGCTCGCGGTCCGAAAGGAGAGACGCGGCGGGGGGCTGGGCCGCCTGCCCAGGCGCCCAATCAGGTCCCTTGTCGACCAGGAACGGATCGCCGGGCGGACGGCGCGGTCGTTGCCTTCCCGCCAACATGCTTTCGATGGGGGTCACGCCGGCCAGGGCTTCCTTGGAGAAACTCCAGCCGTAGGCGATCGCTCCCATGAGCTTGCCGTCGACGTAGACCGGGCTGCCGCTCATGCCCGCAGCGATCCCACAGTTCGCGACGCGCGGATCCTCGGCACGCACCAGGATGATGTCTTGCTTGGGCAGGAAGTTCGGCACCACCGAGAGCACACGCACCTTGAAGGGCTCGGGCTTGACGCCCTCGAAAACCGTAACTGCCTCGCCCACTAGGCCGGGGCGCACCTCGGACAGGGGCAAGATGGCGGGCGCGGGTACCGCCTGCGCGAACCGTGATTGGGGCCACGCGGAGCGTGGAAACATAGCCGAGCCAGCCGCTACGCTCAGCCACCACGTGGCTAGGAAACAGGTGTGCCTGGTCACTGCGCAAGCAGCGTAGGAACCGCTGCCCAGGCTGTCAAACCCAATTCGTAGTCGCACGTGGCAGCCGCGGGCCGCATAGTATGCTCAGCCCAGGGCACATCATGAATCGCGTGACTGCACACCTCCGTTCGAAGTTCCTGGCGGGCGTTCTCGCCGCCATTCCCATCGGCATCACCATCTTCGTCGTCGTCTATGTCGACGCGCTTACGCAGCGGATCTTTCCCTTGCGCTACCCGCTTGCGGGAATCGTGGTCGGGCTTGTCCTCATCTACTTTCTCGGCATCTTCGTGACCAGCTTGGTGGGCCGGCAGGTCCTGCGGCTTTTCGACCGCGTGCTGGGCCGACTTCCCGGCCTGCGCGACTTCTATCGCACCTGGAAGCAAGTCGTGGTCACCCCAGACGTGAACTTGGGCGTGTTTGCGCGTGTGGTGCTGATCCCCGACGAGTCGGGGCGCGTACGCTTGCTGGGCTTCACCTCGGGACGGCCTGTCCCGGGCAACACCGATGTCCTTTGCGTGTTCGTGCCCAACTCGCCCAATCCCATCGTCGGCCGCCTGTACTTCGTTCCCCAGGCGGAGTGCCGCTTCCTGGATGTGCCCACTCGTGAAGCCTTGAAGTGCGTCGTCTCGGGAGGCAATTTTGTCCCGGAGGGGATCGGGGCCTCGTTGCCCCGCATCGGCACCTGATGCGGCGACTGTGGCTCGTTCTGGGTCTGTGCGGGCTTCTGTCGGACGCGCATGCTGGCGCCCGGGCGGCTCCCGCGCAAGTCCCCTTGGCCCCGTTCATCACCCCGGCCCAGCTCAAAGCGACTCTCGCGAGCCACAAGGGCCGCGTCGTGGTGCTGCACCTTTGGGCCACGTGGTGCGAGCCCTGCCTGAAGGAACTGCCCCTGCTCGCCAAGCTGGCGCGCGAAGCCAGCAGCCGGGGCATCGACGTCCTGGCGGTGTCGCTCGACGACCCCACCGAACGGGGCGCGGTGCTGGTGGGCCGCGTTCTTCTCGCCAAGACTGGCAACCCGCAATGGAGCCCTATCTTGAAGGTGGATCGTTCCGAGGATTTTGTCGCCGATCTCGATCCGGGTTGGGAAGGTGAGATCCCAGCGTTCTTTGCCTACGACCGCGAGGGCCACCTACGCCGCACGCTCATCGGCAACATCAGCCGCGGCGACTTCGAGCGCTTGGTCAGGGATCTCGTGCCGCCCGAAAAACCATAGCGGTCCACCCGATCCCTTGGGCACCTAATCCCGTGACAAGCGGAGCGGAGGGGCAGAAGGACTCGGGGAGACAGGCCTTTCCAAGATCGAGTCGCGCACCCAAGCGGAGATCGGTGGTGGTCTTGGACGAGGTCCTGGTCGGTTACGCCTGCGGCTTCTGCAGCTACTGCAGGATCGGGGTGTGCCTTGTCCCTTGACGAGGCGGCCTTGTGGGGAGGAACATCCCGCTGGATCCTCATGGTGACCGCTGACGTCTACGTTTCTGAGCTGGAATTCAAGAATCAGGAGTCCTTCCGCGGACTCGTCGCCTCCCGCTATCTGCCGTCCCTAGGCGGCGAGGGCGTCACCGTAGCAGAGGCCCTGCGGTGGGAAAGCAAGATGGTGGTGGAAACTATTGAGATCGCAGCCCTGTGGCTGGCCGATACCGATTCGTTGGCCCTCAAGCTCACTTGCGCCTCGTACTGCGGGGACAGGGCACGCCACTTTCGCCTCCTTTCCGAACGGCTGGCAGCCCTCGGCCTGGCCCCGGGTTCATACGACCCGCGACAAGGCGGCTACTCGCGGCTTTTCGGGTTTCTGCGCTCACTGCAAACCAGCGAGGAGCGTGCAGCGGCAGGGTTCCTCACCCTGGCCGGCATGAGTGCAACCCGGCTAGCGGCGCTGGCCGCTTTCTGCGAGGACAAGGGCGACGGGGACACCGCACGCCTGATTCTTGATTCTATCCTGCCCGATGAAGAACGCCGTGTGGAGCTGGGCCGTGACACGCTGGTCGCCTTGGTTTCCACGGACGAAACCCAGGCCCGGGCGCGCCGTGCGTCCTACCGGACCGTGGAGCTGCTGACCGATCTGTATGATCCCACCATGTTTCGCAAGCTGAGCGGGCGCGGCCCGACGCGGAAATAGCCGCCCGCACTGGCCGGCTCGGGGAAAGAGGGAGCCCGCCGTTGCGCGGCTCTATTCCACGTCGCAGACGACGACTGTGATGTTGTCGCGGCCGCCACGATCGTTGGCCACATCGACAAATTGCGTCACCACAGCCTCCCGGTCGCCCTGCAAGAAGCCGTGGACCTCGCCGTCTTCCAGGTAGCCGTGCAGCCCATCGGAGCAGAGCATGAAGCGATCGCCCGGCTTCACTTCCAGATCGATGGTGTCCACCTCGACATAGTCCTGGTGGCCAACAGCCCTCGTAATCACGTTCTTGCCCGGCGACGTCGCTGCCTCCTCGGGCGTGATCAACCCCAGCTTGAGGCGGAAGTTGACCAGGGTGTGGTCCTCTGTGAGCTGCACGGTCTTGCCGTCGCGCGAAAGGTAGACCCGGCTATCGCCCACCTGCGCGATGAAGGCCTTGTTGGACGTCACGAGCAAAGAAGACAGGGTGCTCGACATGCCCCGCTGCCGTGGGTCAAGTTGGCCCATGCCGAATACCATGTAGCAGGCCGACTGCACCGCACTCTCCAAGAGGCGGCGAACCAGGCCCGAGTTCTCCTCCGTCGGGGCCGCGGCAAAGGCATCCAGGGTCTTGCGCCCGCGCTTGACCCAGGAAAGCACAAGATCCACGGATTCGGCGCTGGCCACCTCACCCTTTGCGTTTCCTCCCACCCCGTCGCAGACAATGTATAGGCCTAGCTCGTCGTCGCGCAGAAAGGCATCTTCGTTGTGAGGGCGCCGGCGGCCGACGTCTGACTGGCCTGACGAGTGGATACGCATTGCGGTCGAATTCATGGTACTACGAAACTCCTGCACCGCCCAGGTTCTCCGTGCGATCTTCACGTGTTAAAGTGAGATCTTGATGCCAGAAGAGGGAAAGGACATCACATTTCCCTCACAGTTCGGGCGCTACACCCTGGTCCAGCGCCTGGCTACTGGAGGGATGGCCGAGGTGTTCAAGGCAAAGATCGTCTCGGCCCATGGCTTCGAGAAGCTGCTAGTCATCAAGCGCATCCTGCCCAACCTAGCGGCAGACAAGACCTTTGTCTCCATGTTCATCGACGAAGCCAAGCTGACGGCGCAGCTCGTCCACCCAAAGATCGTCCAGGTCAGCGACTTCGGCGAGGTCAACGGCCAGTACTTCATCGCTTTGGAATTCATAGACGGCTTCGATGGCCTGGCTTTGCTCCGAGCAGCCGCGCAGAAGCAGGTTCGCCTGCCTGTTCCCATCTGCATGTTCATCGCCATGGAGGTCCTCGATGCGCTCGACTATGCGCACAACGCCAAAGAAGTGGACGGCAAGCCGATGCACCTGGTTCACCGCGACATTTCGCCCTCAAACGTCTTCATTTCTCAACGCGGTGATGTCAAGCTGGGGGACTTCGGTATCGCCCACGCGCAGGAGCGCGAGTCCAAGACCCAGTCCGGGACGTTGAAGGGCAAGTACGGCTACATGTCGCCCGAACAGGTCACGGGCGCGAACCTGGACGGGCGCAGCGACCTCTTCGCCGTGGGCATCGTGCTGGCCGAGATGCTCATGGGCAAGCGCCTATTCACCGCACAGAACGATCTCGATGTGCTGCTCATGGTGCGGGATGGCCGTCTCGATCGTCTCGAAAAGTACGGCCAGGACATTCCCAAAGCGCTCCAACCTATCGTGCGCAGGGGGCTGGCCAAAAATCCGGACGAGCGCTTCCAGACGGCCGCTGAGTTTCGCGACACGCTGCATGACTTGGAATTCCAGTTCGGCCTGCGCGTGGGCCCGGCCGACGTCGGCCTTCTGGCCTCTGACCTGTTCGACAAGAGCCCCAAGGCGATGGAGCGGCTGAAGGAGCACTCACGCAAGTGGGAGATCAAGTCAGACGACGCCTCAGGCGGACGGCACCGCGCCTCGGCCCTGCCGCACAGGGGGGAGGGTAGCGAGCCCGAAGAGACCATACCGATCGACATGGACGAACCGGACGCGGATTCTCCAGGCCGGGCCGAGGCATCGCCCGCCGCCACCGTGGTGGGGGCGGCTCTCGACGATGCATTGTCGGGGTCGATTTTTTTGGTGGGGCTAGACCAGTACGCGACCCCCGCGCCTGGTCCTGCACCGGGCCAGACGCCAGCTTCGGTCGACGGTCTGACCGGCGGCCCGGGCACCCCGTCTCCTTTCGGCGACACGACACCCATTCCCGACACTTCCACCTACCGCGCGACCGGTGCGAGCGGGGTGCGGCCAAGCCTGGTCCGTCCCACCTCGGGCGAGCGCCCCAGCCCTGCGTCGAGTGCGGTCCAGGCAAGCGGGCCCGGCGGCGAGCATTCGGTGCCGCCGGACAACACTGGGGACCTGTCGCTCATCTCGACCATGCGCGTCATTGCCGACCTGGCGGTCACGGCCGAAACCGGCCTCGTCCGCTTCGCCCACGGCAACCTGGCGAAGAACGTGTACTTGGTGCGCGGAGCGCCCGAGTCGGTCAACTCCAACATGTCTGGCGATCGTTTCGGCGAGTACCTCGTCACGCGCGGCTTTTTGCCCCTGTCCGATCTTGAGCGAGCCTTGGCCGAGATGCCTCGCTTCTCGGGCAAGCTAGGCGAGGCCTTGGTCGGACTGGGCTTGATGCGGCCGCTCGACGTGTTCCGGCTCTTGTCGCAGCAGGTCCGCGAGCGCGTGATGGAGCTGTTCACCTGGACCGAGGGCGAGTTCAGCTTCTTCCGTGGCTTGCAGAATCCTGTGGCCGCATTTCCGCTTGGGCTCAACAGCTTCGAGATCCTGGGCGCCGGCGTGCTGACCCTGAGCTACGACTTTCTGGCCGGCCGCTTCGCGCCGCTCACCGGCTTCCGGCCGTGCGCGATGCCCAACCCCCGCGTCAACCCCGAGGCTTTTCGCCTGGGGCCGACGCCGCGTGAAGTCTGGGGTCTGCTCGACGGAAGCCGCACCCTCGCGGAGTGGGCCGACAGATTCAGCTCGTCGGAGGAGCTGCTCACGTTCTATCGAACGCTGTACCTGCTGGTGGAGACAAGCCTCGCACAATTCGAGTAGCGGCATTGTGCCGGCTGCGGACGCACTCGTCAGCCGGGAAGTTAGCTGTTTCTCACAGAGAGCACGGAGGCCGTAGAGATCTCTCTGTGTGAAAAAAGCTAGCCAGATCACGAAGCCGGGCGGGCCCAATCGGGAAGGGGGGCCTCGATGCGCAGGACTTGACCGGTCGTGGGGTGCCTGAAGACGATGGCTGCGGCGTGCAGATGCAAGGAAGCTGGCGGCTCCTGGTCCGCGCCGGCTGCGCCATAGGTGCTGTCGCCCACCACCGGCACGCCGAGATAGGCCAGGTGCGCGCGCACCTGGTGGGCTCGCCCCTTGCAGAGCCGCGCCTCGACCAGAGCGGTCGTGGATCTTTGTTCTACGAGAGCGAATTCGGTGAATGCGGGCAAGGGCCGGCGGCCGCCGCCCAGTTTCACCCGCGATCCGCGGCGGCCCACGCGGCCGATGGGCACTGCCACAACCAGGGTGCCGGGCCCTGGGCCCGGGCTGATGAAGTCCTTCTGACCGGCGCCGAGGTCGGGAAAGCGACCCACGACCTCGGCGCGGTAGGTTTTTTCGCACTCCGGCGCGGCGAGCGCGTCGTGCAGGCCCGGCCAGACAGCGCGGCGGCGCGCGGCCACCAGCACACCGGTCGTACCGCGATCCAAGCGCTGCACAAGTCCCCCTTCCCTGGGATCGGGCGAGGCGACCGCGCACTCAGGAAAGCGAGCCACAAGGGCGCCTGCTGCGCTCGGCCCGTCGTCGGCCCGCAGCGGGTGGGAGGGCAAGCCAGCGGGCTTGTCCACGATCACGAGGTCATCGTCGGCGTACAACACCGGGAGCGGGACCTCCGCCGCGGGCGTGGGCAAGGCCCGGTCTTGGATGGGGGCTGCGATTTCGACCACCTGACCCTCGCCAAGGTGCTGGCCCTTCTTCCCAGGCCGCCCGGCCACCAATACGATTCTCCGGGCGATCGCACGCCGGGCAGCAGTTGCGCTGGGCACCACCTTCTGCCGCGATAGGAAGGCATCCAAGCGGAGTCCCGCCTCCGCCGCGCCCACAACGAAGCGCATGGCTGCCAAGACTACCGCTTGCTCGCCCCAGGCCTCGTGGGAGCGGAGGCCGGGCGCGACCCAGCACCGGGCTTGACTGCGGGCTTCGCCCCAGGTTTCGCGTTGCTCTTCCCGCCTGGCTTCGCTGCCAACACCGGCCGTGCGCTGCTGGCCGCTGCCGAAGTCTTGATAGGTCCGCGGGCCACGGTTCCCTTGGACGTCCCCGGGGTCGAGGTGTTTCTTGCCAAAATGGTCTTGCCGGCCGAAGCCGGGCGTTTGGGAGAAGCGCTGTGGGCCGCAGTGATCTCGCGCGGCAAGTCCGGCGTCGGGGAATACACGACGATCTTCTGCCCCTCACCGAGTTCGCTGGTGGCCGAGAGCCGATTGACGCGCGCCAGATCGCCAGGTGCAAGGCCATAGCGCTTTGCGATTTTGGCCAGCGTATCGCCCGCGCGCGCCGTGTATTGCAGTCGCGTCTTGCCCCGGCGAGCCGTCTCCAGCTCCAAGAATTCCTGCGAGCCCAACGTGACCAGGCGAATCTTGTCCGGGTCGAGCAAGGCCACATTGGCTCGGTCAAAGCCGTCCCGCACGAAAACTTGCAGCACCAGCTTGGGCTGCAGCTTGGCCTCCTGGTCGAGGTTGTTCCACTCGACCAAGTTGTCGACGCTCACGTTGAAGACATCGGCGATCTCGTCCAGCGTGTCGCCATCCCGCGTGCGATAGAAGACACGTTCGCTGCCGGGGATGGCAAACGTATGATTGGGCACCGCGACCAGAATGGTATCGTCGCTCTCGTCTCCTCCACTGGCCGCCGGCGTCGGGACCCCGGACCGGGCCGGGACCAGGATGGTAGTGCCTCCGCGCAGATCGGCGGTGTCACTCACACCGTTGAGGCGCTTGAGTTCGCGCGGCGAAACACCGCGCGCCTTGGCCACGCTTTCCAGCGTGTCGCCGAAGCGCAAGACCAGCGTTTCGACCCGTTCTCCTGATTGGTGAAGTTGCGCGACCGCCTGGGCATAGAGCCCGGACGAGCCCAGCGGGATACGAACCGTGAAGGGACCGCGGTCGGGCGGCACGCGATCACGCATGAGCTCAGGGTTGAGCGCCGCGATCACTTCAGGGCTCGTGCCGGCGGCCCGCGCCAGGGTGGCAAATGACGTCCCCGCCGGCACGGAAATCGTGTCGTACGCCCAGGGCGGATCAGAGGCCACATCGACAAAGCCAAACGCGGCCCGATTGTGACCCACGATGGCCGCGGCCAGAATCTTCGGCACGTAGAGAGTCGTCTCCCAGGGCAGTCCCGATTCGTGACGGCAGAGCTCCCAGTAGTCGTTGGTGTTGTAGCGCGCGATGGAGCGAAGGATGGCTCCGTACCCCGCGTTGTAGGCAGCGAAGGCCAAGTGCCAAGAGCCGAAACGCACGTAAAGGTCCTTGAGATAGCGCGCGGCCGATTCCGCCGCTCGCTCGGGATCACGGCGGGAATCGACCCAGTGGCTAACCTCCAACCCGTAGGCCCGTGCTACCGAAGGCATGAACTGCCACACCCCGCCCGCACTCTTGTTTGAGGTGGCGCCTGGCTCGAAGCCACTCTCGACCATCGCGAGGTAGATGAGATCCTTGGGAAGCTCGTTGCGCACAAGCACGGCCTCGAAGGCCGCACGAAAGCGCTCCATCTTGCGCAGCCACGAGGCCATGATGGCGTGGCCTTTGGGATCGCTCTTGAAGAAATCCAGGTAGCGGATCACCTGGGGCGCCCAACGCACCGGGAGCTCGGGCAGGGTCAGAGACTGGGCCCACGCGGGTCTTGCCGAAGCAGCCGCCTTGTCGCTCCGGCCTGGGACCTCGGGGCTGCGCAACTGCCGGGGGATGTCGCCAGTCCCACCCCAGCGGCCGGTGAGCCCGGGTGGCAGAGGCAGGGCGGCGTCGTCAGGCTCCGCATCTCGCAGGTCGGGCGGGCCGAAGCGCGGAAAGGCCCGCTCTTCGAAACGGTGCACTTCACGCAGCTCGGGGCTCTCGTTGGCATCCGGCTCGTCGAGCGCAGCGCCGCGAACCGCTTTGCGCTCGGCCGAATTCTCCTGGACGGGGTCCGCAGGCCCGAAAGCCTGGCCGGCGCTGCTGGTTGTCGTTGGGCGGGAACGGCGTGCAGAGGATTGGTCGGCCAGTGCGGAAGTCGCGAACGTGGCCATGCCGATCGGAATCAGCAAAAGGGCAGCGCGCGCGGTCAGCCGCATGTCGCCGAATCGTACAGGATCACCCGCAGGGGACCAAGAAATGGTCCATTCGCTCGATTGCCCGCGTGGTTGTGCGGTGGTATAGAGAACGGCGGTGCACATATGTTTGGAATGGGAGCTGGCGAATGGGTCCTTATTCTCCTCATCATCCTGGTGGTGTTTGGCGCAAGCAAACTTCCCCAGCTCGGGGATGGTTTGGGCCGCGCCATCAAGAACTTCAAGCGGGCTGTCACGAGCGCGAATGAGATCGAGGTTTCTCCGAAAAAGGGCGAGATCCCCGGAGAGCAGCCCAAGCCCGNNCTAGGAATGAGGACAGCAATTGTCTTCTGGGATGGCCATCACTCCGACTTGAATGCTGCAGGACTTTGCTCTTGGGCCTGCTTTTGCGGGAAATTCCGCTTTGATAACGCGGAATTACCATTTAGCCCTTGACGCGCCATACGGACGAGGCAGATTAGCACCATGACTGTACGCACGATCAAACGGTATTCGAACAGGAAGCTGTACGACACCCACGACAGCCACTATGTCACTTTGCAACAGATTGCCGGTCTGATTCGCAACGGTGACGAGATCCGGGTCATTGACAAGACGACCCAGCAGGATCTGACGGCTGCCACAATGGCGCAGATCATCTTCGAAGAAGAGAAGCGGGGACCCCGCCTCCCGGTCGAGGGGCTGCGTCGTATTATTCGCAGTGGCCTAACGGCTCACTAGCGACTACGCATCGCTGGCAGCGGGCCAGCCGTTCGCCGTTCCGCGTGGGTGGCTGCCAACTGGTGACGCGGGGGGGCTCCCCGCGAAGGTCAAAAGTCTAGGCCTGTGCTAAGCGATAGGGCGTTTTGTGTGCCGCTTTGATCCTTGGCGCTGAATGCGCTGCCGTCTCGGCTTGAGCCGGCGAAGAAGACCTCGTATTGCGCCGCAAGGAAGGTGATTGCGAACCGGAGCTTGAATCCGGCGAACACTCGATAGCGAGTGATGGCGTTCTGATCCGGAAAGGCGAAGTTGGCGTTGAAGTCGTTCTTCGTGCCGGCCTGAGACGAGGCGCAGTACTGGTTTCCCGGATCGCTGCCCGGGGGCAAGGCCGCGAGCTGGGTGGCGTCGCATGAAGGGGTTGCGTCCAGACGTCCGCTGTGGGCAAAGATCGAAATCCAGCTCCAGCCGACAAAAGGCTCGATCCGCGCTGTCTTGAGCAGGCCGAATCCCTTCGATACCAGAAGGTCGAGGCTGGTGGTCGTCATCGTGACCTGATCGGTGCCGGTCAGGTACGAAACTGCCCCGCGCACGGCGAATGAGGGAACAGGCCAGTCGTCAAACCCCTCATGGATCGCCACCTTGGCGTACCCCTGCCACGCCAGGAGGTGCGAGTCGAGGAGGTGCACAGCCCCGAAGCCCAGCTCCATGGTGGGCACTGGCAGCCAGATCCCCTTGCGCACAAAGCCCCCCACGGTCGTCAGCATGGGATCCGGCCGCGTCCCTCCCATCGTGTTGTTCGCTGACACGCCTTGCACGCCGTTCCAGAATCTCTGGTTGTTGCTGATTTCGGTTAGGCCGAGCTCAGCAGAAAGTTGGAACCCCGCGATCCCCGCCGTGTCAGCCACCACGGGAATGCGGGGCGCGAGCACGACACCCAACTCGGACATCAGGCTCCGGAAATCCTGCCTGCCCTGGAGTCCCTGGAGTCCCTGAAGGTAGGTCCCGACCGGGCCGGCTATCGCCCCGTCGGCTCCGCGCTGCACCCATGAGCACTCCGGGACCTTGCTTGGCAAACTGGACGGACCCATGGGACACAGGTTGAGCAGATCCAGGTCATTCTTCCCAGCCCACGCAGCAGAGGAGGATGTAGCCAGGGCGAGCGCTAACGCGACGAGGTAAGAACGAACCGAGCCCATCGAGGTGCAACGGTAAGTTTTGCTGGTCAGCCCTGTCAAGGAAGGTCTCGGGCACCTGCCGCGGGATCTCGTGGGCTCACCATCGCGGTCACCTGCCGCGCGCTCGGGTTTGACCACGCAGTCTTCGTCCCGTAGCTTGCGGGGCACATGTCCGCTGCTGCCCCGGTGAACAGGTTGTTCGGCGAATCGGCTCTGCTTGGCCCCATTGGGGTCGGGCTCGCCATCCTGGCTGCGATCATCTTCCTCTTTTTCGCGTATCGATTCGAGCGCTTCGTGGCCGTGCGCTACCTGCAACGTACGGCCCCCTCGCGCGCCATCCGAGTTGGGCTGTCCATGACGGTGGCCGGGGTCGCAGCCGGCCTCGTCGTGCTGGCGGCGTCCCACGGCCATTCGCGCGGCCTGGAAACCGCGGGCGTGGTCCTCACGCTGGTGGCTGCCCTGGCCATGCTTCTGTTTGTCTTGCTGCGGGTGTTTTCGGTTTTCACCACGGTTTCGACGATGGGCGTTGTTTTGGGGGTTGCGTCGTTGGTGGTGGTGCTGGCCGTGACCAGCGGCTTCGAGCACGAGTTTCAGGACAAGGTCCTGGCGGTGAACGCACATCTCATCGTGACCTCCTACGGCCTGGAACGAGACATGGCAGAAGCAGAGCGCGACGCGGAGGTAATCAAGAAAAGCCTGGCCGGCCTGCCGGGGCTGAAACGCATGTCCACCTTCAGCTTCACAGCCGGGGAAGTCATGATTGGCAAGGTGGGCGCCAATCTCAAGGGCGTCGACCTGTCCGACGGCGCGCCCGAGCTGCGACGGATCATGGTGGCCGGCTCTGTCGCTGACCTGGGACGCCCGGCCCACTGCGCGGAGGCGCAGCCTGCTGCCGAACCGACCGACGCTGAACCAGTGGGTCGCATCATTCTGGGCAGTGAGCTGGCCCGCCGGCTGCACAGCCGGGTGGGCGATTGCCTGCAGGTGTTGGTGCCTTTTTCCGGGGGTATCGACTCGGCGCCCAGCGCCTACACCTTCCGGGTGGTCGGCATCTCGTCGCTGGGCTTTCACGAGTACGACGCGCGCCTCGCCTACATCAACCTGGAGGATGCGCGCCGCATGGGCAATGCGCGCCAGTCCATCTTTGGCGTGGAGCTGCGTTTTGCCGATCCGATGCAGGCTGTCCGCATCGAGCCCGAAGTCGAACGCCGGTTGGGTCCAGAGGCGCGCGTGATCGACTGGAAGACGCTCAATCGCAACCTATTCGCGGCACTGTCCATGCAGAAGCTGGTGATTGCCGTTCTGCTCTTCTTCATCATCGTGGTGGCCGCATTCAACATCATCGCCTCGCTCATGCTCATCGTGCTGTCCAAGGTGCGCGAGATTGCGATTCTCGCCTCCATGGGTGCGCGCGCCGCCACCCTGCTGCGGGTTTTTCTGGCTGCGGGAACCTTCGTGGGCTTTGCCGGAACCGGCCTCGGCATCCTGTACGGCCTGGCCATCTGCGGCTTGGCCGCGCTTTACGGCTATCCGCTCGACCCCAAGGTGTACCTGATCGCACGCCTGCCGGTGCAGATCTCCGTGCGCGAGATCCTGCTGGTGGCGGCCGCCACCCAGCTCATCTGCTTCGTGGCCACCCTCTACCCGGCGGTGCGGGCCGCCCGCCTGCGCGTGGTCGATGGATTGCGGTACTTGTGATGGACCGCGAGGGTGGGGTTTGTTGCGCCAAGGTTCCGGCGCAACTCGCCGCGCGCGCGGCGACCGTCCGGTTGGCGAGGGCCGCTCGCACACCGGACGAGGGTTCGGGAGGCGGCTAGAGCGTCGCGAGGCAGATGAGCAGAGGGCCGCTTCTCTTCACGACCCGCTCCGGTAAGTTACTTCGCCTCGTACTTTGAGGGACACTTGGTCTCAATCTTGTCGGCCAAGAGGCGTCCGTCGGACGCAAGCACGCCAGCCGCGATGACTTCGGCGCCCGCCTTGAAGGTGTCGGGTGGAATGCCGTTGAACTCGGCGCTGATCACGGCCGCTGAGCGCGGGGCTCGGCTGGCAATCTTGAAGCGATAGCGCAACGACGCCTTGTCCGATTCGAGCGAGCCTTCCACCACGTCACCGTGGACGCGCAGGCGTTTGCCTTGGTAGCGGGCGGCATCCGCCAGGACCTCGTCGACGTATTTGTAGTATTCGGCGCCTTCCCGCGTCGATGCCCACAGAAGCCCGCCCAAGGCCACAGTCACGACGCCCACGGAGATGACGATCTTCCAGGCGCCACGCCCGTGCGCGGCCGCGGGATGCGGCTTTGCGCGATCGCCGTCGGTGAGTTGATCGTCGGGTGAAGGCATCATCAAAGGATAGCGCCGGAAACGGGTCTCGCCAGCCGGCCCGTCGCGCAGTTGCGACGGGGCGATTGGTGGCTAGCGCAGTCGACTCATTGGTCAAGGGAGTTCGCGTACAGCGACTTCGGGGTCGGCGGCAGCTTGCCGTTTGACGAAGACATCACGGCCGACAAGGTCGCGGCGTCCTTTTCGGGCTACTACTACTTCTAC
>PMIX01000118.1 GCA_003158395.1 Myxococcales bacterium | reverse complement strand
CTGGGGCCAGATTCTTCAGCGCCCCAAACCGCGCCCGCGGCGGCGAAGGGCAACAGGGCTGCCAGCACGGCGAAACCACGGGCGGTCATGGCGTGGCCTCGGGCAGGGCGTCGGTGCTGATCGCTTCCTCGGCGTCGGGCGCTCCTGCATCAGGGGCCGACTCGCCACTGTCTGCTTCCGGCGCATCGGGCGCCCCGGCATCGGGCCCCGCGTTGGTGTCGCCCAGGTGAGCGACCCCGCTAGTCCACGTCACCCCACCCCGGCTGTCACGAACCACCACGATGATGCGCGCGAAATTCGCGGCGTAGTTATCAAGCGTCGGGATGTTCCAGGTGTTTTGCAGAGCCGCGCTGAAGGGTGAAAGTGGGTCGTTCGGATCCCCGCCCAGATAGCCGGTGCGCCGGCCGCCCTTTGAATCGCTGCCAAAGTCGCCGCACTCCGCGAACCAGTACACATTGAGCCGCTCGTTGACTGTGTCGTTCGGGAGCAGATAGGGATTGTTGGGATCGTTGGGATCAGGAGGGGGCAAGACGTCGTTCGGATCAGGCAGGACTTCGGCATCTGAGAGAGGCATGTCGATGCTGATGGGAACGTCGAAGTTGCGCAGAATCCCCTGCGTCCCTACCTGGTCGAGTTGATAGTCGACCCCGTCGATCGTGACGCTGACGCCGCCCACCAACACTGGGTTCAGATTCGGCGCGAGGCTGTCGTTGACGGGCAGGTACACGTTGAACACGGCGGGCAAGTCCCCGGCCGTGGTGTGCACGACCAGATTCACCGTGATGGGGAAGCCTGCGATCGTGCACGCGAAGTTCAGACCCCCATTCGCCGTGAGCCCGCCCAGGCTCGCCACGGCCGCGGCCAACGCGGGAATCGCGTCCAATTTGTTTTCGCAAAGAGCGGCAAGCACCGGCGCAGGGAACGGATTGGTGAAGGTCGCTGTCTCGCCCGCGCCAAGGTCGAACGGCGGGACGCCGGGAATGCTGGCGAACAACGACTCCCCGGCATCTGGATCGATGGGGCACGCGTAGCCGTTGCTTGAATTGGTCGCCAAGGGACACCACGACCAGCTATAGGCGGTCACGCTTACGCCTGCGGTCCCGCCGTCGGCCGACGGCGGCGGCTGGTAGACCAGCGCGCGCAGAGTGGTGGATGCACCCAGCGCGGGCTGGGCCGGGTCGGCCTGGATGGCCAGAATGCGCACCTTGTTGAGCAAGGCGGGCGTGTTGAAACCGCTGCCGCTGCAGGCAAACAGGGCCAGCGCGGCGCCAGCCATCACGGTGGTGATAGTGGTTCTCATCAGTCGACCAATCGGAACGAGACGTTGTATTTCAGCGTGGTGGGTGTCGGGACGCCGTTGCGGGTGGCGGGCTCGAATTCATCGGCCATGGCCGCCTTCTTGGCGGCTTCATTGAACTCAGGATAGGGCGATTCTTTCAGGATCTTGACGGCCGTGACCTTGCCGGTTGCATCGATCCAGACGATGACTGGAACGTCGCCTTCGATGCCCTGGGTCTTCAAGGTCGGGGGAAACTCTGGCTTCACTTCCTTCTTTCGCTTCGCCTGCGTGAATACGACCCCAGCCGCGGGAATCCGCGTGGCCACGGCGTTGGACGTGGGCTTCACCGTGGTCGGGCCTTTGTCGATCGTCTGCTTGGGCACGTCCTTGGCGGAGGCCGCGGTCTTGGCTGTCTCCCCCATGCGCGTGTTGCCCACGCCAAAAGCCGGGCCTTCGCCTTCCCCTGCACCCTCGCCGACCGTCGACTCGAAGCTCAACCCCACCACCCGCGCCGGCTGCGCCTTGGGCGGCTCCTTGGGCTGTGCCTCTACTTTGGGCTGGGGCGTCTGGCGAACCGGCACCGCGCGCTCAGGTTTCACCTCCGGCTCGGGTTCCTTGGGCGGGGGCTGCTTGGGCTTGACCTCGCGCTCGCGCACCTCGATGGCCACTTGCTGGCGCGTGTTCGTCTTCTGGTGGCTCAGGCGGCTGATGCCAAAGGCGGTGACCACGAAGGCCACGTGCAAGCCGGCGGACAACAGCAGCACCAGGATGCCGACGGCCGCGCGCAGCCACGACGGCATACGGTGCAGGCCCCGGCGCGCACGATAATCGGACGATAGCGGAACCCGCACGCGCGCCATGGCCCGCGCCCGCGCGAGCTGGCGCTGGCGATTCCTCTTCTCGACAAAGGGATTGCCGCGGCGGTGCGGCTCGCCCCGTGGCCTAGGCCGAACCGGCTGCGGGTGTGAAGAGGGACTCCCTACCACGACGACCGGCCTCTAGTTGCCCTCTGGGGCTGGCGCACGCTCCACATCAAGCGCGAACGCCGTGACCCCGTTGCGCTTGACCAGATCGATCAGATCCATCACGCGGCCGTAGGCCACACCCTTGTCAGCCGCGATCACCGCCTGCAACTTTGGGTTGGCGTCGTGCTCGCTCTTCACCTGGCGGGCCACTTCCTCCAGGTTGCTCTCCCTCCCGTTCAGCAGCAGTCTGCCCTCCTTGGTGCAAACCAGGTTGACGGTCGACTCCACATGCGCCCCCGCGCTGGCGGCCTTGGGCAGGTTCACCACCATGCTGGCGCGCACGATGGCGGCCGAGGTGAGCATGAAGATGATGAGCAGCACCAGCACGATGTCCACGAAGGGAACGATGTTGATGCTGGCGAGCGGCCCCTCGTCCTCGCCGTTGCCGTTGCTCAGCGACGCAGCCATGGCGGCTCCCTACGCGCTCTTTTCGTCGCCCGCGGCCTTCAGCTCGGCCAGCAGGATGCGCGAGAGCGACTCGGTGTTGGTCACCGCGTCCTTCACCATGCCCTTGAACACGTTGTAGGCCACCACGGCCGGGATCGCGACCAGAAGGCCGATGGCCGTGGCCACCAGGGCCTCGGCAATCCCCGCCATCACGCCTGAGCTTGCGCTGGCGATGTCCTTCGACAGATCCTTGAAGGCGCGCACGATCCCGAGCACCGTGCCGAACAGGCCGATGTAGGGCGAGTTGGAGGCCAGGGTTGCCAGGATGGGCAGGCGCCGTTCGTATAAGCTTTTCTCGCGGGACATCGCCCCGGTCAGAAGATCCTCGACGGATTCCGGCCCCTTGCTGTAGCCGCGCAGGCCGGCCAGCACCACGTTGGTTTCCAGGCTGTCCGTCTTGCCCAGAAGCTTGGCCGCTGCCTCGAAGTCGCCCTTGTCCAGGTCCTTGGTGAACTCCTCGCGCAAGGACTCGAAGTCGACCTTGCGCCGCCGGTAGAAGATCCAACGCTCCACCATGACCGCAACCGAGAGCAGCGACAGGCCGAGCAGGAGCCAGAGCACCCACTCGGAGCGAAAGACGGGCAAGGACAGGAGTTTCTGGACAAGGCCTTCGGGAGAAGGGGTCATGACGACCTCAAATAACACCGCATGGGCTGGTTTCTGTCACCCCGCAAACCGTGACGCAAGAGCCATCGCGTCGGGTGGCTCCCTCGGTGACAACCCGGTGACGATCCGCCTGTTGACGGCGTCGCACCGCACACGTAGCGTTCGACGGTCATGCGCCTGTCATACCCCGTGCCGGTTTTTTCGCAGAGCTTGCCGAGGCATCCATTCGTGGGTCGCGTCGTTCCCGCTCACCTGAACCCGCCGCCCGCCGCGGAGGTTCCCACGCCGAGGCCTCGATTCGGAAGCCGTATGTCCTTCGCGGCCCTTCTTCTTCTGGCGTGCACGCTTTCCACCGTCGCGCGCGCCGAGCCGCAAAGCCTGATCGCGGGGATGCTGCCCAGTCGCAGCGAGAGTGTGAAAAACGTGAACCGTCTGACCGACGGCCTGTACAGCAATGAGGGCGATGAATGGCTGACCGATGTGACCTCTCGCTTTTTGTCGGCGCGATCGTTTGTGGAATACGATCTCGGCAGCGCACGGCCGATCCGCTGTGCCCTGGCCCAGGCCGACAACAACGACGTGTACATCCTCTCGGGCTCGCAGGATGGCGAGAAGTGGCAACCCTTGTGGCGGGTGGGGGCCGAGACAGGGGCTGGCATGCGACTGCGCAATCAGAAACTGGAGGCCAGCGCGCGCTATGTGCGCCTCTCCGCCACCGGCGGCGATGCTCTGTACAGCGTAGGCGAGATCGCGCTCTACAGCGAATGCCCGTCCATTTGGCCGCCGTCTGAGCTGGTGCGGACCCGCGGCGTGGCGGTGGCCGACACGGTCGTTACCAAGGTTTGCATTTTCGGGATCTTCGCCGCGTTTTTCCTTCTGGTCCATCGCCGCAAGGCAGCGCGCATTCACTATATTCTGATCCTGCCGGCGGTGGCGGCGGGCTGGATGCTAGCCGTCGAGCTGGCGCACCTGTACCCCTTTGTCGATCAAGAGCCATCGTTGCGCGCCTTGCTCGCCGCACTCGCCGCCTTGGTGGCGCTCAAGGAGACCTTCTTCAAGCAGGACGCGGCTCCCGATCGGAAAGTGGTTCTGGGCACCCTGGCTTTCTGCGCGGTCATGGCCTTGGCCACGTACACCCACTTCGGGGCACCACAGTTTTTCGACGAGGCCAAAGGCCGGCGCACCCTGGTGCACACCTGGGCCATGCGCGAGGACTTCCCGATGGCGAAGTACTTCCGCGAGCTGCGCTTCGACGGACTGAATGTCGCCAGTCTGGCTGCCCATGCTGACAACACCCGAGGTTTTTCCCCTGATCGGCTGGCCAGCGTACGCGTGCGCGATCTGCGCGACAACCAGATACGCATGGGCAGCGATCTGGCGGGTGAGGTTTCCAGGGTGCGTGCGCGCTTTTCTCCCGAGCGCTGGCAGGACTTCAAACGCGACATGAAGTACTTCGCCGACACCATGGGCGAGGCGGACTACCTGGCCAGCCTGCAGGAACACGGGGGCGACGCTACGCCCGCGTGGATCCTGCCTGCCTATCTTCTGTTCAGCCACCTGCCAGCCAAAGAATGGACCCTGACTGCAACAGGGCTCATCGATCCCGTGCTGATCCTGCTCCTCTTCTTCGTCATCGCGCGGACATTTGGGCTGCGCGTGATGCTCTACCTGGTGGTGCTTTGGGGGACGAGCGATTTCTACACTTTCGGGACGAACCTCATGGGCGCGACCCTGCGCCAGGATTGGCTGGTGGCTCTCGGGTTGGGCGCCTGTGCCCTAAAGGCTGGGCGCCCGTTCTGGGGCGGTGTTCTTTTGGCCTACGCCGGACTGGTCCGCGTGTTCCCCAGCGAGGCGGCCTTGTTCCTGGCCGTGCCCATCATCTGGTTTGCTGTCGACACCTGGCGTGAGCACCGGCGGATCCCCCGGCTCGCGGAGCTTCGGGCTGCCCAGCGTCCTGCTCTGCGCGCCTTGGGCGGCGCGGCTGTGTGCGTGATGGGCATGCTCCTTCTCACCTCGGTCGTGTTTGTCGGGGGAGACACCTGGGGCGCCTGGCACCAGAAGGCCGAGATCCACGAGAACAGCCCGAGCGCGAACAACGTGGGTTTGCGCAACGTCGTGGCCTTTCGAGCCGACCTCTCGGCCGCGAGCCTCGCGCAGAAACAGACCCCCGACCTTTGGCCCGAATGGGAACGCATTCAGCGTTCGACTTTTTCGGCCCGCCTGCCCCTCTTCTATCTAGCGATCCTACTCGCGACCGCACTGGCCCTGATCGCGTGCCGGGGGCGCCGTCTGGAGCAGGTATGCCTCATCGGCCTTCTGCTCGTCCCGTTCTACTCCTACCCACCAAACATCTACTGCCATTTCGTGTTTCTCCTGCCGCTGGTGGTGGCTGGCGTGCAGGCTGAACGCGACCGCAACTTCGCCCTGGTTGTCATCGTGCTCGCGCTCATGGCTGTGGGCCAGTCTTTCACCTTGGCCGAGCCGTGGACCGACTTGCGCTACACCGACCAGAGCGCTCTGCTTCTCGTCGGGTTCACCCTGTTCCTCATCGGATTGGCGCGCGAGTCCTGGCGTGCGGCACCTCTGTGGAAGAAAGAGCAGGAGAGCGAAGCGGGCGGATAGCCGCAACACCGCTGGTCGAAGAGTCCTCCTGCAATCGCTGTCACCCTTCTCGCGTTGCCGAAGCGACTTCGCTCGCGGCCGACAAACCAGAGGCCACGACAGGGAGGATGCCCTTTTGGCTGTAGATCGGCCGGACCAGCGCCCGCAGTCGAGGCAACTGCAGCGCGAACAGGCCCGCGCCGACCAGGCACACAAAGCCGCCGAGGGTGAGCGTGGCCGGTGCGCCGATGCGGGTCGACAGCGTCCCTGCCAGCAAGCTGCCAAAAGGGGCCACGCCGGCGAAGGCCATCGCGTACAAGCTCATAAGCCGGCCGCGCTTGTCCTCCTCGGCGATAGTCTGGAGGATGGTATTGGAGGCCGCCATGCTCACCATCATCCCGAATCCCGCAACCGCGATAAGGGGCACGGAAAAGAGCATGGTGCGGGAAAATGAGAAGCCGATCAACCCCACACCGAAACACGCCGCAGCAAGCGGAATTCTTTTCCCCAATCCCACAACAGAGTTGCGCGCTGCCAGATAAATCGTCCCGACCAGTGCTCCCACGCCAGTGCCGGCCATTAGGATTCCCAGCGTCTGCGCCCCGCCGCGAAGCACATCTTTGGCGAAAACGGGCATCAATATCGTATAGGGCATGCCGACCAAGCTGACCAGCGCCAGCAGCAGCAGAATATTGCGGATGGGCAAGAACCCAAACGCGTAGCGCACGCCCACCTGCAGGTCTTTCAAGAAATCCTTTCCAGAGGCCTGCGCCTGTGGGGGAGCGAGGCGCATGGAGAGCAGAGCGACAATAACCGCAATGTAGCTGAGGCCATTGAGCAGGAAGCACGTGCCTTCCCCAACCAATGAGATGAGGATACCCGCAACGGTTGGGCCAATCAGGCGCGAGGCATTGAAGACTGATGAGTTCAGGGCAATGGCATTGGCCAGATCCTCTTTCCTGTCGACCATCTCCAGGGTGAAAGCCTGGCGGGTGGGCATATCAAAGGAGTTGATTGCGCCCGAGAAGACCGCTAGGGCCATGAGGTGCCAAATCTGGATGAGCCCGGTTAGCGTCAGGCAGGCTAGCGTCAAGGCCTGGAGCATGGCGAGGCTTTGCGTTACCACCAACACACGCCGGCGGTGCCACCGGTCGGAGAGCACGCCGGCAAGAGGTGTCAGCAGAAGCATGGGGAGCTGGCCGGCAAACCCCACCATGCCCAGTAGGAAAGGCGAATGGGTGATACGGTAAACCAGCCAGCCCAGAGCGATGGTTTGCATCCAGGTGCCGATGAGGGACACGCCTTGGCCAAAGAAGAACAACCTATAATTGCGGTTGCCAAGGGCGCGAAAGACTTGTCCTAGGCCGGTAGTCTTGCGGAAAGGTGTTGGTGCTGACACAAGCAGGGCTCACAACTTTCGGGGCGAAGGCATCGTGCGGAGGAAGATGCAGGGCATAGCTCGGAAGAATAGCATCCGTCGGGGGCCGGCCAGGGGTTCGCGGAGCCGCGGGCCATGTTCTTGATGCGGCGCGAGATTGGTCAACTTGACCAACTCAGCGGTGGATGCCATGCTCAGCTTCAGAGCCATGGCCAAGATGGTGAACCTGTACGAGGCAAAGACGCATTTTTCCGCGCTGGTGGACCGTGCTGCCGACGGCGAGGAGATCGTCATTGCCAAGGCCGGCAAACCGCGCGCGCGTTTGGTGCCGGTACCGACGGCGCACAAGCCACGTCGGCCCGGGGGCGGCAAGGGCAAGGTGTGGGTCGCGGACGATTTCGATGCGCCGCTTCCGCCCGATTTGCCGGCCGCGTTCACGGGCCGCTGAGTATGCGCCTGCTCCTCGACACCCACGCCTTCCTGTGGTGGTGGAAGGGCAGCGCCAAGATCGACGCGCGGACCAGGACTGCCATCGGCGGGGCGGACGTCGTGCTGGTCAGCGCGACCTCGGCTTGGGAGATGGCCATCAAGATCGCTCTGGGCCGGCTGCGTTTTTCGGGCAGCGTCGCCCACGCGGTCGAAGCCTGTGCCTTCACCAAGCTGGGCGTAGACTTTGAACACATCGAGGTGCTGCGTAGCCTGCCCTTGCACCACAACGATCCCTTCGATCGCCTCCTGGTTGCGCAAGCCATGGTCGAAGGCGCCACCCTGGTCACGCACGACCACGCGCTCGCGCCCTACGGCGTGCCGACCTTGTGGTTTTGAGATAACAACGCCACTTGCGCCTGACCCTCCCAGGCCCGATCCTGCGGCCATGCAGATCCCCATCGTTCGACTGGCGCTCGGCGATGCCGAGATCGAGGCAGTCAGTCGAGTAATTCGCTCGGGCTGGGTGGCCCAGGGCCCGGAAGTGGCGGCCTTCGAGCGCGAATTCGCGGCGGCCATGGGCGCGCCCTTTGCCGTTGCCGTGTCCAACTGCACTGTGGCGCTGGAGCTTTCCTTGCGTGTGGCGGGCGTGCGGCCAGGCGACGACGTGGCCACGGTTAGCCATAGCTTCATCGCCACAGCCAATGCGGTGGTGGCGGTCGGGGCACGACCCATCTTCGTCGACATCCAGCCCGACACCTACGGCATGGACTCGGCCGCGCTCGCACGCGCCATCACGTCGCGCACGCGTGCCATCTTGTGCGTGCACCAGATCGGTTTCCCTTGCGACCTGCCCGCCATCCTGGCTGTCGCGCGGCCGCGCGACCTGCCCGTCATCGAAGACGCGGCCTGCGCCATCGGCAGCGAGATCCGCATCGACGGCGCCTGGCAGCGCATCGGCCGGCCCCATGGCCTACTGGCTTGCTTCTCGTTCCACCCGCGCAAGCTGGTCACGACGGGGGACGGCGGTATGGTTACGACGTCCGACCCAACCCTGGCCGAGCGTTTGCGATCGTTGCGCCAGCACGCCATCTCCACGCCCAACCCAGCTCGTCACGACAGCCACCAGGTGGCGCTGGAGAGCTTCTCCGAGCCGGCCTTCAACTTCCGCATGACCGACCTGCAGGCCGCGGTAGGCCGGCCGCAGTTGGCGCGTCTGTCGGCCATCATCGCCGAACGCCGCGCGCTGGCGACTCGCTACACCGAAGCCCTGGCCGACCACCCCCTGCTGGCGCCGCCCACCGAGCCCCCCTGGCTGCGAAGCAACTGGCAGAGCTACCCCACTACCCTGCGGCCGGGCGGGCGAATGTCGCAGGTCGAGATCATGCAGTTCCTGCTCGACTACGGCGTGGCCAGCCGGCGCATCGGCAACGCCCACGCCGAACCTGCCTACGCCACCTGCGCCTGGTCCTGCGGTCAGGAGCCTTGCGATCACACCGCTCACGCCGCCGGCCGCTGCCTGCGTCTGCCCCTCTCTGAACGGGCTCGCGACACCACCATTCTCTTGCCCCTCTTCCACGGCATGTCGCCCGCGGAGCAGGATTACGTCCTTCACACCCTGCGTGCCCTGCCGGGGTGAGCGTCTGCCCTCCCGGCTAGCCCTGTTTCCACCGGCGTCGTACACTGCGCTTCCTATGCTCGACATCCGACTCATCAGAGAGAAGCCCGATGAGGTGCGCGCGGGCTTTGCCAAGCTGGGCGCCGCCGTGGACTTGGACGCGGTGCTGGCGCTCGACCAGACCGTGCGCAGGCTGAAGAACGATTCCCAGACCATTCAGGCGGACCAGAATCGCCTGTCGCGGGAGATTGCCAAGGCTCCTAGTCCCGAGGCACGGGAAGAGGCCAAAGCCAAGGGCGCGGCGCTCAAGCAAAGAATCGAGTCGCTGGCCGCGGAGCTGGCGCAGCAGGAACAGACCCTGGAGGAGAAGCTGCTTGAGCTGCCTAACCTGCCGCATGCGTCTGTTCCAGTGGGCAAAGACGACAGCGAAAACCGCGTGGTGCGTGAAGAAGGCGAGAAACGCATCTTCTCGTTCACACCCCAGCCACACTGGGATTCGGGTCCGCGCTGGGGCATACTGGATTTTGACCGCGGGGTGAAGATCTCCGGGTCGCGCTTCTACATCCTCAAAGATTGGGGCGCGCGCCTGCAGCGGGCGCTGATCAGCTTCATGCTGGACCTGCACACCAGCCGCCACGGTTACACCGAGATCCTGCCGCCCTACATGGTCCGGCGCGAGGCCCTGGTGGGCACTGGTAACCTGCCCAAGTTCGGCGACAACCTGTACCACGACGCTTTGGAGGATTTCTGGTTCATCCCCACTGCCGAGGTGCCGGTGACCAACCTCTATCGCGACGAGATCCTGGAAGGCGACAAACTGCCCATCAAGCACGTGGCCTACACCGCCTGCTTCCGGCGCGAGCAGATGGCGGCCGGTCGCGACACCCGCGGTATCAAGCGTGGCCACCAGTTTGACAAAGTCGAGCTGGTCAAGTTCGTGCGCCCGGAATCCTCGATGGACGAGCTCAAAGGCCTGCTCGCCGACGCCGAGGACGTCCTCAAGGCGTTGGAGCTGCCTTACCGGGTGGTCGAGATGTGTACCGGTGACCTGTCTTTCTCAGCCATGGTCAAGTTCGACCTAGAGCTGTGGGCGCCCGGCTGTGCTGAGTGGCTGGAGGTTAGCTCCTGCTCCAATTTTGGTGATTTCCAGGCCCGGCGGGCCAAGATCCGCTTCCGCGATGGCCAGGAGAAGACCCGCTTCGTGCACACCTTGAACGGATCCGGCCTGGCCCTACCCCGCACGCTGGTCGGGGTGCTGGAAACCTACCAGCGCGCAGACGGCAGGCTGGACGTACCGGCGGTCCTTCGACCATACTTCGGGGGACGCGACGTCCTCGGGTAGACGGACTTGGAAGGCAAACCCCTTGCTCTTGCCGTGCTCTTGGCTGGCTTGCTGGCTATTGGCGTGGGTGTGTTTGTGCTGCATTCAGCCAGCGCGCCACCGCCAACGCCCGAGCGCCCGCGTCCGCCACCGCCTGCCGCGATGATGATCAACTCGGACCTGCGCTTCTCGCCTGTCTACTACCGAACGTTGCTCGATCAGGATGCCAAGTCCTACGGAATTCAGGCGCCTTCTTGGGATGAGATCACCCAGCCCAACCCCTATTTTGACGAGTTAAAGGGCAAGCAGCATCTCCGCATCAAGGCCCCGATCGAAACCCGCCACCTCCGGGTGTCGCTGGAGATCACAAAAGCTGCCTCCGTCATCGAAGGCCAGACCATCGCCGCGGACCATCTGATTCTGCGCATTGAGAACCGGACGCCTCTCTATCTCGCCTACCGCATCCAGACCAGCGTGGCAGACAAGCGCAGGTGCTCGAACAAGGGCGAGATTCCGCACAATGCCATGGCTATCGGACCGAGCCAGACCATCTTGCGCACCGAATGCCTGTACCGGAAGGACGAGGTTGTCGACGTAGACCGCATCGAAGTGGTAGAGATGCCGGCGCTGTCCGCCTACTACGTATCACGTCTTCCGCCCAACGCGACCCTCTACGACCCACGCACCTTTACCGGTCATGTAGGATTTCGCGGCCGTGACATCTGCCAGCAGACGTTTTCGTGGCACGAGATCAAGGAAGGTGTCGACCGGAAGCAGTTCGGATGGCGGGACGTCATCGATTTCTACGCCCGCCACAGCTGCAGCGAATACTCGTTTTTCAAGACCTATCGCTACCGGACCGACAGCAACGCACCCCTGCCCGCACGCCCTCTCGACTAGCAGCCCTCTTTTGGTTAGATTATGCGCTCTGTGACCATGACCAAGGCCGACCTCATCGCCGTCATCGCCGAGAAGCTCAAGTTCCCTTGGGCGCGCGCGGAGTTGCTGGTCGATCAGATCTTCTCCTCCATGTCGGACGCGCTCATGCGCGGCGAGGGTATCGAGATACGAGGCTTCGGCAGCTTCACCGTGCGCCAGTACCGCGCCTACGACGGTCGCAACCCACGCACTGGCGCCACCGTTCACGTCAAGCCCAAGCGCCTGGCTTTCTTCAAAGTGGGCAAGGAGCTGCGCGAGCGGGTGAATGATCGGCGACGTCCGACCGATGCGCCTGCGGCGTCCGTGCCGGCAAAGTTGGGGTAGGTCCGCCGATCGAGAATTCGGAGCGGGTTGAGGGACCGGTTGGGCGGCGGCGGAACCTGCGGAACCGGATCCGACGGCCGGTCCCGGATTCGGAACCGGATCCGGCTACCGGCCACGGCTGCTGGTTGCGGTAGGCTATCCCAGCCTAACTACCAGTCCGCGGTCAGCGTCGACCAGCACCAGATCCCCGTCATGGAAGAGCCGGCACGCGCCCGCCGCGCCGACCACAGCGGGCAAGCCTCGCTCGCGGGCCTGGGTGGCCACATGGTCGAGCGGCCCGCCGGTCTCGGTCACCAGCGCGGCTGCGACCAGCAAGGGCAGTTCGCTGGGCAACAGGGTCGCCGCCACGAGAATCTGCCCCGGTACTGGGCACGTGCCGCCAGGCCGGTGCAAGACCACGCGGCCAAGGGCCCGTCCGCCTGTGCCCACTCCCCTCACTGACACCGTGTCGAGCGCTGCTTGCGGCGGGGGCGGATCACGACAGGCGGCTTCCCACGCCCTGCGGCCGGCTGCTGCCTGCTCCTGGAGGTGAGCGGGTGGCAGCGCTCCTGCGGCCAGGGATCGCGCCAGGGGCAGAGGCAAGAAGAACACGCCGCCGACGTCCGAGAGCGCACCGATTTGGTTCAGGTTCTTGCCGAGTCGCAGAAGCGCGCGGCGAAGCGCGGCCTGCACCCGAGCGTAGAGCCAATCGTCATCCTCGCCCAACCCCGCGGCCTGTCGGGCCAGTCGCAGGAGACGGTGCCATTCCTCGCGCCGCGCAGGCACGATCTGCTTCTCGACCCGCTCGGCTGTCTGCTCGCCTTGAGCTGCAGGCGCGTCGCGGCGGTCGTCCTCACCGCTGCACAGGGTTTCGGGGGCCTCGCGGCGGGTGGGGACCGCCACGTCCCACACCGGAGTTTCGTCGCCAAACAGTTCGAGGTAACGATCTTGCGCACGTCCTCGGTCGGCAGCGTCCTTGGCTGCCTGCAACTCTGCCGCCCGCCGACGGCGCTCGCTGGACATGGACTCGACGCCGCCCAAAAGCGGGCCAAGCGCGGGTACCGCTGACGGCACTTCCCGTCGCAGAAACTCCGCCAAATCCACACGCGCTCTGCGCAGCGCGGGCTGGATGATCCCGAAGATCGGCTCCTCGACCGCAAGAAAGAGGTCGAGTGCTTCCTCCAGCACTGGCTCGTCGCCCAGGGCGGCCAGGCGCGACTCGACCTCGGTGCGCAGGGCTGCGAAGCGAGCGGGCGCGTCCTCGACCGAGACAGGCGAAGGCCCAGGCCGCTCATCGGGTGCGTAGAAGAGGTACTGCCCCAGTACGCGCTGGCGGACTCCGATGCGGCAGCGCTGGTCGACCAGGGCAATCAGGCCGGCGTGCACAGGCGAAAGCGGCAAGGGATTGTGCGCCTGGTCCCATTGCCAACAAGCCCGAGCCTGGTCTGCGGCTTCATCCCAGCCGCGCCAGGGGGCAGGCGCAGGCGGGGGCTGGTAGGGTCGCATCTGCAGGAACACCGGGTTCTCGCCCTGCACCACCCATTCCACCTCGATGGCGCCCTGGGTTTGCACGAGCATGCGCAGGGCATCGCGCAGCCGGGTCGCGGCTGCGGCTGCCAAGGTTCCGGCCCGCACCTGGATGATCGGATCATCGGGGTGTCCCGGTACGCAGGCAGCACCTCCTTCGGCCTCGCCGCGGACATAGGGATGCACCAAGACCGACAAGGGCGGCGCCGCCGGTCGCAACCCATGGGCCAGGGCATAGGCCACTGCGCCCGCGGACAGGGCAGAGGCGAGCACCTGGCGGATGGCGGTCTCCACTTCATCGGCGGGCACCGCCACGCGCGACTCATAGACCCCCGCACCCAGGCCGCCGGCGACGTCCTCGTTGGCAAACGACGACCGCACGGACCAAAGAGCGTCCTGCGCAAGCCGCCGGGCCAGCTCCTCGGAAAAGCCTGCCGGGAAAGGCACCGCCATCAGGTCGGCCCGGGCGCGATCCAAGGCGCCCAGTGCCGCGTCGTCGATCCTCTCGGGCAGCGACGGCGAGGGACCGATCGCGCGAAACAATTCGTCCGCGATCGCGAATCCCGACGGCGTGGCCAGCCCCGCAGCGGACAGCCGCGCCAACGAGCGGGCCTTGCCACCGAGCCGCGCGTCGGTGCCGTGCAGGTCCGCGAAGAAGCTCATCGCATTCAGCGTCAGCGCAGGGCGCCGAGCCCGCCGGCCGCCAGATCGATCGCAGGCCCCGGGACCAAGCCAAGTGCCAGCACCACAACCACGATCGCGACCAGCACAACTGCCATGCCTGCAGATCGAAAAGGCTGCCAGGGTTGCACCGGATCGCGGAAGTACATGGCGACCACGATGCGCAGATAGTAGTAGACGCTCACCAGGCTGTTGAGCACGGCCGCCACCACCAGCCAGGCCAGATCCGGGCTCTGCATAGCAGCGCGGAACACATAGAACTTGCCGAAGAAGCCGCCGGTGGGCGGTACCCCGGCCAGCGAAAGCAAGAGCACAGTCATGGCCAGGGCCACGGCCGGCCGCGTGCGCGCCAGCCCGGCCCAGTCGCGCACGAGCACCCGCTCGTCGTCGCGTCGGCCCACCCAAGCCACCACGGCAAAGACGCCCAGGGTGGTGAAAGCGTAGGCAGCCAGATACACCAACAGCGCGGGCTGCGCGCCGTCTACCTTCTGGCCCAAGGCAACCAGACCTATCATGAGATAGCCCGCATGGGCGATGGACGAGTAGGCCAGCATGCGCTTGACGTTCTCTTGGCGAAGGGCGGCCAGGTTCCCCCAGGTCATGGTGAGAAACGACACCCCGCCCAGCACACGCACCCAGCCCGCGTGGCCCAGGGCCAGCCCGGGATCGGCAAGGACCGCGGCCAGCAGGCGCACAAGAGCACCCACGGCCGCCACCTTGATTCCGGCCGCCATGAGACCAGTGACTGGCGTGGGCGCGGCCTCGTAGGCGTCAGGCGCCCACATGTGAAAGGGCACGGCGGCGATCTTGAACAGCATGCCCGTGAGCAGGAAGTACACGCCGATAATGAAGAGCGGGTTGCCCGCGGCCTGGCCTGCGCGTGCCGCAATCCCGGCATACGACATCTCACCGCCGGTGGTGCCGTACACCAAGGCCGTGCCGTAAACCAGGAACCCGGCCGCGAACGCGCCCAGCAGCAGATACTTGAGCGCGCCCTCGGGCCCAGCGGGTTGGCGGCGCCAGCTCGCCACCAGCAAATAGGCGGCCAAAGACATGGTCTCGATGCCGATTAGCAGCGACAGAAGGTGGGTCGCGTGGACCACCGTCATCATGCCGGAGGTGGCGAAAAGCACCAGCGCATAGGACTCACCATTCTCGAAGTCGTGTTCGCGCATGAAAGGCGCGGCGACGGAAAGGGTCACCAGAGCGGTCGCGATGAGCAAGGCGTCCAGGAAGAGCGCCATGCGGTCCACGACCCACATGCCGGACCATATTGGCTGGCCGGATTCGGCTCCAGTCCATTGCCCCACGACCGCGGCCAAGGCCGCCAGGCAGCCTAGCTGCGCCAGTCTGAGCGCGGGCTCGCGGCCCTTGGTCAGGGTATCCAGCAGAAGCGCCAGACACCCGGCGCCCGAGATCAGCAGCAGCGGGGCCAAGGCAGCGATCGAGGCCACATCGACCGTCATCGGGAAGGCCTCGCTCTCTCGGCCTGCGCCGTCGTCGGCCGCGCCGGCCGCTGACCCGGAATCACACGCCGTGCCGGCCCGTCGGGGTTCGCGTGGGCCTCGGCCAGACGATCGCGGTAGCTGGCGGTCAGGGCCTGCACCGAGGCGGCCGTGCGCTCAAGGATGGGCTGCGGTGCCACGCCCATGACGAGAGCCGCCAGCACGAGGACACCGAACACCAGGCGCTCGCGCAGGCCCAGATCGCGCACCTGGGGGTCGCGGTTCTCGGGCTTGTCGAGCGGTCCGAACATCACCCGCTGGTACATAGTCAAAAGGTAGACAGCGGCCAGGATAGCGGCGGTGGCGGCCAAGCCAGCCAGCAGCGCCGGATGGCCAAACATGGGAGACGACAGGCCCGAGGCCCGCCAGTCTTTGCCCGCGGTGAACGTGCCGGAGAGCACGAGGAATTCGCCCACGAAGCCGCACAGGCCCGGTAGGCCGGCCGAGGCCAACACCAGGACCAGGAAGCAGGCGCCAAGCACCGGCACCTTCTTCCACAGCCCACCGAAATCGGCCAGTTGGCGCGTGTGGCGGCGGTCGTAGAGGATCCCCACCGCCAGGAACAAGCCGCCGGTCGAGATCCCGTGGGCCAGCATCTGGAAGATGCCGCCCTGGATGCCCTTGTCGGAAAGGACCAGAATTCCGAGTACGACGAAGCCGAGATGGGACACCGAAGAATACGCGACCAGCTTCTTCACGTCGTCCTGCACCCAGGCCATGAGCGCGCCAAAGATGATCCCAGCCACCGCCAGCCAGGCAATGATGGGCGCCGTCTGTTGAGCCGCCAATGGAAAGAACGGCAAGGCGAAGCGCAGAAAGCCGTAGGCGCCAAACTTGAGCAGAACCGCGGCCAGAATCACTGAACCGCCGGTGGGCGCTTCCACGTGAGCGTCGGGCAGCCAGGTATGGAGCGGGACCAGCGGCACTTTGATCATGAAGGCCAGGGTGAATGCGAGGAAGCACAGCAGTTCCGGCCCGCGGGGCAGCGTGATGGTGGCCCAAGTTGCATAGTCGAAGGTCCACTGACCGGTGACCGCATGCACCTGCGCGTACAGGTACAGGATGGCCGCCAGCATGAGCAGCGATCCAACCAGGGTGAAGATGACGAACTTGATGGCCGCGTAGAGCCGCCGCTCACCGCCCCAGATGCCGATGATGAAGTACATCGGGATCAGCATTAACTCCCAGAACACGTAGAAGGCGAACAGGTCGATGGCCAGGAAGGTGCCCAGCATGCCGGTTTCCAGCACCAGCATGGCCACGATAAATTCCCGGCTGCGCGTCTTGTGCAGGCCCATGGCCTGAGGCGAGAGCAGGGTCAGGAAGACCATCAGCGTGGTGAGCAGCACCAGCCACAGCGAGATGCCGTCCACACCCAGGTGGAAATGGATTCCCAACGCGGGGACCCAAGGTCGATCAGTCTCCAGCTGAAAAGCGCCGATTGACTTGTCAAAGGCGCGCAGGATGAGCAGTGACTGCACCAGACTGACCAACGCAACGACAATCCCAATGGGCCGGCTGGTGCGGTCGCCCCGTGGCGTCGCGATCACCACGACGGCGCCGAGCAGGGGGATAAGCACAGTCAACGTGAGATCAGTCATGGCCTACCGGATGTCGATGGTCCGCTCAATGGTGCGCGCCGTACTCCACTGCGGATCCGTGACACGAATGCGCAGCCGGTAGCGTCCGGGCCGGGTGTAGGACCAGGTCGCGTTGGGTGATGGGCCAGAGCGATCCTCTCGCCCGTCGCCATCGAAATCGAAGCCATAGTCGAGTTTGCCCGAGGTGGCTTCGCGATCTCCAAGCTCGACCACGGCGCTGCGGCCCTCGATGCGAATCTTGAGCTCCGAGGGCGCGGCGGGACGGGCCATCACGTAGACCAGCGCGGCCAGCCCCATGGCGAAGATGGCCAGGTAGCGCTGCACGTCGCCCACTTGCACCAGGCGGAGGAACCGCCCGATGGTGTCGACCAGAAACGTCCAGCCGCCGACCAGGAGTTCATCGATGAGGATGCGATCGACCACCACGAAGAGCCCGCGCGAAAGGCCCCGCAAGGGTCGCACCACCAGCCACTGGTAGATCTCGTCGACGAAAAACTTGCTGCGCACAACGGCCACCAGGCGCGGCAGCGCCGCGACGAACCGGCGCGCCGGCTCGCGCGCGCCGCCGCCGAAGAACAGCCTGGCCAGGCCGATACCGGCAAGGGCGATCACGGTTGACGCCACCATCATCCGCCATTCGAAGCCGCTCGACACTTCCAACGGGGGACCCACTGCGGGCGCCAACCAATGCCCGATGAGATCGGCACGCGACCCGCCCACGGCCGGCGGCAGGCCCGCCATGCCAGCCAGGAACGCGCCCAGACCAAACACCACCAGTGGCCCCACCATTTCGATGGGCGACTCGTGCAGATGCCCGCGCGTGTCGGCCCGACATTCGCCCGTGAAAACCAGATAGTACAGCCGTGACATGTAGAACGCCGTCCCCAGGGCGGCGGCCAGCAAGCCCGCCCCCACTGTCGGGCTCACCCAGGCGAGCCGGGGGCCGAACACCTCGGTGGCAAAGGCGCCCGCGACGATGGCGTCCTTGGAGAAGAACCCGGAGAAAATCGGCACGCCGCAGATAGCCAACCAGCAAACCCGGAACACCCAGGTCGTCCAAGGCAGCTTGCCGGCTAGGCCCCCCATGCGGGTGATGTCGCCGGAGCCGCCCAGGGCGTGCATGACAGAGCCGGCACAGAGGAAAAGGCCGGCCTTGAAGAAGGCGTGGGTGAACAGATGGAAGATGCCGCCCGCGAAGTTGCCGGTACCGACGCCCACGAACATGAAACCGAGCTGACTGATGGTGGAGTAGGCGAGGATCTTCTTGAAGTCGTTCTGGCCCAAGGCGATCACGGCCGCGAAGAGCGCGGTCAGCGCGCCCACACCGGCCACGATGGCCAGCGCCGCCGGGGCCAGCAGATACATGGCGCCCAGCCGCGCCACCATGTACACGCCGGCGGTGACCATGGTGGCCGCGTGAATCAGTGCCGAAACCGGTGTGGGACCCGCCATGGCATCAGGCAGCCAGACGTAGAGCGGGATCTGCGCTGATTTGCCGGCCGCACCGAAAAAGAGAAACAACGCCGCCCAGAAGGCCACCGGCTGTCCCCACCACAGGGTAGCGGTCAGCACAGCGCCGCCCCCGCGGGCCGTGTCCAGCAGGGCGGGGATGTCGAGCGTGCCAGCCGCACGGAAGAGCAAGAACATGCCAATGAGGAACCCCAGATCGCCCACGCGGTTGGTGATGAAGGCCTTCTTTCCCGCGCTGGCGTTGGCCGTCTCGCCGTACCAGAAACCGATGAGCAGGTAACTGCATAGGCCCACGCCCTCCCAGCCGATGAACATCACCGGCAGGTTGTCACCCAACACCAAGAGCAGCATGGCGCCGCAGAAGAGATTGAGGTACGCGAAGAAACGCGCGTAGTCCTTGTCATGGGCCATGTAGCCCGTCGAATAGATGTGAATGAGCGTGCCCACCAAGGTGACTACCAGGCACATCAGTCCTGACAGCGCGTCCATGCGCAGGGCCAGATCGACCCGCAGATCGCCGCTGGCGAACCACGTTCCCACCACATCGGTCAGCCCGCCCTCTTTGACCAGCGCGGGCAATCCAAAGAAGAACGCGTCCGCCGAGACCACCAGCGCGGCACCCACCGCCATGCAGGCGATGTGGTGAACAGCCCTGCGGCTGTGGTGCCTGCCGACCAGGATCAAGTAGGCGGCGCCTAGCAACGGCAGAAGCGGAATGGTGCGAAGATGGGAGAGCATCGCCGGCCTACCCCTTCAAAGCGTTTACGTCGTCCAGGTTCGCGGTCCGGCGTGTGCGAAACACGCTGACCACAATGGCCAACCCCACCGCGGCTTCGGCCGCAGCCAGCGCCATCACGAAGAAGGCGAACACATGTCCCTTCTGATCGCCCAGCGCCCGAGAAAAGGCCAGCAGGGCCAGGGTGCCGGCCGCCAGCTGCAACTCCACGCTCATGAGGACGATGAGGGCGTTGCGACGCAGAAGCACACCGGCCGTTCCCACGAAGAACAGGGCCAGGGAAACCAGAATGTACGCGTAGGTCGGCATCAGGAACCTCGGGATCCGTCCTCCCGAAAATGACGGGTTAGCATCACCCCGCCGATGATGGCCACCAAGAGCAGCAGAGAAATCGCCTCGAAGGGAAACAGAAAATCCGAGAACAGCAGGGCCCCCACCGCGGACACGGTACCGAAATCCTTCACCGGCGGCGTCTCCGAGGCAGCCAGCAAAGGCATGGCGCGCTCGCGAGCCACCAGCCAAGCCGCTCGATAGAACACGGTGCCAGCCGCCAGGACCCCAACGGCGCGCGTGATCAGCCCCTGCCGGGCGATGGGCGTCGTTTCCTCGTGGTTCACCATCATGACCACGAACACGAACAACACCATGATGGCGCCGGCGTAGACCAAGACTTGCAACACCGCCAAGAAATGCGCCGACAGGGTGGCGAACAGGCCGGCCAGAGCCGCAAAGGTGAGCACCAAGGCCATCACGGCACTGACCGGATTGCGCCGGGTAATGGTCAGCAGGCCGCCCAGAAGAACACCGGCGCTGAGCACGGCAAACACGATGGTTTCCGCCAGGGTCGCGGTGTGGGTTGCTAGATTCATGATGGCTTGGCCGCCTTGGGCAGCCGGTCCTCGAAGTCGGCGCGGAACTTGGTGAGGAACCCCAGCATGGGCCACGCGGCAGCGTCGCCCAGGGCGCAGATGGAATTACCGGCGATTCCGTTGGCCACGTCGGCCAGAAGGTTGATGTCCCCTGGCCGACCCTCGCCTTCGGCCAGGCGCGTGCAGACGCGCGCCAGCCAACCTGTGCCCTCGCGGCAGGGCGTGCACTGCCCGCACGATTCGTGGGCGTAGAAGCGCATGATGCGGGCACATAGGCCCACCACGTCGGTCCTTTCGTCGAACACCACCACTCCGCCTGAGCCGGCCATGGTCTTCAGCCGGCGACCGCTACCCATCTCAAAAGGCACGCCGGGTTTCACCTCCACGTCCTTGATGCGCGGATCGGTGGTCAGGGCGTCGAACTCAATGGGCACGTCGATCTCACTGGCATCGAGCGGCGGCATGGAGCTTCCGCCGGGAATCACCCCGCGCAGGGCACGGCCCCGAGGAAGGCCGCCGCACACGTCGTAGATCAACTCGCGAAAAGAAATGCCCATGGGCAACTCATAAACGCCGGGCTGTTTCACGTGCCCTGACACGCACAGCAGGCGGGTGCCGCCGGACTTTCCCATGCCCGCCTTGGCGAACCAGTCGCCCCCGTTCCTGACGATGTCGGGGACGTTCATCAGGGTCTCCACGTTGTTGATCACGGTGGGCTGGCCGAAAAGACCCTTGACGGCCGGAAAAGGAGGCTTGTTGCGCGGCCACCCTCGCTTGCCCTCAATGGATTCGAGCATGGCGGTTTCTTCGCCGCAGATGTAGGCGCCGGCGCCCAGGTGCACGGTGATGTCCAGCTTGAAGGAACCGTTCGCGCTTGGCTGCTCCTTTCCCAGCCACCCCGCCGCATACGCCTCGTCGATGGCCGTTTGCACAATAGTCGCCTCGCGCCTCAGCTCGCCCCGAATGTAGATGAAAGCATGCGTGCACCCGAGGGCGAAAGCCGAAATAGTCACGCCCTCAATCAGCAGGTGCGGGTCGCTCCCCAGCAAGACACGGTCCTTGAAGGTACCTGGTTCGGACTCGTCGCCGTTGCACACCAAGTACACGCGCTGGGCATCCTTGGGCAGGAAGCCCCACTTGACCCCGGCGGGGAAACCCGCGCCGCCGCGGCCGCGCAGATTGGACTTTCTTACCTCCTCAACCAGCTTTTCCCGCCCCATGCCAAGAGCTTTTTCGAACGCCTCCCATCCGCCTTTCGTCCGATAGACCTCGAGCTTCTGAATGTCGCGGACGCCGAAGTTCTTGGTGACGATCTTGAGCCCCGGCGTCTCGCGGTACCCGCTGCCCGCTGATCCGCAGTCCGGCAGTGTGGACACGCCCTGCGCAGAGGCAAGCTGCGCCGATGGATGGTGGGGCCCGGCTTCGCTGGCTTGGCGCCGCAAGTCCCTGACGATGCGGTCCACCTTCTCAGGTGTGAGGCTGACGTAGTGGTGGGGGCCGCAAGTCATGGTAGGGGCATGAGCGCAACCACCGAGCCCATCCTCTTCACTCAGGCTGAACAGACCGTCGGGCGTGGTCTGGCCAGGCGCGATGCCCAGGCGCTTTTCGAGATAGCGCAGAACATCATGGCCGCCGCGCAGAGTACAGCCGAGATTGGTGCACACATGCAGCGGATAGCGAGCCGGCGGCTGGCGCAGAAACAAAGTGTAGAAGGTGGCCACCCCAAAGACGTGCGAAAGTGGAAGGTCCAGCGTGCGTGAGACCAGTTCCAGAGCCTCATCGGACAAAAAGCCGAATTCGTCCTGAGCCACGTATAGGACGCCCAGCAACGTGGCTTGCCGGTTGGGATAGCGCGCGAGCAAGCGGTCGATTTGCTGGTGGGCTTTTTCGGAAAACTCAAGTGGCATCGGGTCGCCTGGCTCCCTGTCTGCGTCCGCGCAAATCTCCGTCGTCAGGCGCCATCCGTCAAGCCACCGTTGCTTGTCTCGCGACAGAGTCGAGCCGCCGCCGCTGCGCAACGCAGGGTTGGCACGCGAAACGCCGTTGCTTTCTCAGCGGCGAATGTGCTCTGGTGGGCGTCGGTTAGGGCGGGTGGCTTGTGGCTTCAGCCTGAGATCTCTTCCGCCGATACCTCCGAAAAGGCATGCCAAAGCGGTTCCTTCTCGTTGACGCTGATCCCGTCGGACAATCAGCCCTCCAGCATGTCGTCACGTCGCTGGAGGGCGAGGATGTTGTGGCTTCCACCGGGGAGGCGGCGCGTGCCAAGCTGCGTGCAGAGGTTTTCGATCTCTGTATTGTGGACATGAATCTCCCTGACGGCGGAGCGCAGGTGATAGGCACCGCGCAGGCCTGTCAGCCGTGGACTCCGGTCGTGGCTATGGCCGGCCAAGGCACGGCCGCCGAAGTGGTCACAGCGTTTCGCGCAGGCGCGAGTGAGTTTCTGCCCCGGCCTTTCCACCATGACCTGGCGGTGGCGATCGTTCGGCGCGTGCTGCAAGAGCGAGCGAGCAACACCCTGGGTGAACGAACCGGCGGCGCATGCCTCATAGGCGACCACCCGGCCATGCGGGTGGTCCTCGAACGCATCGATCAGGCTGCCGCTTCCGACGCCAGCGTTCTTGTCCGTGGCGATGAGGGCACCGGCAAGGAAGTCATCGCCCGTGTGATCCACGCCTGCAGCGCGCGCCGGGCCGGCCCCTTTGTGACGGTCCAGCCCGGAACCAGCCCGGACCCAGCGGCGGAGCCGGGGTCGTTCGGATCCACGGACGCGCCGGGTAACGTTCTGGCGTCACTCGGCGGCACGCTCTTCATCGACGACATAGCAGGGCTCTCCCGCGAGGCACAGATGAACCTCCTGCGCGTCATGAAGGAATGGGGGAGCCTGTCCCTGTCCTCGGGTCGGAATCTGCGAATCGTGGCCGCGACGACCCAGAACATGGAGCAGTTGGCGCGCGATGGCCATTTCCTGGAGGAACTGTACTATCGGCTGAACGTCATCCCGATGGAGATTCCGCCTCTGCGCGAACGGCCCGAGGACATTCCCATCCTGGTGGACCATTTCCGACGCGCCGCCAACGCGCGCCGAGATCGCACCGTGCCCCCGTTCTCGCCCGAGGTCTTGGTCCGGATGGGCGCTTGCCCTTGGCCGGGAAACGTGCACCAGCTCGGCATCACGGTGGACCGTCTGGTGTCGGCGGCCAAGGACAGAGCGGTGACCATCAACGATCTGCCCGCCAACCTGCGTACGGACGTGAACGAACTGGGACCCTCCCTAGTCGACTTGCCCCCGAACGGCATCGATCTGCGCCTGCTGCTCGCCCAACTCGAGGATCGGCTGATCGAGCAGGCGCTGCAACGGACCGGCGGCAACAAGAATCGCGCTGCCGAGCTGCTCGGGATGAATCGCACCACCCTCGTGGAAAAACTCCGCCGGCGAACGGTCGCGTAGACGCGATGGCGCCTCGGCGAACCCACAGGTAGGGAACTGGCGGCGTCGCAGGTTGGCTTGGCCTCAACGCGCCGATGCGCCGAACGCGCGACGACTTGGCAGGAAGAACTGCTGACCGTCACCTGATTGACGGTGCGACACCGCCCGAAACGTCATTGGAGTGACGATCAGATGACTCGCCGTCCCCCGGACACTCGTGATCCTGGATGCTTAGGATTGTCTCGCCTCTGGCATACCGGCTGCATTGGTCGGCCGACATGCCAAGGGTCAGGCGCAAGAAAAGCAAGGGGCGGACGAAACGCAGGCCGTCGGCAAAGATCCTGGCAGCACGACGCCGCGAATACGCCGCGAAGTTTTTTCCCTACATTGAGAAAGTGGCACGGCGACTCGCGCGACGTCTGCCCGCGCATGTTGAGATGGACGATCTGATTTCATCCGGTGTCATTGGGCTCATGGAAGCCGCGGACCGGTTCGATCCTGAGCGCGTCGACCGCTTTGAAGCCTTTGCCGAATTCCGCATTCGCGGTGCAATGCTGGACGATCTGCGCTCGCGCGACACGCTCTCACGCGACATGCGCCGGCTGTCCAACGAGTTGCGCGAAGCGACCCGCAAGCTGGAGTCGCAGCTTGGCCGCACACCGGACAACACGGAGCTGGCTGAAACGTTGGGGCTTAGCGTGCAGGAGCTGTATGCACGCCAAAAGAAGCTGTCCGGGTCTTCCGTGGTGGGAATCGACGATGCGGGCCCCGATTTTCTGGATCGCACGCGCGACGAAAGCCAGCCCGACCCGTTCGAGATGACGGCCCACCGCGAGACGCTGGCGCGCTTGGTGGCAGGAATCGATGACCTTCCCGAGAAGATGCAACAGGTCCTCTCGCTCTACTACTGCGAGAACCTGAACCTGAAAGAGATCGGGCACGTTCTCGGCGTGACCGAGTCGCGCGTCTGCCAGATCCACGGTGAAGCCACGCGCCGCCTTCGCGAGACGCTAGGCGACTTGGAAGATTCAGCAGCTGCCTAACTTGTTGTACTTACCCTCGATAATAAACATCTCCGGACCGGCCTTAAGATTCCGTGAGATGGGCCGATGTGTGTGGGTATGGCACTCACAAGCGGAAGTCGGTTGCGCACTTGCTCGAGCAAAGGGTTCGCCGGAGCAATTGGGGTACGGGCAGCTGACATTAGGCGGCAAGCAAGGATTGAGGAGTTGCGGCAGATGGTGGCGGCGGGGCGATACCGGCTCCAACCAGAGAAGCTGGCGCTAAGAATCCTGGTTCGCGCATTGCAGCGAAGGTAGAGCGTCTCTCGCGGCTACTCTTCCGCGTCGGCGATCTCGACGCGGTTACGGCCGTTGGCCTTAGCTTGATACATGGCCGCGTCAGCGAGGCGCAGAAGGAGATTCTCACGCCGACGCTGGTTGCCCCCGGGCGCCAAGTGCTCGCGATAGGATGCCACGCCGATTGAAGCGCGCACGCCGGGCAGGGGCTGCCCCGTCTGCTCGCCGTCCGCTTCAGCATCAAGAATGGTTGCCTCGGCGATGACCCGCCGCAAGTCCTCGGCGGTCTGCACCGCGCGGTGGATGTCGCTGCCGGGCAGGATGGCTACGAACTCATCTCCGCCATAGCGAGCCAGCACAGCCGCGGGTGGCGCGTTCTCAGACAAGAGACGCGCCACCTCACGCAAGGTCCAACTCCCCGCCAGGTGTCCGAAGCGATCGTTCACCTCCTTGAAGTAGTCAAGGTCAATGAACAGCAGCGACAGATCGGTGGCGTTGTGGTCAGCGTGCGCGATCTCATCCTCCAGGCGGACGTGGAAGTAGCGGCTGTTGAACAAGCCGGTCAGGTGATCCAAGCGTGCGAGGGCGCGCGCGCGGATGGCGTCAAGGGCGTTTTGGATCGAGGACGACATATAGGCCGCGAAGATGCGCAGAAGCTCATTGTCGCGCGCGGTGTAGGGACCGCCCGACCGCCGGTTGATGAGCTGCAAGACACCGCAAATCGACTCGCCTACGATCACGGGCAGCCCGATCACGGATGCGATCGGCCGGTCCGCGCTGCGCATCGGCATCGCGATCGACAAGGGGTCCTCATGCGACAGGTTGTCACTGCGAAATGGCGTTCCCGAGCGGTAGACTTGTCCCACGAAGCCCCGATCGCTGGGAACACGTTTGCCGAGCAACTGAGCCGTCCCCGGACCGTAGGTGGCGATGAACGTCAGCCGCGGGGTTCGGATGCCCGCGAGTTTGGCCCGCGGATCATCGAGCAGGATGCCACCCGATTCGGAGGGCACGAAGTCGTTGGCACGTTCGAGGATCTCGCGCAAAGCAGCGTCAAGGCGCACGTCCCAACGCTCGGTGTCCTGATCCCGTCGTGCGCGGAGGAAGAAGCGGGTGATCTCCTCAGGTGAGAGGGTCATGATTGGACCAGGCGCAATCGGCGGGTTGGGAACAGACAGCTCTTCGTCGACTTCCTCCGCGGGCATAGCAGCCTGGGTAGAACTATCAGCCTCGCCAAGGTGCGCAACGCTGCCGGCGGGTTGCGTGTCGCCAACCGTCACACGGAACCTCATTCCGCGGTCCAGCTTACAGGATCTTGCTTCGATGTACCACCCGTGACCACGCGATCCCCGCCCCGTCAGGACCCTATGCGGCAACGGAACGCGCAGGCCCGGGCGCCGGTTCAGCCGCCGTATCCGTGCCGGGTTGTCGGCGTCTGGTAGCCCTCCAACACAGGAGGGCGCCCAGCAAGAGCCCGCCTGCGTAGCCAATCACGTGTACCACGCGGGCCCTGCGATAGTTCGGCTGGTCGAATTCCAAGTACCACCAGTCGAGTCGCGCCCGCGTGTATTGGCCGCGGATATTGGTCAACTTGAGGGTCGTGTATCGGTGCCAAGGAGCATCTGCCTCGGCAACCTCCCAAGAATCACCGCGCCAGATGTGTTTGGCCATCCAGTACTGCCCAACCAAAGGAGAGAACGGCGGCAGCCAGTTGAGTGCATAGAAGTCCTCAAAACAAGGATCGCAGGGCGCCGCGGTGCCAGGCCGGGAGACATTGCCGGTCCGGTTGGGCGCCCCCAACCACTGCGCGCGGGCGTCGTGCTCAAGACGAATGTAGTGATCCCAATAGAGACAGCCCCCTATGATCTGCACGCCGACGCCCAAGAGAAAAATCGTTATCGCAACGGCGCCAACCAGGACGCGCCGCCGTTTGATGGCCTCGTCCAGCAGAAATGCGCCCGGCAGCAAGAGCAGCGGAACCAGGAAGAGCAGATAGCGTGGCCCCCAACACCAGTCCCCGCTCCAAAACATGAACTTTCCATAGAGAAGGACGACTGGAGTCGCAGTGGCCCCAAGTGCGGTGAGCCACAGCCGACAGCGACGCAAGATGAGGGGAATGCCAAAGAGCGCCAAAACAAGCGGCGGGTTGTAGAGAAAGATGCTCTTGCCTGGAGACGCCCAGAGCCCCCAGAAACCGTCGACGGTCTGCGTGCCAAACACGAAACTCACGGCGGCAGGCCCGTAGGCTGTGCGAAATGGCGATCCGGTGCGAATGGTGTTGTAGACAAACTGAATGGCCAAGAAAGGCGCGGCGCCAAGCAGACCCAGCCCCGCGCGCTTGAGGGTTTCCTTCCGGGTCAAGGTTTGGCGATGGTGCCACAGCGCTAACAGAAACGCCCCCGGCAGAGCCAGCACAAACAGCTCTTTGGAGTTGACGAGGGCCCCGCACCAAGCACCCAGGACAAGCGCCGCCTTGCCCCGGTAGTCACGCAGAACCCGCATCAGGGCAGCGAAGAACCCGAGGAAAGTGACAGTTTGGACCATTTCGGACCAAGGCATCCGGGCGTAGATGCCCACCATCGTCCCCATGACCAACACCACGCTGGAGGCGAGACTGGCGCCGAATCCCAGCCCCAGGAAAAGACAGAGGCGCACGAACAACACGGCAGCCAGGGCCCCGAGCGCGGCCGGGCCCAGGTGGCTGGCTACTATCTTGGCCATTTGGGCATCTCCCGGATTCCGGGACACCGCGAGCCGCTGGAGCAACGCACCCGGCACATGGATTGCCGAGGCCAAGAAGGGATGCACGTCGTAGGTGCGCTTCCCCACCGGCACATTGGGGGCGCTCGCGTCCACCCGGCCGTGGAAGGCGAAGTTCATCGCGGCGGCGTAGATGGGCTTGGCATCATTCCAGGGCGGCTCGCGACTCTGCACCGCGAGGAAGAACGAGAAGACCGCCAGGAACAGCCCGCACTGGCCCCAAAGCCGAAACGGCGGCTGGCTCAAGTCGCCAGCATCGCGGTCTTTGGCGGCACGTGTCCTGCTCCACCACATCTTGCGCCACTCATACGATCGGACACGGTCATTGTCCACAGCCCCATGCGCAGCCGGCTCGAAGTGGATATTCTGCTATTCGCACCTTCGAGCCTGCGCGCGTCGATGGGGTCAATGGCAAGCGCTGGCGTCCCCGCGCTACGCCCGCGCGGTGCTACTCGCTTTGCGTGCTGCGCGCCTTCTCCACCAATTCCAGGTTGAACTGGGCCATGCGGGCGCCCAGGCGGAAACGCTGCGTGGGCAGACCGCCGTAGGCCAGCAACTGATTGTCGTCGTCGACGGGCACACCCAGGCGCGCATAGCGAGCCAGAGCCGCACCCGCCAGCCGCACCGACGCCAGGATGAGCGCGGGCGGAAGATCACGCCCCACTGCCTGCCGCGCCAGCCCGGGCCAGCGGCGGCCGAGGGGCTCGTTGCTGCCCGCCTGGCGGCCGAGCAGGATGCCGGTGCGATCGCGCGGATCGATCCACAGCAGGGCGTCGGGGAAGACCGCGCTGAACGCTGCCGCGATCGAGCCGGCGGCCGACGGCGGCACGATGTGGAAGGGCACCCATTGCGCCACCACCGCGCCTGGGTTCAGGCGCGCGGCCATCAGACGATAGAACTCCACCGAGTACAGGGCGTTGCTGCCGGCGAACTCAGGCGACATCGGTTCCAGCGTCACCACGTCGTAGCGGTGCTCAGTGCGCCGCAGCCAGGCCCGGCCGTCCATCAGCNNCCTGTGCCAAAGCAGATCACCAGCGCCCTGCGGGGCTGGTCGTGCAGCAGCATGGGCAGCCGGCCCATCCACGCCATGTAATGGGCGCTCGCTGTCTCGGCCGTGGTCTCGAATCCGTCGATGACCAGGATACGATCGTGGTTGCTCTGTTCGATGACCGACACGGTGGCGTCAGGGCCTTCGGCGAAGGCGAGCACGCGATGGCCCCGCTCGGCGCTCTGGCTCTGCACGCGCAAGCGCCCGACGCCCGATTCGCCCGCAACGGCGACCAGCAAGCCCAGGGCGCCCGCCGCGGCCAGGACCACGCGCCGGCGGCCGCGCACCCAGGGCAGGGCGACCGCGAGCAGAGTCAGGCCTGCCGCCCAGGCTGTGCGGGCAAACCCGAGCCCGGGCAAGAGGAGCCAGGCGGCGCCCAGCGAGCCCACGATGGCGCCTGCCGTGTTGACCGCGTACAGGCGTCCCTGCGCCGCCGGACCGGGCTGCTCGTCAAGTAGCCAGGGCAGGGCGGTTCCCAGCAGCAAAACAGGCGGGGCCAACAAGAGCAGCGTGACACCCAGCCGCGCCATCTGGCCAAGGAAGAAACTCCCGTGTGGCAAGGGCGCGAAGAGATCGAAGCGCTCGACTAGCGGGGTCAGGCACAGGATGGCCACGCCGGAAGCCGCCAGCAGCAAGCCCAGCAAGGCGCGGCTGCCCCGCCGTCGCAGCAGTGGCGCCAGGTGAGCGCCCGCAGCCAGAGGCAAGAGCACGGACACGAGCATGAGAGCGAAGCTGGACGCTGTGCTCTGGAAGGTGGCGCGCAGCGAGCGGAACCACGCCACTTCGAGACAGAAGGTGACCAGACCGGTGGTGAAGGCGACCAGCAGGTCGAGGGGCGGCGTCGAGGTCGTGGCTATGCGGGTGGCTGGCGCAGGCACCATTACGGCGGGCGCAGCCGGCTGCTCTCGCGCTGACAGCAGCCAGGCGGCGAGCGTCACCACCAGGTTCAGGCACACCACCAGCCGGGAGGTCACCAGCACGCCTGCCGCGGGCAGGAAGACGAACGACACCACCACCACGCCAGCCGTGGCGCCCGCAATGTTCAGGCCGTACAGGGTCGACAACGAAAGGCCATGGCGGCGAGCCAGGGCGCCGAACACCGGGACGGTGGCGCCCATGGCCAGCGTGGGCACGCCCAGCAGCGCGATGATCCCGGCCAGGTGAAGCAGGGGCGCCAATGTCGGCACGCGTATCCACACTAGGCTGCTCAGCGTCTCGACCGCGCGAAAGCCGGGCAGCACGACCAGGCCCGACAGGCCGATGAGCAACTCCAGCAGCGCATAGGCGCGCAGCGGCCGGAGTGAGGCGCGGACCTCGAGCAGCCGGCCGGCCAGAGCCGCGCCAACCGACATTCCGCCCATCGTCCCCACCAGGGTCAGGGCCGTGCCCCGGGCCGAGACCCCCAGCGAGAGGGCCGCCTGCAACTGCCAGAGGGTTTCCCAAGAGAGGCCGGCCAGCCCGGAGACAAGGGTCAGGATGCAGAGAGCCGGGCGCACGCTTCCCCTGATAGCACCCGGTTCGCAGTTTGCGAGGTCATTCGGAGTCGCCGAGCGCCTCTGGTCAGAAGAGCGTGGGTAGCGAGGCGCCCGGCCGGCCAGGCGCAACGAGGAAGGCTACTCCACGTATGTGAGCGAGGAGCGAAGCAGCCGGCCGGGACAGATCAGCGGCCAGAACGCGCTCGAAATTCTGACCGGTGGTACTCGCGACTAGTGGGCTGGGCAGTCAGGACCCGCAAGACCCGGCCCGACGTTGTGGGCGCGGTCATTCGCATTCGTCGTGTCAACCGCGTTGTGCCCGTAGGTGTTGCTTGGGTCGAGCGTCACCGTGGACACGGGCGAGGCGGTCGTGTCCCCGCAGCTTAGATAGATGCCGTAGCCCAGGCTGTAGGTGAACGAAGAGTGGTCCACCACAAGCTTGGAGGTGGAGTTCCCATCTTCAAGAACGAGGTTGCCTCCATTGAGGAGGTCGCTGCCGCCGTACGAGATGTCGGCGTAGCTGAGCTGCGCGCTGCTGCCAGACAAGACGTCGATGCCAAACCAGTCGCCCGGCGACGGCGGGGCCACAAGCGAGGTGAGAACCACGCGCTGGGCGGCAGTGCCCGCGACCACGAGCTTGCCTCCTGTATCAGCGCCGACGTCAAACGCGAAACCGGCGTCGAACTTGAACGTCATGCCGGGGCCGAGGGTCAGAACCGGGCTGCCCGGGCCGGCGACGGACAGGTTGTCAGTGGTGACCGCGATGGGCGTCCCCGGATCGGACCAAGATGTGGTCGAGGCGACCGTCCCGCCTGCAAGCTCGATCATGGCGCCACCATTGAAGGTGTTGCCCGCACCGATGCCGGCAAATGAAGGCGCCTGGACTGAGATGGCGTACCGAGTGGTTGGGATATTGCTGAAGCTCGAGCTGGTGATGGCGAAGTTCGAGGCCGCGCCATTTTCCAAGATACCATCAGAGCCAGGGCCCACATGGTCGATGGTCAGGTGCGCGAGGGTCACGCGGCTGGCTTTCACGTCGCTTCCGATGATGCACCCATCGCTACCCGAGCCACAGTAGTCCAGCCTGGCGTACGCGATCTGGGTGCCGGCCATGGTGTTGTCCCCGAAGGAGATGTTCATCCAGTCTCCGGCCGCGGGGGTGGGCGCGGCCGAGGTAAACACAATCGGGTCCTGTGCGGTTCCGACCGCGACCAGCTCGCCCGCAGTAGCGTCGCCCACGCTGAGTCCATTGTCGGCGGCGAAGCTGAGCGTGACGCCCGCCTCGATGGTCAGCACAGCGTTGCCATAAACGATGATTGTGTCCGTGATGGTGTACGGGCTGCACGCCTTGGTCAGGGTCAGGTTGGCGGTCACATCGCCGCCGGCAAAGGCGCAACTGACCGGCAGGGCGTCCGTTTCAGCACCTGAATCGTCCGCTGGAGCGCCGTCGCCGGCTGCGTCGGTTAGCCCGCCGGCGGCGGCATCGGGACCGGCGTCGAGCCCGACAGCAGGATTGTCGATGGCCGCATCGCCCGCAGCCCCGGTTGCACCCCCAGCTCCTGTCACACCCCCCGCACCTGTCACGCCCCCTCCGGTTGCGGCGTCCGTTCCGGTCGCGCCGCCAGCTCCGGTCGCACCGTCCGATCCTGTCGCACCCCCGGTTCTTGCTGAATCGATCCCGACCGGGAAGGTATCTGCGGCCAAATCGGCCGTGACGACAGGCCCGTCCGCGGGTGGGATGGGCGTGAGGTCAGGGATCACATCAGCTTTGGGGGCGTCCGCGACGTCCTTTGCAGCCGAGCCGTCGCCTGCATCCTTATGGCTGCTGCTTCCACCGCAGCCCACGAAGAGAAGCGAAGCGCCGAAGAGCACGAGAACAAGAGAGCGTTGAGCTAGCCTAGTCATTTCTGTTCCTTTCTGTCCTTCCATAGGAAACCGAGACGCACTATAGGGCAGGTAGTTTACTCACTCCGGCGCGCTTCGCCACTTTTTGACATGATCGGCCGTCGATCCGGTCACAGAACGTTCGCTCCGTTGCACTGAAGCTGACAGGCTGGTGGCGCCGGCTCAGGGATGGCCCGCTTTTGTGTCCGCCTGCGTCGCGCCGCGAGCGAAGTCTTCCTGGGCGCGGCGAGCGTCGAGCCAGGGCAGGAGCACCAGAGGCAGTACTTCGACGATCGCGCCCAGGCCGAACATGGCGGGCGCGGAAATGCGTTCAGCCAGGCGTCCGCCCAGCTTCTGCGCCCCCGCGTCTTTGATGTTGAGGAGCGCCATGTAGATCTGAAACTGCGTGGCGCCAATGCGCGGGTTGGTGAGATCCATGAAGAGCGCCAGCGTCGTGGCGAAGACCACGCCGGCCGCAATGCCTTCCGCTGCCGTGTACGCGAGCAGGACGGGAAAGTGCCCCCACAGCCCTCTGCAGGCGGAGAACGCGAGGTTGGTGCCAGCCACGGCCAGGCAGCCGCCGAGAAGAGTGCGTCGGCAACCAAACCGGTCGGCCAGCACGCCGCCCAGCAGGGCGCCCAGCGCGCCCACGAGGCCACCCAGGGTGGCCACTGACGCCACCTGCTGTTCCGAAAAATGCAGTTGATTGCGCCACAACGGGTAGGTGAGCGGGAAGATCAGGCTGTCAGCCAAGTCCACCACCAGGGCGAAGCCGACTGCGAGCAGTGCGACCGGGGTCGAAAAGGCCCGCAAGGCCAGGCGGAGCAGGTGCCGGCGTTGCGTGGGCGACGGCGATTCGCGCACGCCGATCACCAACATGGCCGGGATCAGCAGCAGCGCAATGGCCGAACCGCAGGCAGCCGGCCAGCCAGCCGCGCTTGCGACCAACAAGAGCCCCTGGCCCCCCAGCGCCACGCCGGCGTACTTGCTTGCGGACATGATGCCGTTGGCGCGACCGCGCTCGTTCTCGGCCAGAAGATCGATGGCCAGCCCGTCGGTTCCCACGTCCTGGGCCGCGGCCAGCAGGTTGTGCAGGAAGAGCAGGACCAAGAACAATCGCCGGTCGTGAAGCGGACTGGCGAATGCCATGACCAGCAAGCTGAGTGCCATGCCGGCCTCGGCCAACAAGATGCAGGGCCGCCGTCGGCCCAGTCGGCCGAAGGGAAGTCGGTCCATCAGCGCGCCGAGTAAGGGCTTGCTCGCCCAGGCCAGCCAGGCCACCGACGACAGATCGCCGAGTCCGGCTGATGACAGATTGAAGTGCAGTGCGATGGCCACGGTGCAGAAGCCCCAGGGCACGCCTTGGGCAAAGTAGAGCCCTCCGAAGATCAGCATGCGCGAGCGAAGCGTGGCGCCCGAGGTCACGCTGCCATCATAGGCCTCATCGGGGCCCTGCGCGCGTGTATCGGGGCGTGTTCGCGCCGCCGGTCGCGGTTGTCACTACCATCGGACCTGTTGGGTATTGTGGGCCGCCGCTCGTCCTTACGACTACACTTTGAAGATGGCGCCGATGACAATGACACGTTTGTCCTTTCGCCTCTCGGTATTGCCTGTCCTGCTCGCAGTCGCTTGCGGCGGCACCGGCTCGAAGACAGTNNACCAACGCTGGCGGAACAACCGGCAGCGCTGGGGGGGTGGTGGCTGCAAGCGGCGGGGCCAGCGGGGGAACGGTCGGCAGCAGCGGTGGGATGGTCGGCAGCAGCGGGGGAACGACCGTTAGCAGCGGGGGAACGACGAGCAGCGACGGGGGAAAGACAAGCAGCGGCGGCGGAACGAGCACAA
>PMIX01000293.1 GCA_003158395.1 Myxococcales bacterium | reverse complement strand
TCGCGGAACCACCCGCCACATTACTTCAAATGTTCTCGAGGATCTGGAGGACTTCGTCGGTCGGCTGATAGCGGTCGTTACCACCCCCAGTCACATTCGCGTCCTTGAGGCTCTTTCGCATCATCTCGACATCGGCTTCCGCGTATCGATGCGTGGTGGCGACCTGGGCGTGTCCGAGCCACGCCTGGATTGTGACGAGATCTGTGCTGGCGCGCAGGAGCTGCATCGCAAGGGTATGGCGAAACAAGTGCGGTGAGACCCGTGCCCGCGCGAGGCTGGGCGCATCGACCGCGGCACGTTTCACCGCTCGGCGGACCAGATGCGTGACTCCGAAGCGGGTCAGCCGCTCACCGCCTTCACCGATGAAGACCGGTCGTCGCTCTTCGGCTCCCAAGCCTCGCTCGCAGCAGAGCGCGCGAAGGGATTGTGTGAGATCGGCGGCGAGGGGCACGCGCCTTTGCTTGCGACCTTTGCCGCGGAGGAGGACTTGGTGGGGCGGCTCCAGCCGTAGATCTGCTGCGTCGACCCCGACGGCCTCCGAGACTCTTGCCCCTGTGCGAGCGAGAAAGAGCAGCAGAGCGCGGTCGCGACGGTCCTGCACTGTGGGCGAGCCGGAAAGGTTCAACAACGCCGCAAGCTCGGCCTCTGCGAGATGCCGAGGCGCAGCCGAAGTGGTTCGCTTCGTCGGAATCGCAAGGACTCGTTGTGCAATGCCGAGAGACGCGGGATCGCTCGCAGCGACGTGCCGGAAGAATGACCGGATCGCCGTCAGGCGGACATTGCGGGTCTGCGCTCGGTTGCCGCGCACATGTTCCAGCTGGTCGAGGAAGTCGAGAATGATGTCGCGGTCGAATGCCTTGATGGTGAGCGCGCACGGCTCACGCTTCGTCCGTTCGGCGACGTAGCGAACAAGCAGCCGGAGTGCGTCCCGGTAGCTCTCGACGGTCGCGGGACTGGCATTGCGTTGTTCGACGAGTCGGCGCCGAAAGAACGACTCCAGGAGTGCAGCAAGGGTCGGCGGCGAACTCATCGCACACCTCCCTTGAGCGAGAAGACTCGCTCAGCGGCAAGACCGAGCAACTCAGCGGTACCGGTGATGTAGTACGCGGTGTCGCTGTAGCGGACGTGACCGAGGTAGGTGGCCAGCAACGGCAGCTGTGCCTGCACATCGACACCGGCGCGGTATGATGTCACCAATCGCGTGATGGCAAAGCGATGACGGAGATCGTGGGGACGCAGTTGCCGCGGGTGATCTCCATCGAGGCCAGCGCGAGCGCGAGCCTGACGGAAGGCGCCGCCAAGGCCCGAGGACGACAGGCGTCCACCGCGTAGGCTGAGAAAGAAGGCGGGAGACGCTACCCGAGGGAAGGTGCGGTCGCGCTCCGAAGCATAGGCCTGGAGTTGCGCACGTGTTGTGGAATGGATGGGGACGAGGCGGTCTTTGCGAAACTTGGTCTGGCGGATCTCAAGGATGCCGCGGGCGAGGTCCACATCGGTACGATCGAGGCGCAACGCCTCCCCGGAGCGCAGACCGGTGCTGGCGAGGAGGCCGAGAAGCGTGTAGAGCGTCCGCCCGCGCATCAGGTTGCGCCCGGTCACATCGAGCGCCGCGGCCAGGAGTCGCGCCAACTCGGCGTCGTCGAGAATCCTCGCTGGCGGTGTTGCTCGGGACCGAGGTAGCGCCTGGGGGTCGAGCACCCCGGTAGTCGGATCGAAGACCGTGAGGTACTCCGCGAAACGTCGAAGCACCGCGTGCCGTCGTGCCCGCACGTTGGGTGTCACCTCACAGGCGAGCACGAATGCGATTGCGAGATCCCCCGTGAGAGGGCCGGGATGGCCCTGCTTCGTGACGAAGCGGTGGAACGCTTTCAGCGTTGCCGCCTGCATCTCGAAGGCATGTCCAAGCGAGCGGCGCAGGAAGATGTAGTCGCCAACCTTCGCGGCGAGACGGTCTGCGAAGTCACTCATGGGACATCCTCGGGAAGGGCAGCGCGATGCGCTCCAGTTGAGAAATCGCCACCTTCACGTAGACGGCGGTGGTATCGATCGAGTGGTGTCCCAGCAGGTCCGCTACCTCCTTGATGGGTCTCTCCTGCTGGACCAGTCGTGTTGCGAGGCTGTGTCGAAACAGGTGGGCACCGGCACGCACCGGAGCCTGGAGACCGCAACTCGCCAGCCGTCGACGAACGATGGCTGCCACCGTACTCGCGAAGCGAATCGGCCTCACCGGCGCTACGTGACAGACGAAAACCGTAGGTCGTGAGCAGGGAGGCCGCCCAGATAGGATGTACGTGGCCAGCGCGCGGCCTGCTTCTTCGAGCAGAGGCACGACGCGCTCGCGCCGGCACTTCGTCCGGCGGATCTGCAACTCGCCGGTGCGCCAGTGAATATCGCCAAGCTCTAGCCGACGCACTTCCTGGCTTCGCAGGCCTGTCGTCGCGAGGATGAGCAGCAGCGCACGATCACGTTTCCCAACGGCACTGGCGTCATCGATCGAGTCGATGACCCTGAGTACGTCAGTCCATACCAGATGCCCCGGCACCTTCGCCAGTCTCCAGATCGGTACACGTGGGACGAGTCGCGCAAGGTCGTCCCTGAGCACTCCTTGCCCGTGTAGATAGCGCAGCAACACACGGATATGAGAGACCGCTGCGGACCGAGTCCTGTCGGTCACGGATGTCGTGCCGAGATTCGTGACGAAGGCGAGGATGTCCTGGCCCCCAAGGTCAGAAAGCGCCTGACCAGGCCGCGAGGCACGGTACCAGCGCAGTAGGCGTCGAGCGATCAATGCGACACCCTCACAGCTCCGTGGCTGAAGACCGCGGACTCCCTGAAGATATGCCACGAAGGCTGCGAGCAACTGATCGTCGGGGTCGCCAGGCACGGCAGGAGTCACCGTGACGGGAAACAGTTGTGCCAGCCGGCGAACCGCGTGACCCAGCGCCGAGCGTGCGACCGTCCGTGTCCAAGCAGACCTCCGCATCTGCAGGAGAAAGCGTTTCACCAGCGCAACGTCGATTGTCTCCGGGCGCACATGACCCACCCGCCCCGCGTACCGACTAAACGTCGCCAGCAGGCTCAGGTAGCGTATCACTGTCGCGCGGGTGTAACCCAGCCGCGCGAACTCATCAGCGAAGCCGTCGATGTAGTCCGCGAGCGGCCCGCGGCGCATCCGTCGGAGAACTCCAGGATACTTGAAATAGGAATCCAGCATGTCGTGACCTCCGTCCAGGGCCGGAACCACTCCGGCGCTGGAGAGAAGAGCATCACGGCGTAATGTGGCGGGTGGTTCCGCGA
>PMIX01000347.1 GCA_003158395.1 Myxococcales bacterium | reverse complement strand
TCTTCTTGGCTCGTCGCCAGGTCTGCTCGTGTGGGCGCGGCGGCCTTCTCCCGTCGCTTGCTGACCGGCTTGCTCCTGGCCACGACATCGAAGCCCGCGCAGATGTCACAGGACATGCGGCAGGCACCCAGGGCTTCGCCGAAGTAGCCGGCCAGGGCCTGGTGGCGGCATGTGGTGGCATCCGCCAAGCGGAACATTTCGCGCACGCGCGCCCTGTGCTGCTGCAACACTTCGGGCGTGGTCTCCAGGTTCAGCTCGAATAGGCGGTCGTAGTTGGCAACGTCGGCCCACGAATAGAAGAGCACGCAGTCGCTCGCCACGCCGTCTCGGCCCGCCCGGCCCACTTCTTGATAGTAGGCCTCGATGGATCGGGGCATGTCGCGGTGGATGACGAAACGGACGTTGGACTTGTCGATACCCATGCCGAACGCGATGGTGGCCGCCACCACATCGGCGTCGTCGCAACGAAAGGCGTCTTGCACGCGTGAGCGCTCGCGCGACTCCAGGCCTGCGTGATAGGCCAAGGCGCGCACGCCGCGCTCGCGGAGGTAGTCCGCGGTTTGTTCGGTGGATTTCCGGGACAGGCAGTACACGATGCCGCTCTGGCCGCGGCGACTGTGCACCAGGCGCAGAATGCGGTCGCGCACGCTGGGGCCATCCTCGCCCTTGCGATAGGCCGAAAGGTGCAGGTTGGGCCGAAAGAAGCTGCCACGAAAAGTGGCAGGCGATTGCATGCCAAGCTGCTGGCCGATGTCGTGCACCACCTCGGCGGTGGCGGTGGCGGTCAGGGCCAGCACCGGGGGATTGCCCAGCCGGGCTTTGAGCCCGGACAGGTTGCGATAGGCGGGACGGAAATCGTGCCCCCACTGGCTGATGCAATGGGCTTCGTCCACGGCGAGCAGGCGCGGACGCACGCGCCCCATGAGCGGGCCGAGCGACGCCTCCAGACCCTCGGGCGCGGCATAGACCAATTCGAACTCGCCACGCAAGACCGCGGCGACGCGCCGGCCGCGCTCGTCCGGCTGCAAACTGGAATTGAGAAAAGTCGCGCGCAGGCCCACCTCTGACAAGGCATCGACCTGATCCTTCATCAGGGCAATCAGCGGCGAGATGACCAGGGTGGTGCCGCCCAGGAGTCGCGCGGGAATCTGGAAGGTGATCGACTTGCCCGCGCCGGTGGGCATGACGCCCACACAATCGCGGCCGCCGAGAACCGTGTCGATGATCGCCTCCTGGCCGGGGCGGAACGAGGGATAGCCGAAGACCTCGCGCAGCACCTTGCGCGCCCGCGCAAGGTCGACGCCCGGCTCCTCGTTCTTGAGGCCGACCGCGATGGCACGCAGGGCTTCCACGTCGCTGCTGGAAAACAGATCGGGACGCGCCCGCCAGCCCGAGCGCAGTCGATCGAGGTCCGCGTGACAGGCCGCGCGCGCCCGCTCGCCGCGCTCGACACTCGCACGCAACGCCGCAACAGCGTCGCACACATCGTCGCGCGTGAGCAGGTCCGCAGAGAGATCGTCAAGCAAGCGGAGTCGACGCTAGCATTTGCAGATTCGTCGCGCACCTCATGGGATCATCGCAGCCACTACTCTCCAACGCCGATGACGGCGCCCGCGCGCGCCAGCCACGCCGAGATGACCCGGCGTCGCAGCAAGAGCAGCGTCGCCAGCCCTGCAAGCGGGCAACATCAAGGCTTGGCATTCTCGCCGACCCATCGGCAATCCGCGTGGCCATCCTGCGAATAGTAGAAGGCGGCCACCAGCGTCTCGCCCACGCGGGTGGACAACGCGGCGAAGGTGCGCTGGCGCGCACCACCGATGGGAGGGCTGCTGTTCTCCAGTGTTGAGCTGGGCAGGTGGTGGACGAACGCGTTATACCCGGCGATGCGACCGTCTGAGCGCAAGACCGTGATTCCGTCGGAGGCCAGCATGCCCTGCAGAAGATGGCCAACCGCCTGCACCGCCGCCCGCGCGTCTTCGTTGGGCACCCCGTGGTAACGACGGATGAGCTCTGCCACGTCGATGGGAGTGTCGAGCAGCAGACCGTCGACGAAGTGAAAACCGCTCTGGCCGGTCGGCGGCAGCACCGCCACAAGCGAGCCGTGAGACATGTGCAGCATTTCGAGAAACGCATGGCGAAAGATGGTGCGCACGTCTTCGCGCGCCGGCGGCGAGACATCCTGGGTCGCGGCGCTCACCAGCTTCTCCAGCACCAGCGGAGGCGGCATCTCCGTACGGGCACCGGACAGATACACGTAGCGCGAATTGCCCTGACTGCCGCGCAGCTCGAGCACGCTCTCCGCCAGTTGCGCCACGGCCACCATGCGCACCGAGGGATTCACGATCGAGCGCAGCACCTCGAACGGCGTTCGGCTGAGGACGAAGTCATCGCCGCGAAAGAGACCGTAGCGGAACATCTCGGCGGCTTGTTCGACGAAGATGGACCATTCCGCGCCAGCCAGTGGTGCACAGAGCTTGAGCCCCTTGCGGATGGTGGCGGGGTCTTGCGGCCCAGTTCCAATCGGCACGATTTCCCGGCCTCCAACCCAGGTCAGAAGCTGGCTGCGATCATCGGTGATGAACACGATGGGCGACAAAGGAACGCGCTCCTCGCGATAGCGGGACAGGTTGACCACCAGTTCGGCAACCGCACTCGCGATCTCCGCGCCCGGCATGGACTCGGCTTGCAGGAATTCTCCGACCGCTCCGGTCAGCAGGTGTCCGTAAGAAATTACCGCGGGGGTGCCCGACGATGCCATGCCGCAAGTCTAGGACGCCTGGCGCCCATCGCACGGACGGAATGTTGCCGCGCAGGCGAAACGGGGACGCCATGCCTTCACGTGCTGGCAGCGGCCAACGCCGGGTTGGCCACAGCCCGGGAGCACCTAGAGTCAGGGCGACAGTGTTAGGATTGCGCCATGAGCGACGATTTCCTCTATCGCAACATTCCTGTGCTGGGCAAGCGTGTCCATCGCTATGGCCTGTCTGCATCCTATGGCCTGGACGATGGCGCAAGCTGCTGCGCGCACCCAAGGGTTGGACCGGCAAGGTGGCTACAGCAGGCGACTGCTACCGATTCTGTCTCACCAGTCCGCATGTTGACGTCGTCCTGTCGGCACCCAAGACCGTGGAGCAAGTCCGCGAGAATCTGGCCGCGCTGGAGAAAGGCCCGCTCAGTGAAGACGAAATGACGTGGATGCGCGACCTGGGTCGCGCCGTGCACGGGTGAGGCCACGAGCCAGTGCGATACGGCGCGTCGGGCTGCACCGGGGCCCTGAGGCGATCGGCATAGGGGCGACCGCAGGTCGCCCCTTCCTACACGAGAAGTCCCACACCATGCCTATCCTTCGCCCAGCTCAGCATGCTTCTTCCACCCCCGCACGCAGCTCGCGGTCCAACGCCTTGCACGCCGCGGACAGCGACGCTTTGACGATGTCGCGGTCGCGGCCGGCACCGAAACGGATTCGGCCATCGCGGCCGCGCAGGCCGACGTAGGCGACTGCCTCTGCATCGGCGCCGTCGCCCAATGCGTGCTCGCTGTAGTCGACCAAGTGGACGTCGACGCCCAGCGCGCTCGCCAGGCCGTGCACGAAGCCGTCAATGGGGCCGGTGCCCTGCCCCTCCACTCTCACGGGCCTTTCTCCGTCGGTCAGGCGTGCGCGCACCACGCACGCGCCCTGGCACGGGTGGTCCACAGCGAAATCCACCACCTCAAAGCGGCCCGCTGACAAGTACTCGCGCTCGAAGGCTTCCAGGATGGTGCTTGCGCTCAGCTCTTTGCCGGTCGCATCTGCCATCTTTTGCACCACCTGGCTGAACTCCACAGCCATGCCCTTGGGCGCGTGATAGCCGTGGCTCTGCTCCAGCACGTAAGCCACGCCACCCTTGCCGGACTGGCTATTGATGCGGATCAAGGGCTCGTATTGCCGGCCCACGTCGGCTGGATCAATGGGCAAGTACGGTACTTCCCACGTTGGTTCGCTCGTCCTCTCCAGCGCGGCCAGGCCCTTGCGAATGGCGTCCTGGTGCGAACCTGAGAAGGCGGTGAACACCAGCTCGCCCGCATAGGGATGGCGCGGCGGCACGGGCAATTGATTGCACTCCTGGAAGACGTCGACCAAGCCGGGCAAGTCGGACAGGTCCAGTTTTGGATCAATGCCCTGGGTGAACAGGTTCATCGCCAGCGCCACCACGTCCGCGTTGCCCGTGCGCTCACCATTGCCGAACAGGGTACCTTCCACGCGCTCGGCACCGGCCAGGATGGCCAACTCGGCCGCGGCGATGGCGCAGCCGCGGTCATTGTGCGTGTGCACGCTGATGATCATGCAGTCCCGGCGCGACAGGTGCCGGTGCATCCATTCGATCTGGTCGGCATACACGTTGGGCGTGGACATCTCCACAGTAGCCGGCAGGTTGACGATCATTTTCCTATCGCGCGTGGGTTGCCATTCCTCGGCCACGGCGTCACACACCTGCACGGCGAATTCCAGCTCGGTCCCGGTGAAGCTTTCAGGCGAGTATTCCAGCACGATCTCGCTTCCCGCCAGTTTGGCGGCTTCTTGCCGCGCCTGTCGCACGCCGCGCACGGCAATCTCTTTCACTCCCGCCTGGTCCATCCCGAACACCACCCGGCGTTGCACAGTCGAGGTGGAGTTGTAAACATGCACGATGGCGCGGCGGCAGCCCTGCAATGCCTGGAAGGTGCGCGTGATCAGGTGCTCGCGCGCCTGGGTCAGCACCTGGATGGTCACGTCAGCGGGAATGTGGTTGTGTTCAATCAGCGCGCGCACGAAGTCGAATTCGGTCTGCGAGGCTGCGGGAAAGCCGACTTCGATTTCCTTGAAGCCCACGCGCACCAGGGTTTGGAAGAAGCGCAGCTTGCGCCCCATTCCCATGGGCTCGGCCAGTGCCTGATTCCCGTCGCGCAGGTCCACACTGCACCAGATGGGCGCGTGGTCCAGCGTGCGCCCAGGCCAGGCGCGGTCAGGCAGGCGCACCGATGGCGCCGGTGGGTATTTGCGAGCGTTGAACGTCATGGTCAATCTCCAGGCCCCGCTTCTGCCGGAGATGGCCATGGGCTCTCGCAGATACGAAAAACCCCCTCCGGCTTCCGCGGGAGAGGGTTTCGAGGTTCGTCGTTCTGCGCTCTACCTCAGGCCTCTCCCGCGCTGCTAAGCAGCAGTCCGGAGAGAAGCAGGGTCTTCGCAAACGACATGGCCAGAGATGAATGTGCACCGCAGTGGCGCGGCCGTCAAGAACATCCGAGCGCCTGATATTCGCGCTATGTCAACGACTCCCCCGCACAACCAATGGAATTCTCGATGGACGCACAGGGCAGCGAGCAAGGCGCAGGGAAAATGCACTCCGCCTTCGTGCACACGAAATCGCCGTTCAACTGTCCGGCCGCACAGGGGCAGCAACCGCACGGAGCCATGCACGACTCGCCACATCGTATTGGCGCGATAGCGCCACCCGAGAGATCAACCTGGGTCGGGATTCTCTTTTCAGCGCTTTGTGGGCGGGGCGCGTGTGACAACGACCTCGTAGACCCGCGAGGGTGCGGGGGACTTGGGGTTGCTCCAGAAGCCGCACTTGGTCCGGCCCGGCGCCAGGCCCACCAGGCGCAGGTGATCACCGCCGTCCTCGACGCGCACCACCGAGGTGTCGTCGCACACCAGCCCCACGATGATGAAGCCAAGGCGGAGCTGGTAGGACTCGCCGACCTTGATGGGAATCTGCGGCAGGGCCTCGTCTTCCGCCCGAGCCGGCAGCGAGGCAGCCATGAAGCCCGCCAGGAAACCCATGCACAGCCACAAGCGCATGGCTACAATGTATTATAGGGACCCTGTCATGGCCAGGACCGTTCATGCCCGACTGGATGACCAAAGCGAAGCGGTGTTGCGACGACTTCGTCGCGACACCGGGTTGGGGGACTCGGAAATCCTCCGTCGAGGGCTGCGCGCACTTGCTGCGGTTTCAGGATCGTCCGGCCCGAGAAAGATCATGGTGAGCGAGCCAAGCACGGGGCGCATTAGAGCGGTCCTCGACACGAACGTCCTGGTGCGAGGGCTGACCCGCGCGACGGGCCCGAGCCGACAGATCCTTGAGGCAAGGCATCCACAGGGCTTCGGGACGGACAGCCCAACCCACCCCCACGCTTCGCGCGCCCGTCGGTCACCCCATGGGCGAAGGTCTTACAGCGGTTCCATCTCCGCCACGACGCCGGCCAGGTTGACTCGCCAGTCGGGCATAGGGCCGAGAATAGCCTCGGTCGGGCCCAGATCGAGCACACTGTACGCGGGCCGGGGTGCTGGGCGGGGGAACTCAGCCGTGGTGCAGGGACGGATAATCGTGCCGCGCCCGAGCAGGCGCGCGATCTCGACGGTGAATTCGTACCACGTGCACTGGCCGCCGTCGGTGACGTGCAGGGTCCCGCGCGTTCCGCGATCGACCAGAGCCAGGGTGGCCGCGGCCAGGTGCTGCGCGCTGGTGGGCCGGCCACGCTGATCGTCGACTACCTTCAACTCGGACTTGTCGCGTGTCAGGCGCGCCATGGTGCGCACGAAGTTGTTGCCCCAGGGGGCGTAGAGCCAGCTCGTGCGCACGATGAGAAACTCGGCGCCGCTGCCGCGGATGACGATCTCACCTGCGGCCTTGCTCCGGCCGTAGGCGCCCAGGGGTTGCAGGGGCGCATCCACGAGATACGGCGCGCGCGCGTCGCCCGCGAAGACGTAGTCGGTGCTGAAATGGACCAGCGGGACGCGCGCGCGGGTGCAGGCTGCGGCCACAACCCCCGGCGCGGTGCCGTTGGCGCGCAGGGCGGCCGCCTGGTCGGCCTCGGCACCGTCGACGTTGGTGTAGGCGGCGCAGTTGATGACTGCGGACCAGGGCTGCTCGAAAAGCGGCCCGACCTGGTCCGGCTCTGCGATGTCCAGCGCAGGCAGGTCGAACCCCTTGAAAGTTCGCTTCCGCGCGGCGAAAAGCTCGCGAAAAGCGCGGCCCAGCATGCCTCGATCGCCGAGCAGCAGAAAAGGGGCAGACACCCTAGTGCCTCCGGTCAGAAGAGCGGTCATGTTTCGGTGGACGAGGCGCCCGGACGGCAAGGCGCNNGCGGCAGGCGGGCCGGATCAATCTTGGCCAAGGGCGGAAACCGCTGGTCCTTCTCGCTGATGATCGGTTCGCTGACCGGCCACGGGATAGCCAGGCCGGGATCGTTCCACGCCACCCCCATTTCGTTCTGGGGCAGGTAGACTTCCGTGCACTTGTACGCGAACAGGGC
>PMIX01000442.1 GCA_003158395.1 Myxococcales bacterium | reverse complement strand
GCTTGACGCTTCCATCCCAATCGCACTCTAGAGGCCGTGGGTTCGATCCCCATCAGCTCCACAAAATGGTCGTCTAACCCACTGACATCAGTGGCTTTTTCGGTGACCTTCCGCGCAGCCGTTTCATCCTGCTTTTCGCCTCCCGTTTTGTAGCCAGTATGTAGCCAGAATTCCGGTTGCCCAGCAGCGGCAGCAGCCCGAAGGACTTCCTCCGCAGCCGCTTTCTGTGGCCGCATGTACTTGGCAGTGGTGGCGGGCTGCCGGTGGCCGGCCAGGTACATCACGCCGGACAGGTTGCTGCTCACCTGCCCAAGGTGGGTCAGACGCGAATGGCGAAAGTCGTAGGGAGTGGGCGCGTCCGTGGCCGGTCCCGCGTCCGGGGTACGCGCGGGCGGGGCTGGTTTGGTGGCTGGGCGGCGGCGCCTGCTCGGTGCAGGCGCCGGCCAGAAAGATGATCCCCAACAAAAGTGCGGTTCGCTTCTTGGTGTCCTCCCTGGCCGTTAAGTGTCAAGGCGTTCGTGCTCGAGCAGGCCGCACGGCTCAAGACGCATGCCCTCGATTGGTGCACGCGCACCGGGCGTCCCTACGAGTATCTCGGCAACGTCGTGCGGAAGGAGGAGACGGCGCGCAAGATTGCCGAGCGCGACGGAATCATCGGGTGAGATGCAACTGGATCAAGATGTACGACAGAGGGCCTGTACTGCGGGTGGAGACGGTNNGCGGGTACGCCGGGAAGGCAGGGACGTGATGGCGTGGGTGCCCCTGCGCAAGAGCGTGACGTTGCTGTTCCGATATCGCGAGATCTCGGCGCAAAGCAACGCCAGGTATTTGGAAGCCTTGAGCCAGGTACAAGACCCTGCCTTGGCAGTGCGAGATCTCGATACTGACAACCAAGGCAACGGCGAAAGACGGAAGAACCGTCACCGCATTCAATCCACTGTCGCGCAATGACCGCATGCTCTTCGAAGTGCTCCTGCTGGGCGAACACGCCTTGCACGGTTTCACGAACCGCGACCGTGCTATGCCCACTGCGTCGCGGTTGTTTCTGTTGCGAATCTCAGGACAGAAGGGTCAACCTTGGTGAGGTCTTTCCGAAGAGGTCAACCTCGGTGAGGTCTTTCCCGAGGTCTTTCCAGGCTGCCAGCAACCCCGTCGTCATGCGGGCTTTGTGTAACGGCGCGTGTAGTTTCCGGACCGGGTCTTTCCCTGTTGCGAATCTCAGGACAAAAAGGTCAACCTTGGTGAGGCCTTTCCTTAATAACCCCATTCAAAATAACTATGGCCGGGTGCGTCGGCTAGTCTTCTGTGGCGTCCGCGGACGTGTCGCGGACAAGTCCGCCATCATCACTGGGCAAGGGCGTGTACCCGCCGTCGGGCCCATTCTGATTGCAGCGCACGCATGGCCCATCGCATGCGCTGTCGCAACAAGCTCCGTTCTCACAGCCTCCCGAAAGGCACTCATGGTTGCTCGCGCACGGCTCTCCGTTCTTCTTCTTGGGCGCACATTGCTCGTCACCCCAGCAGTAGGCGCCTCCCATGCAGATGCTGTCGCTCCGACAGCCCCTGCTGCATGTCACTCCGTTTGGGGAGCAGCCGAAAGGCTCGCAGCTCAATTTGGGCCCGGGCGTGCAAGTCCCCTTGCCATCACAAACGGAGACCTGCGTCATGAGTCCATCGGAACATGAGGCCGCCGAGCAGGTTAGCCCTTGCGGGGAGTGGGCGCAGCCACCCATGCCGTCGCACGCGCCCGTCTGCCCACAGGTCGACGCAGGTTCGCTGCGGCAGATGGCGTGCGGATCAGGGGCTCCGGCCGCGACAGGCGTGCAAGTCCCGACGCTGTGGACGAGGTTACAGCTTACGCACGGTCCTTCGCAGGCACTGGTGCAACAGGCCCCGTCCACGCAGAAGCCGCTCGCGCAATCGGCGTTCACGGAACAGGGCATGACGGGCGAGCGGACGAAGCACGATCCGTTCACGCAAGGAAATCCGCCCTCGCACTGGGCGTCGCTGCTACAAGACTTGAGACACGTTCCTGATGCTGGATCGCAAGAATAGGGAGCGCAGTCGACAAGCATCCCGGGCTGGCACGCCCCGGCGCCATCGCACGTGCTCACGCTCGTGACAACCGAGCCCTGGCAGGCGCGACCGCCGCACTCGGTTCCGGCGCGGTAGCTGCGACAGGCGCCCGCGCCGTCGCACGTGCCGTCGAGGCCGCAGGTCGAAGGGGCGCTCGCCACACAGTCGTTGGTCTTCGGTGGGGCGACGCCCGATGCAACGTACGCGCACGCTCCCAGGGAAGAAGGCGCCGCACAAGTCTTGCATGTCTCCGTGCAGGCCGAGCTGCAACAAACCCCGTCTGCACAAAAGCCACTTGAGCATTCGCCCGCGCTCTCGCAGGGCTCACCCAAGAGCTTGGCGGGTATGACGGGCTCGCCATCAGCCCCGGCTTCAGCGCCGCCCGCGGCAGGGGCGTCCCTCGCTATGTTGGCGGCGCCGTCGGCCGCGCCCGCGGCAGGGACGTCCCTCGCTATGTTGGCGGCGCCGTCGGCTGCACCCGCGGCAGGGATGTCCCTCGCAATGTCGGCGGCGGTGTCAGCTGCGACGTCAGCGACGGCGTCAGCCAGACCTCGGGCGTCGAATCTGCCGCCATCCGCCCGCGCCGGAGCGAAAGGCGCGCGCCCACAGCCCGTCGACGCGACGGCGAGCAGGAGAAAGGCGATCGCGCCATACCTTGCCGAGCAACCATCGAGCACTGATACCCGCCGTACAGCCAGCGTCCGTGCTTGCCTGTAGGAACCAGCCTGCTTTTCGCTCTGCCACATGTTGCCTCCATCCGCTCGACCGCGGCCCTTGCGCCCACTACACACCGACTCCCGGGTGGAAACAAGTCGCCACCCATCGGCTCAACAGGCGCTTGGCGCCGGCCTTCCGCCATTACCGAGGTTGCCAAGCAGGTCCGGTCCGCGCTTGACGACTGGCCCGCCGCCGATTTGCTTCGCAATGTGGCGGACTTGAAGGCCTGAAAGGCGAATTCTTGCAACCAAGCTGGCCGCTTTCCATCAAAGTTAGACGCAACAGGGCCCTGGCTGTCTAATTCGAAACCCAAGGAGAGATTTCATGCGCAACATGATCCCCGCTATCCTGGCGTTTGGCCTTGTAGGCTGTGCGCCTTCGATCAACCCACAGATGAAGGCCGCGACCGACGGCCTGGCTGCAACTTTCCAAACACGTGGCCAAAGCCATGCGGCGCCGGCTGCCTACGAGCCCATGCCCTGGGCGGTTGGACAATGGATTGTCCAGCGAACCGTGGACGACAAGGGGAATGTGGCCATCCAGCGCCTCAGCGTCGTGGGAGCCGAAGGCGGCGGGATGTGGCTGGAGATGGACCGGCAAGACTACTTTCATCACCACGTCACGAAGATCCTGTACGGCCGCATGCCACGCACTGCCGATGAAGCGGTCGATGTTCTGCTGAAGGTGGTGACTCAGGTGGACGGCAAATCGCCGCAGACTATCGACTTCGCGGCAAACCCGATGGCTGGTCTGCTCAAGACGCAGTTCAAGGCCGTGGCCGGGGCTGTTGTGGTCACGGCTGACGTGGCCCAGGCGCCCAAGGAAACCGTTACCGTGCCGGCCGGCACCTTCGAGGCGTGCGCCAAGGCCGGGGTCCAGGTTTCAATCATGGGCACGACCCAGAAATCGACATCGTGGTTTCACCCGGCGGTGCCCATCAGTGGATCTGTCAAGGGCGCGTCTGACGATGGCAAGTGGACGGTCGAGCTACTCGATTTCGGCACCACTGGGGCCAGCAGCAAGCCGTAGTGATCTTCAGGGGCGTCTCGAGCGCTTGGCGCTGGGAGCCAGGCAGATATCCTCGATCTCGGCGCTGTAGGTCGCGGACCATCGATTCTGATCCGGGATCTTCTCGATCTTGGCGCCTAGGTACTTGAAGCGAATGCGAAGCACCCGTTCGTGGCGTTGCCGCAGGGTCGGCCACTGTTTGAGATTGGTCCATTCCAGCCGTGACGAGTGGTGAAGGGGCATCTTGATTGGTGTTGCGGGGACGAAGCCACCGGGTTCTTCCCATTTTACGTCGACGTAGAATTCACTTTGCGGCGCGATGCCGAGGTACGAGTCGAGTCTGGGTACGCGCTCAGGGGTCGTGCAGGATTCCACGTGGCCTTTCTCCGCCGTCCAACCGGGTGCGCCCACCCCAAGAGTGGCGAGGATCGCCAGCCAGCCAGTGCGGTGGACCATCGTGCCCGCAAGCGTACCGCGCTGGGCGGGCGCGAGCCAGCGTGTTACGGCTTGAGCCGAAATGGATCTCATGAAGCCACACATCGTGTTTCTTTCCGTGGTCGCTTTTCTATTCTCTTCGGGCCTGGCCAACGCCAAGAGCCCTGGTGCCGTATGCGTGTCGAATGTTTGTGAAAACTACGCCGCCAACGGCGTGAGCTGCACGGGGAACGACAGGTGCTACAGCGGATACTGTGGCACCAGCGGTGGCTGCCAGCAGCCCCTGCCGTGTCAACCGACGGCCCACTAGAGGCCCGGCTGGAGGGCGAGACGAGCGCGCTCATATCATTGGTGAAGTGGCATAGCGGCCACGACAACTCCTATCTGCTGTTTGCGGGTATCGCGGGTCTGGCGTTGGGGCTCAGCTTCGGCCCAGCATCGGCTACGCGTATGCGGGCGAGCACTTTCGCGGCTGGGGCATGGGCCTCTTGCGCCTGGTCGGAAGCGGGGCTGGGGTCGTAGCAATCTTCGCCGGCCTATTTGCAAGCATAGGAGAAGACGAGGGCTCTTCTAGTTCTTCGGCCGGGGACACCGCGGGGTTGATTGCGGTGGTCGCCCTCACCCCGGTCCTCGTCTCGGCGGTGTATGACATCTTCACCGCTCCCCGTGCCGCTCGTCGCGCCAACGAGCAGCATGGTCTGACCAACCTCAGCCTGGTACCCGTGCCTATCCCTGGCCGATCGTCCGCTAGCCCTGGTCTGGCCCTGGTCGGACAGTTCTAGCGTGAGTTTACCGGACG
>PMIX01000251.1:6105-17900 GCA_003158395.1 Myxococcales bacterium | reverse complement strand
TTCATGGCGGTCACGTAGGCGTGCGCGGTGGCGCAATAGTCCGACGGTCCGTAGTTCGGAATTGCGGGCTTGCTCGCATCGGAAGGAAGCCCCTGTGTGGCGTAAAGATCGGGCTCGTTGCCTAGGGAGAAATACTTGATCCGGTAGCCCTTGGTTGCGTTCGCGTAGCGCACCATCGCGGCGGCGGTGTCGGCGGTGGGCGGCTGTCCGTTCGTGTCCTGCAAGAGCGGTACTTGGATGATGGGTTGTGCGCCGATAGCCGCCGCGTACACCACCAGCGCATCCATCTGTACGTCGTTGAACGCGTCAGGTGTGTTGGCGTCATTGTTGTAGCCGCCCACTCGAATGAAGGACGGCGTGACCGCCGCAACCAGCGACTCGGTACCTGCGACGTTGTTGCCGTAGGTTGGTGCCCACTGCCAATAGTTGACCGACCAGGTCGTGGTGCGTAGTGTGCGCGCGGCCGCGGAGATGACGACGTTGGCCGGGCCAGCGACGCCGTCAGCGCCAGTACCGCCGTCCTCCCCTTTCTTCTCGCCGATCCCGCTGCCCGAGCACGCGGCCAAAGCGAGCAGGGTCGAGAAAGTGAATCCTGATCCGACGAGAGCCGAGCGTGAAGTTAGAAGCTTGTTCATGGTTTCCCTTGGCACGTGACAAGGATGGGCGAGGTTGCTCGAAGAGTAGACACCCCCATGAGATCCGTGCCGCGCGATCCGGCAACGAGCCCAGGTTTGATACCGCCGCATGTTGAGTTGATAGGAGTCGTGAGCATCGAGATACGGGCCAACAAACAGCCCTGGTTCTCGATCCAGCGCGTCTGGCGGGCGCAACCTGGCCTTCGGGTGGAAACGATCGCGCGGCACGTCGGGATTTTGGTTCGAGATCTTGAACGGATGCGCCAGTTCGTGCTCGGATCGAACTCATGAGCCGCCCGGTAGGCCAGACCGAAGAGATCCGAGGCGTCGGCCTTCGGCTATGCACACGTCGCGCTTCGCCCTGGCTCACAGGCGGCCGTGGAGGAGATGGTCATTCACCTTGAGACTCACGGCGGCATAGTCTTGAGTCGCCCCGCGTGACAGGTGATGGGTACTATGAAGCAGCAGTCGAAGATCCAGAAGGAAACCGGACCGAGCTAGCGCCTGACAGGCGTTCCGCGCGTCTTCGACGTCCCCGTGCCCCTGGCCGACGTTTATGCCGCGGCAGGAATGCCGCCCTGTCAGTCGATCGGGGCGTCGGCTTTCGCACGTCCCAGAGGCGGCTCTCCGCCCCGCGCTGACGCGAACTCGCGACCACTCGCCGAGCCGCCGCCGACCGGTTTTCGGGCCGTTCTTCTTCGACACAGGCAAGAAGCAGGCGCGGTGTCTCGCACCGTCAGTCGGCGTGCGTTCCGTGCCTGTCACCAGCCGCTCGTCTCCCGGCGAATCTCGGCCGCGCGCTGCTGTTCTATGAACTTCCCCTCGTCGAACAGTACGCCTGCCTTCTCGGCGACCTCGCGGGCCCTATCAAGCTCGCCGCGCAGCTTGTCGGCCAGGAACGGCTGCCACACCACCTTGAACCCGAGCGCGTGGAAGTCGCACGCCACCGCCTCTTCGTACTTCTGCGTACGGCGGTTCCACGAGCACTGGATCACCTTGATGGTCACCGTGTCGCCCTCCAGCGCCACGATGTACGAACCCGCCGGGCCTGGACCAAGCCACCAGAACCGTTTGCGGAGGTCGTCGAGAGTCACGGCCGAGGCACACCTTCCATGGACCCGCACATGGCGCCCAGCGTGGCATGGGGCACTGACACGCAAAATGGGCCGGTCGCGCTGGCCACGCATCACCGGCTGGGCCACGAACCGCATCATCTGCTCGCTCTGGCACCCGCATGATAGACCCCCGCCGTGCTCGTCGTAGATCCCTTGCACTGGCTGGACGCGAACGGAAACCTGCCGACGGACGTCGACCGCGAACTGACCGGCCTGCCCGCTCCCGCCGTGGATGCACGAGCGTCGAGCCTAATGGTGCGCGTGACCGGCAAGCCCGACCTGACGTTGCAAGACGCAGTCACGGCGTGCGAATCCATCCAGAACGCATCCCACTCCGGCGCGAACATCATCTTCAGCTCGTCGGTTGCCGCTGAGAATGTGGTCAGGGTGGTGAGCCGAAAAGTTGCTTGGGCCTCGCGGACGGACGCCAGAGCGTCTACGGCTGCAATTCGACGAATCCTGCACCTCCAACGGATTTGAGGTCGATACGCACGCTGAGAAACGAATCCGGGAGATTGGATACGCGTTTCTTGTCGCACGGAGGGCATGCAAGGCGGCTCAGCCCCGGCCTCAGCCGCGCCCGGCGCGCCCCCACATCGACGAGCAGAAGAATGTTCTGGATCTTCTTGCGCCCGCCACCGAGCTTCTGAAGGATGAATTCCAAATTCCGCACCAGCGTGGCCGATCTCTCGGTAGGCATCGTCTTCCCAAACTTCGTCTGAAACTTGCTTCGGCGCTCGTCGGTGGCGAACGACGCCCACTGCCCCGAGGGTCCGTCCTGCCATTCTTCCAAATACCATTGAAAGATCTGATGACGCGCCAGTTGATTGTCCTTCAGCTCCACGCCCCCATCTTTCTTCCACTCGGTAGACCCAGTCCACTTCGTCTCGACGAGGTAGATCGCCCGCTCAGTGCTCACGATCGCGTCGAACTCGCCAAACTCGGATCGGCCGGAGCCACCGCGTCTTCCGAAGCTTGGGCGGTAATAGACAACCGCACGATCCAGGTCCGCCTGCTCTTCCTTCACCTTCTCCTTCACCTTCCGCAGGAACGTGCCCATTTCCTTCTGGAGAACGTACAACGTCAATGCATCCTCGCCGTAACCAAGAATCCTCATTCAGTCCTCCTCTTGTGAGTCTAGGAAGAGGTCGCACGAACCTCTCACCCCACCCCATCGTCACATAGCGCCAAGTTCTTGAAGTGCTCATCCACCTCATCATTTTTTCTGATTGACGCATGACTTAATTAGGTGTCTGGCACCACCACACCGGCGCCCTGACGGGCACTCACCACATTCCCGTCACGCCGCGTCCCGCGAACAACCTGCTCCGCATTCCCTCAGAAGACGTGCGCACGCTCAGAACGGGGCGAGCATTTCAGGGGCAGGCTTGCTTTGGTGCCATCAGCAGAGTTCGATGGTCCTACTTCATTGGCCTCCGTGGAAGCAAGGTCCACTCGGCGGACAGTGGTTTCGAACGAAATCAAGGGGTCGAAGAGTTATGATAGTCGCTCTCAGCGCACACAACGGACATTGTAGGTTTTGGACACGTCGATGTAGTAGGTGTAACCGTTGGAGAAGTTGACGTCCCACGCGTTGGATGGCGAGCCTGCCACTGCGGACGCAGACCAGAAGTAATTTGCAGGCGTGGCAGGAAAGGCGGTTTGGTCGATCAAAGGGGCACTCGACTGCGAGTAATCGACGAGGGACTGTAGTTCCTTCATCGTCGGAAGTCGCCAGCCCGTGCCCCCCAGGCTCGTTCCCACGCCGGCACAGTAGGTCTGGGCTGCGGCCCAAGCATACACCGTCGATGATACCATCCGTTGCCAGGTCAGCTTGCTCTTGCTGTCGTAGACCGTGCCGGTGGCGGTCCCGCTGACGGTCGCTACCACGTAGTGCCCCGCCGGGGCCGCGGCGTTGATTGACCTTGGCAAAGCAACCACGATAATGGCGAGCACACCGAGGCGACGGAAGGTTAGAGCGTTCATTTGTTTTGCTCCTGTCAAAATTCATGGGTCACGGGAGGTTCGAAAAGATAGGCGAGGCACCGCCGCAGGTGTGTCCATTCCTCGGTGATTGGCGGAAGAGGCATCGCCAAATCCTGTCTTGAAAAGCGGTTCGTTTCAAACGTTCGGTTACAAGGCCACGCCATCGTCGGGGGGGGTAGGTCCCGACCGTGTGGCGACGGGCGAGAGAAAGCACTTCTTCTTCCCGACGAATGCGGAATCGAATCACACCTGGCGGTTCGTCCTTTCGCGTGCTGCACAGGGGCGCCCTCCCGAAAGGCTCCAGGTTGCACCCGATCTCGCCCGATTCCTTCATAGTCATCTCATTCTCAGCGGACACAACGAACATTGCCCGATTGGCCCACGTCGACGTTGAACGTCTGGCCGGTACTGAATAGGACGCCTGGCGCGTTGGATGATGAACTGGTGACCGTGGAGGCTGACCAGAAGAACACTCCATGTGTCGAGGGGAATATCGCGCCATTGATGCTTGGATTGGACTGACCGACGTCCACTAGGGAACCCAGCTCGATAAGCGATGGAAGTCGCCAGTCGTTCTGACCGGCAAGTACCAGCGCGGTGCAGTAAGCAACGGCATTGGCCCACGTGTATGTCTCCGACGGTGGGGTCTGTTGCCAAATGAGACTCGTGACATTGTCGGTGACCGTGCCATCACTGTTGTCTGTGTAACTCTCGGGATTCGGCGCGCCTGGATTCGCGTCCACGTCCACTTGACTATTGGGTATCGGCCACTCGTCCCAGTTTGGATCGGCGCACGAGGCCATTCCACAGCGCTCGCAGACCTGCCCTGTGGAGCAGGTAGTAGTGGTGTAGGTGGTGCAGCCATTCGTGTCGACGGCACATGTTTGAAGGCTCGTGCTCGACAGGCACTGAATCGCCCCGGCCGTACAGGCATTGCTATTGCTTCCCTGGCAAACCGCTGTCATTCCGCCCATCCCGGTTGTGCCTCCCATACCAGTGATACCGCCAGTGCCATTGGCGCCTCCTGTGCCCGTTGTGCCACCCGCGGCGGTCGCTGCGCCCGTGCCGGAGGCGCCCCCAACGTCCGTGGTTCCCCCCGTGCCTCTGACTCCACCGGAACCTATCGTTCCTCCTGTCGCGGCAGCGCCTCCCGCACTCATGGTTCCACCCGTCTTGGCAACGCGGAAGTCCACTGCAACATCCCAGGCGATAGGCGCGTCCGGCGCAGCGACATCCGCCGTTGCCTCCTGGCGGAGATTTGAGTCCTCGACAGCGTCACGGGGCGTACTATCGGTGTCTAGGGCGGCTGCGCTGTCCGCGTTTCCGTTGTCAATCATCGCGCTATCACGAAAACCTGCATCGGTTTGGGCGCTCTCCGTCTGGCACCGAAAATCGCAGCCGTCAAAGGAGAATTGGTTGCCATCGTCGCAAGTCTCGCCGGAATCGATGACTCTGTTCCCGCATACGGAAGACCCGGCAACCAGGTTGACCAGTACAGTTGCAGTGCCGCCAACAACAATTATGGTCTGGGCCGTGACGTGGGCTACGCTTTGTCCGTCACGGTTGAGTCCATCTATTACAAGATCGAGAATCCCCGAGCGAGATCGGGGCAGAACAATCACCAGGGATGCCTGAAGGCGCAACGCTGTCGCGGATGCCGTTGCGGGATACACCTTCGTATCGTGCGTCTGTGCCGAAGACATGGTCACGCGGAGTGAATAGAGCGGCACTACGTTCGTATCGATGGCGACGTTCACTAGCACGACCGAGTCCGCCTGCTTGCAGGCGGAGGAAAGACTGGCAAGGAGTCCCGCTGCGAGTAGTAGTCGCCGCTTCATGGCATGGCTCCTTGCGAGCCCAAGGTAGAACTTGGAATCTTCGTAGGATCTCGTTCGGCAATGATGATGACCACCGTGGCGGTGCCCGCAACTACGGCTCCCACGGCAGTCCAGAACCACCATCGTTTGTAGAAACTGCCGCCGTCACTCGGGGTAGCCTCATCGTGCGAGCTGAAGTCCAAGGCAGCCGACGTGGAAGGCGTTTGGGCCGGCGGAGTTGTTGCCGCGGAACGTGCCACGGTGGAGGGCGCGGTTGGGGCCGCGGGAGGAGTCGGGGGCGTAGGTGCCACAGCACCGAAAGGGTTGCTGAAAGGCTCAGGCATCGCTTGATTCTGAACGGCGGGCGAGGGCTGGGGCTTGCCGCTGGTCGTGATAGAGGCATGCTCGGCATCGCGAATGGCTTGGAGTTCCGAAAGCCGTCGTTCGACCTCTTCGTGATTCTTCGCGTCCGGCGCACGGCGCAGGTAGGTTTGATAAAAACTGATGGCATCGTCCGCGTGGCCGAGCTTCCGATGGCACTGGGCGATGTTGTAGAGGAACACTGGATCGGGTTTGTTCCGGTAGGCTTCCTTGAAGTCAGCGAGCGCAGGCTCGAACTCGGCTAGGTCGAAGTGCCGCACCCCGGACTCGTACTTCGCCTTCGCGCCTACGGCGTCGTCAGCCTGCGCGGGGGCGGAGACGGTCGCCAAGCACAGACACATGAGCGCGGCACTGATGAGCCTCCGCATGTCGATAGTTTCTCCTTCCCCGCTAGGGTCGATAGCCTCGTGAAGAGCGCCGGCAACGCCCGGAACATCGACAGATCATAATGCCAGCATGAGAGTGGGTTTTGCGCAAGCCTCCGGCCTCCGCCGGCCGCAGCGTCCCGTGTGTGCGCTCTCACGACATCGACGACAGGGTCAGGAACGTCGGACGACGTGTGGCCGACCTGCTGGCCAAGGCTGACGTCCGCCCGTGCCGGTGACCGTCCTCGACGGCGACGTCCGTGGCAACACCAGGGCCGTCAAGAGCGTGGTGCCGCTGACCGTGGTCCCGTAGCAGCGGGTAGTCAACCGGGCCGGGTTGATGTCCGGGACGAGGCTGCGCCCCCAACGTCGCAAGGCGCTCTGCGTACGCAATACGCACCTCCAGTGACCCCGTTGCCGATAACCCTCCAATTTGGAGGCAACGACACGCGCACAAGCCGCAACGGCGGGACCGGTCTATTCGCGCCGGCAGCCCGAGAAGACGGCGCTTTTCCAGTGCATAGCCGAATCGATGGGGGTATTACCGGTCTGAGAACCCGGTCCTGCCCCCCCTCGCGCGCGCCTTCGCGGGCCTGGGCAGCGGTTTTGACTGCGTGACTCGGGTGGGGAGAAGGCTGTCTCGACCACAGGGCGCAGTCTACCCGATCACGACCCCCCCGAGATCCTATCGAGTCGCGTTGGTCAGTTCAGCCAGTCGTCGCCGCCACCGTTCTCGCGAGGTGGCGGGCGCGCCGGGTGAAGCTCCGGAACATCGGTGGGCAGGTGCTGCAGCTCGTCGGTCGCGAACCTGGGCAGCGTGTGCCCGCTGGCCTCGTCGGTCCAGCGCTGCTCGAAGGTCAGCAGATGATGCTGCATCACCTTGTAAAGCGCAGTCTTTTCCGGCTGCCGGCGTGAATACACCGGTCCCGCGGATGTGGTCTGTTCGCGTGCCGCTGCCCCCACCAAGGAGAGTTGTCGGCAAGCACGTCACGCAAGTTGCGTGCGGTGTCCCTGATCCCCCGGCAAGGCGCGGGATCAGGGCGTAACCAGCGATGGTGCTTGGCTTTTGGTGGCAAGCATCGCCATGTGGGCGGCGAGAGCTGGCGGGGTAGGGAGCCTTAGCGAGCTCTGGCTTGCCTGACCATTTACCTCTACTGGTTCCTGATCGCGAGCGAAGGCACCACCTTCCGGCTGCTATTCAAGCAGATTCTGGCTTGGGTGCTGCTCTATCAGATCGCCCGGTCGCTGGCGGTGATCCTCCGCCCCGCCTGGTCAGGTTGGCCAACCGCTGTCCTCGGGGCCGCCGCGCGCAAGACCTGAGGCTGGCATCTCCGGATTCTTCACCGTCAAAGATGCGGCCTGCAGGCCCGTTGTCTTGCCGATGAGCCAGGGCTAGCCACGCAAGAACACACAGCCCAGCGAGCGAGAACGCCAGGCCAGCCAGCAGTCCCGGCGGCGTGAAGGTGAGCGCGACCAAATGCGCCCCTGGCGGCACCGGTACGGCCCTCATCAGGGTGTTCGCGGTTAGCAGGGGAGCTGGGCCGCCATCGACCGTAGCCGACCACCCGTCGAGTTGCTGTTCGACGAACACCGCCACGGCCGGCCGGTCGGCCACGCAGCGAGCGGACAGGCGCGTGGTTGCGTAGGTCTCGATGGTGCAAGGAACTGGCTCCGCTTTGGCGGCGGGCAAGCGAAGGTCCGGGCTCGACTCCTCCAAGAGTGTCTCCCGCCCGGCTACGACATCTTCGTCGAGCAAGCGGGCTTGAAGCTGGGTGGCCGGCAATCTCTCGGCGTGAAAGCTGAGGAATACCCGTGGCAACCTGTGCGCGACGCCGAACAAGCGCACCCCAGGGACCGGAGATGCGAGCGCTCGCAGACCTGCCGGGGGCGCGCTCTCACCGCCGTGGTCAGAGAGCAGGGCGTAGTCGACGCCCAAGAGCCCGAGCACCTCTCGGCGCCCGCGAGCAAGCAGACGTCCCACGGCCGGAGGCGCGGCCACCTCGTATCCCGGCAGAATGGCGATTTCCAGGGGAACGCTGACGTTGTCGCGAAGGGTCTGCAAGGTCAGACGATCGGTCGACTGTGGGTTCGCGCGGGTTGCGCTTTCCTGAACGCCGCTGCCGCGAAAGAGGCGCGGCGAAGGCCGCCCCGCGCGCTGGAAATGCTGGAAATCGTCGTGGATAATGCGCGCCAGCGGGGACGGCCCGGTCAGCAACGACCCATCTCCGAAGCGAAGGAGGAAGGCTGAACCCAGCGCCAGATCGGCTGCCACCAGCAAGACAAGGGCGGTCCCTGCGATGCGGTCAGAGCGCGTCCGCAGCGTCGCGATCACGAAGACACCGGCGGCCGCGGCCAGGGCATGCAGCGAACCGCTGCGCACGAAGCCGCCCAGGTTCGCATCCAGGATGACAGGAGCCAAGACTGCGGTTGCGAGCAAGAGGGCGAGCAAGACGGCGACCCGCACACGGACGCCCTCAGCCGCACCGGAGAGCAATCGATGGGCCCCGCAACCCGCGAGGAGCGCCAGACAGGGCACCACCATCAATAGAAATTTCTCAGGAGCTCGCATGTAGCCCAGGGGCGGAAGCAGAACCCGCGCCAGGGCGTAGACCGGCGTGTGTCGCCCCAGGGCGAGCAGCAGCGAAAGCAAGGCCAGCACGGCTACGCCTCGCACCTGGTACCAGCCGCGGGCGCCTCGGCGGGCGAAGGCAAGCAGGACGAGGACCAAGACGCTGCCGCCAAGATAGAGGCTCATGCTCAGCGGTCGACCGTCGAGTAGGGTGCGCACCCAGGGCGCATCCGGGGCCTCCACCCACGCCTTGCCAGTTGCTCCGGCGGCCACAAAGTCGATGAACCGGGCAACATGCAACGAGCCACTCGTCGCCACAGCCGCATCGACGCCCCCGCGACGCTCGGTACCCCCGATGGCGAGTGCGGCGGGCAAGAGAGCGACTGCCGCAAGCGCCAAGCCAGCGAGACCGGCGCTGGTGACGGCAGCGGCAAGACGTCGAGCCACGAGAACGGCCGGGGGACCCGCGTGATCCCCGCCGTCGCGGAATTCCCCCAAGAGCCATACCAGTGCCATCCCCAGACCCAACAGGACACCCATGCCAGCCACAAACGCGTCGCCGGAGAGAAACGCGGCGCCTATGGCAGCCGCCAGGCCCGCGGCAGCCCGCCGCCACGGTCGAGCGGTCGCCGCGCAACCGGCCAGGTTCACGAAGGCGAGGGCCTGCCACGGGATCCAGGCCGCGGTGGGCAGGCGACATCCGTTGGTCCACAGCGATGCCACGTAGCCCGACAACGCCCAGGCCAGCCCGGCCACCAAGGTGGCCTCTCGGCGCAGCCCAAAGGCGCGGCCAAGCAGCGCCATGCCGACAGCACCGCCAACGAGATGCAGGAGCATGACCAGCATCACGGCCAGGGGCAGCGGACCGATGAGATGGAGGAGGTTCGGCGGATAGAACAATCCATATTGCGGATCGGCCAGGGTGGAAAAACCCAGGCCGATGTCGGGGTTCCACCAAGGCCACTGGCCGCGCTCAATGCAGTCACGCACGAACCAGCGAATCGGATACACGAACCGCGCCACGTCCCGGTTGTAGATCACCCGTCCGCCGAGCAGAGGGGCATACACCGTCACGAGGAGGACGGCCAGGAGCCACAGCGACTTCACAGAGCAAGTGTCGCACGGGGCGCCGAGCGGCCACAACCTGCCATCACCAGGACCACGTCCGTGCCCCTGCGCCATGGTCGTCTCGATATAGGCGCGTCACAGCCGACTGAGCTTGCGCAGTTCCGGAACCCGCCAGGCCGTCATGGCGACCACCACCAGGGTGATGCAGGCACCGAGGACAACACTGGGTTGGAGGCCGAACAAGCGCGCGGCCACACCCGACTCGAAGGCGCCCAGCTCGTTGCTGCTGCCGATGAAGAAACCATTGATGGCCTGCACGCGCCCCATCATCTCAGGCGGCGTCTTCAACTGCACCAGGGTAGCGCGCAAAACGACGCTGACATTGTCGAAAGCCCCGCCTGTGGCCAGCAGCAGCCAAGAAAGCACGAAACTCGTCGACCAGGCAAAGCCAATCCAGGTCAACCCGAAGGCGGCCACGCAGGTGAGCAGTGTTTTCCCCGTGTTCCGCGACTGGGGCCAGTGTGCCAGCAGGATGGACATCAGCACCCCGCCCAGGGCAGGCGCCGCGCGCAGCAGGCCCAGGCCACGGGGCCCCACGTGCAAAACATCGCTGGCAAATGCGGGCAAGAGAGCGACGGCTCCGCCAAAGAGTACGGCGAACAGATCGAGTGACAGCACCGAGAGAATCAGGCGGTGCGAGAAGACGAAACGCACGCCCTCAACCAGGCTGCGGGCGAACGAGATCTCGGGAGCCACCGGACGGGGCCGTCGCCGAACCCGACCCAGCGCAAAGAGACTGAAGGCGATGAACCCGGCTTCGGTGCCGTAGGCACAGAGCGGACCTGCGAAACTGTAGAGCAACCCGCCCAGCGCAGGCCCGACTACCGTGGCCGAGAAGAAGACCGAGCTGCGCCAGGTGGCCGCGTTCTGATACGCCTCGCGCGGGACGAGTTCGGTGCCGAGCGCATTGTAGGCCGGTCGGTAGAACGCGCGCGCGAGGCCAGACAGACCCTGCACCAGATAGAACGGCCAGGGGGCGCGTGGCAACGGACCCAGGTTGAGCAGCAGCAAGATGGCTGCACTCGCCAGGAATAGCGACATTGAGATCAGCGACAGGTTCCGGCGCTCCCAGCGGTCCGCGGCCCACCCGCCGAGGAGCGACAGGCCCAAGAAGGGCAGGGCCTCTGCCAGGCCGATGAGGCCCAGCGATAGCGGATCGTGGGTCATCTCATAGACCTGCCAGCCCATGACCAGACTCTGGATCTGCCCGGCCATGAACAGGGGCAGGGAACCGAGGAGAAACCAGAGGTACTCGCGGTGGCGAAGGGCTTGATAGGGATCGTACTGCTGAGAAGTCAAGGCCACAGCCGTCGCAACGCCGACAGATCGAGGCGCGCAGCCCAGCGTTTGGCAGCGCGAGCCAGGATCTTGGCCTTGTCACGCTTGCCGATGACGGGGCGATGGGTGAATACGTCGAAGTCGGCCTCCTCGATCTTGTCGAGAAGGGCCATGCCCGCCAGCCAGATGAGCGCCAGTTCGAACTTCAGGTCGTGTCCCAGTTTGCCGAGCAGCGGTCGGCCGCGCTCGAACAGGGCGCGGGTGCGTGCGACCTCGAAACGCATCAGATCGCGGATGGGCGTAGCGGGCCGCAGGGCCTTGAGGTCGGCCTCGCTGACGCCAAAGAAGTGCAAGTCCTCGCCAGGAATGTAGATGTGGTCGCGGGCGGCATCGGAGGCCACGTCCCGCCAGTAGTTGGTGAGCTGCACGGCGGTAAAGATCTCGTCGGCGAAGCGGACGAACTCGGGGTTGTGATAGCCGAATAGCCCCAGGAGCAGACGCCCCACGGGCTCGGCCGAACG
>PMIX01000251.1:0-6053 GCA_003158395.1 Myxococcales bacterium | reverse complement strand
TGCGGCTCGTCGGCAAAGTCGTCGGCTGCGCGGGCAAAGGCGTAGAGCGCGACCACATGGGGCCGTAGGGCCGAGGGCACAAAGCGGGACGCCACCGGAAAACTCTCGTGATGGGCACGCGCGAACTCTTCGCAGTAGCGGTACGCGCGCTCCACCGGCCACGGTCCGGGTGGTGGGTCCAACCAGGGCAGAGATGCCTCGACCTCGGCTGGCGCGCTCGCATCGTCGCCTGCCCTATCGGCCAGGCGCAGGCGTCCGCTGCGCAGGATCGTCCGGATCACGGCCGCGCCCCCCTCGGGTCGGGCGAAGGGTCGCCCACCGCGCGCTTGTGCAGGGTCATGTGACCGCGCTGAATGCCTTCGGTGGCCAGGGCGCGCAAGGCGGCCAAGTTTTGGCCCAGACCCGCGGCGGCGATCACCATGGCCAGCTCCTCGGAAGAAGAGACGCGCAGGATGCGCAGGGCGAGTCGTGCTCCCGGGTGTACCTGCAAGGTTCCGCCGACCGTGCCCACCGCCATGGGCATCTCCAGCCGACCGACCAGGCTCTCGTCCTCGACCTTCCAAGTGGCCAGCGGCCGATAGCGGCCATCGCGCGCGGCAAAAGCGTGGGCACCCGCCTCCACACCACGCCAGTCGTTGCCGGTGGCCATGACGACCGCATCCACGCCGTTCATGATGCCCTTGTTGTGGGTTGCCGTGCGATAGGGATCGTCCTCGGCGAAACGCGAGGCAGCGGCGATGCCATCGGCCACTTCACAGCCGCCAGGCCCAGCCCGGTTGGAAGTCAAGGCAGCAAAGGGCACGCGGGCACTGACGCGCACCAGGCGCCGGTCGGCCAGATTGGAGAGGATGCGCAGGCCGACCCGGCCCTGGGCAAGCTCGGCCAGACGAGGAGCCACTCTTTCAGCCATCGTGTTGACCGAGTTGGCGCCCATGGCGTCGCGACAGTTCACGTGCAGGTGAACCACGAGCCGATTCTGCGTCGAGCCGGTCACGTGTCGCACTTCCAGATCGCGCGCGCCACCACCGACGGCGACCAGGACAGGCTGGCAGCCGTCGGCCAGGGCTAGGATCTCGGCACGGGCGGCCTCGATGCGAGCGCGTGCCGCCGGTGGATCGCCGATATCGCGCAGCTCGATCTGGGCAATCATCACCGGCAGGTCGGCTGTGGCAGAGAAACCACCACCCGCGCGCACCATGCGGGCCGCGTAGGAGGCGGCAGCGATCACGGACGGCTCCTCCATCGCCATGGGAACCAGGTAGTCGCGCTGGTTGACCTGGAAGTTGAGCGCCACGCCGAGCGGCAGGGCGTAGACCCCCACCGCGTTCTCAACCATGCGATCCGCGTCCGCAGCGGCGATGCCGCCGGTATCCAGCAATGCCAGGTCATCGCTGTCCAGCCCCAGGCGCCCCGCCAACTCGCCACGCCGAGCCGTCAGCGAGAGCCGGCGGAACTCTGGAATGCGCGAGCTGTACTTGCTATCCGACATGAAAGGGTCCCCGTGTCGCGACCGACGGCTCTTCTGCGGAGCGGCGGTGGACCCCGGAGGGTGCGAGGGAAACGTCTAGCACTGAAAGCGCGGGCTGGCACGCGCGGGCAAAGAGTGCCGCAGCCTCGGGGGTTGCGAACAGAGCCACCCCGACGTCGCCGCCCCCGGCTCCCGACGGTTTGGCATCGCCACCCAACTCACGGGCCAGGGCAGCCGCACGCTCGAAGGTCTCGGTGACGATTGGCACGCCCGCGGCTTTGCCCAACTCGGCCAGTTGTCGGCCATAGCGGCCCGCTGCCACCACGGCCCCGGTGGCGCGACCCGCGCCCAACTCGCTTACGAAGCGCTCGGCGGTGGTGCGGAGTGCGCCCATCAGCATGCGGTAGGACGATGGTGCCGACCGCGAGTACGACCGCACGGATTCCACCAGCGTGCGCGTATCAGCAGACTCTCCGGTCCAGAACACAACCAGGTGCAGGCTGGCCGGCACCGCAATCGGTTCAATGACCGGGGGACCCTCGGCGGGGCGCGTGAACTTGATGAAGCCGCCATAGACAGCGGCCGCCACGTCGGCGCCCGAGCCCACACCTCCCTGGGCGGCTTGATGGGCCGCCTCGGCGATGGCAAAGACCTCTTGTTGCCTGCCCTCGATGGAAACACCAGCGGTCTCGAACATGGCGGCGACAGTGGCCACGGCGGTGGCTGCACTGGAGCCTAGCCCGATCTTGGCCTTGCCTTGGCAGAATGAGTCTGTGTCCACCATCACGGACCCGGAGGGCAGGGCGGTCGAGGCTTCGCCGATCGCCGCGCACGAGCCCTTCACCGCCTCGTCTACCACCGGCGACTGTGGCCTGGCCCCACGAATGTACTGCGCGACCGCGTAGCGCGACACCGCTGCCAGCACAGCCACGCCGCCCTCGAGCACGGCATACTCGCCCACCAGGAAGATCTTGCCCGGGGCGGCCACGACTGGTGTTCCCACCAGGGTGGTGCGCGATTTGCTCATCGACGCTCCTCGCGCAGGACCTCGGCGCCTGGCCCAGGTACCAGCACCAGGGTGCGCAGAACCCCAGGCGTCGCCGCCAGCGCCGGCTCCACAAGCTCGGCGTCGCGTGCCGTGCACAGGACCTTGACGTGAGGCCCCGCATCGACCGTGAAGAATGCTCCTGTGCCGGCAGCGCGCAAGCGCCGCACCGTCTCCATCGCGGCCAGCGTGGCGCCGTTCCAGTACAGGATGGGTGGATCGGCGGCCATGGCACAGGCATGCATGCGCATGGCACTGCGTTCGGCCACGCGGCCCAGGCCCACCAGATCCTGCGTCAGGACGGCGGCGCGGGCAGCGGCCAGATCCTGCGGCACCGCCTGCAACCAGCCGGCGTAGTAGGGCGAAGTCTTCGCGGTCAGCTCCATGGCCTGACTCGATCCAATGGCCTTGGGCCCTTCGGCGGTGATCGCCACCACCAGACGCACATCCCAGGCGCCGGCAGGCAGCAGCGCCTGTGCACAGGCATCGCTGCCGTCGGACCGCTCACCCGCTGCCATCTCGACGAATCCACCGAAGATCGAACGCGCGGCCGAGCCTGAGCCCTGGCGGGCCAGCGCGGACAGTTCGCGCGGAGCCAGCTTCATGCCCGCGGCCCGCGAGGCGGCCAGCGCGAGGGCCGCGAAACCGGAAGCCGAGGAGGCCAGACCTGCGGCCGTGGGCACGCTGTTGCGGGTGGCGACCTCGGCGGGCAGGCCGACGCGGGTCTCCTGGCGAACCAGGTTGAGAAAGCGACGCACCCGCTCGGCAAAGCGCGGTGGAGCAGGTGCGTCGTCAAAGCTGATGCGGTCGCCACCCTCGGGAGCCTCGGCGTCGGGGGCGAAGCGCACCGTGGTCTCGCTGCCGAAATTGGCCAAAGTCAGCGACAGGCTGCCGGTGGCGGGCAGATTCAAGTTCGGGTCGCGTTTGCCCCAGTACTTGACCAGCGCAATGTTGGTTCCGGCCCGTGCCGTGACCGCAAGGGGAAGATCGAAGATACTCATGTGCCTACCACGGTAAGGAAGCCATAGCAGCCCAGGCTGCGCCAGCGTCTCAGCACCTCTTCGGTCCGACCCGGTGCCAACGCGATCACCGCGCCACCACCGCCTGCGCCGGTCAGTTTGGCGCCCAGAGCGCCTGCAGCGCGCGCGGCGCGAACCAGGGCGTCCAACTCGGGCGTGGACACTCCCAGCCCGGAAAGCACACCGTGGGCCATGTTGAACTCATGCCCGAGCGCCTCGATGTCGCCGCTCGCCAGGGCCTCCATTCCAGCGCGGGCCAGCTCTCCCAGGGCGTCGATCAGGCGACGCGCGACCGGCGTACGCTGGCACAGATGGGCTACCGCGCTGACCAGGTCGCTGGTCTGGCGAGTTTGTCCCGAAAGGCCCACGCAGATTTCGATCGGCCGGCTGACCGGGATGGCCTGCCAACCTGCTGCCCGGTCGAAACGGCCCACGCCGCCCCGGCTGGCTACCGCGGCGTCGATACCCGAGGGCGTCTTGTGGAAAACCGATTCGGCCGCTGCCGCGGCGGCCAGGATGTCATCCTCGCCGGCCCCCGTGCGGGCGGCCACCGCCCGCGCGATCGCCACGGCCATGGCCGCCGAGCTGCCCAGACCAGCCCGTGCCGGCACCTCGGCTTCCAGCCAGAAATCCAGGCTGCGTTCGGCGACACCTAGTTGCTGGCACAGCCGATCGACCGCCGTACTCACCGGCGAGTCGTCACCCACCTGCAGGTCCAGTTGCCAGGCCGGGGCGCGCACGCTACCGGCTCCCGCACTGGCGTGGGCGCGCACGCCGACCTGCATGCCCGCCGCTATCGCCGGCTGACCGTACACCACCGCGTGCTCGCCCAACAGGATGACTTTGCCGTAGCCGAAGCCGGTGGTGGTGGTCGCGCTATCGGTCATGCCGGCCTTTGCGCAAGCCACGAAGCCAGCTCGCCGGTGATCACGCGTGGGGCGCGCGCGAGGTCGGCTACGTTGCGTTGGCCCGAAAGCAGACAGACTCGGCGCAAGCCGTCGACGACCCCGGATAGGTAGGCGGTCGCGCCTTGCTCACCGGCCTTGAGAACCGCGCCCAGGACTGGCTGGGCCATCGCCACAACGCGTGCCCCGAGAGCCAGCGCCCGCGCAGCGTCCAGCCCGGTGCGAACGCCGCCAGAAGCCACGATTTCGGCCCGCAGGCCCGACGACGCCAGCCAACCCACGCAGGCCGCGGTGGGAATACCCCATTCGCGCAGCTCGCGACCGCGCGCCGACTGCTCGCCGCGCGCGCGCAGGGACTCGATGGCGATCCACGAGGTGCCGCCCGCGCCGGACACATCGATGGCGGCCACGCCCGCATCTTCTAGAGCTCGCGCCACCGACGGCGAGATACCGCAGCCGGTTTCCTTGACCAGCAAGGGCCGCCCCAGATCCGCACACAACCGACGAATCGTGGCGAGACCGTCGCGGAAGTCGCGATCGCCGCCCGGCTGGGCCAACTCCTGTCCGGCGTTGAGATGGACGCAGAGCGCGTCCGCCGCCACGCGATCCATGGCCTCGGCCACGTCACCGATTTTCATCTGGCGGAGCTGAGCCAGACCCAGATTCGCGAACAGGAAGACCGAGGGCGCGACCTTGCGCACCTGAAAGGTGGCCGCCAGGGCGGGCCGGTCCAGCATGGGACGCAGGCTGCCCAGCCCAAACGCGATACCAAGTTTCTCGGCGGCGGCAGCCAGCATCCGGTTGATGGTTCCGCCTTCCTTGGTGCCGCCGGTCATGCCCGCGATCATGAGCGGCGCAGCCAATCCTCGGCCGAGCAGGGTGCTGGAAAGATCGATCTCGTCGAGGGTCAACTCGGGCAGCGCCGCGTGCACGAGCTGGACACATTCCAGTAGATTCGATCGCGCGAAAGCACCCGCGCCGGAGGCTGCGATGTGCAGGTGGTCGGTTTTTCGTCGCGCGATGTCAGTCAAGGCAGATCGGGGCATGTCCGGCGGCTATTTGAGCACAGCCGGCACGGGTCGCCCAGAGAATGACGTACGCCCCAGGCTCGCGGTGGCCGCAGAAGGTCGCGGCCGTGGCCGGATGATCACAGTCGGCCACGGCCACGGCCACGGCCACGACGACGACCAGGACCACGTCGACCACCACCGATCGCTCCGCTTGAGTGCGCGACTCGATCTTGGAAAGGCCTGTTTTCCTGAGTCCGGCTGCCCCTCCGCTCCGCTTGTCGCGGGATTTTGGGGTACGAGCCAGGAGAACCCGGCGCGACCAGGATTCGGAGCAGGCGACCACTACTCGAGGACAGCTACGACATCTGCACTATTCAGGAACGGCTGGGCCACGGTGACCATGGTCCACACCCACGTCCTGAACCGCGGCGCCGGTGGCGAAGTCCCTCCGCCGCTGAGGGCAAGGAGAACTGGCGCGAGCTCTTATCGTATTATCCGGCAGGTGAGGCATGTTTATCCGACAGGGATGGCACCCGCATTTCTGGACGAGTTGCTGGTCAACACCGCGAAATCACATGCGCCATTCGATTGATCCTGGCCGCCAAG
>PMIX01000328.1 GCA_003158395.1 Myxococcales bacterium | reverse complement strand
GCGTGCCCGCGTGTCCGATACCGATCCAGAAGACGAAGTTGATGATGCCGAATCCCCACGCCACCGGCCGGTTGTTCCCCCAGGTGCCGATGCCGTAATAGAGCGTCCAGCCGATGCAGAAGGTGCCTATGGCGAACGCGGTCAGGGTCGCGGCCAGGGCCACGTACCAGGCGCGCGGCGGTCGCCGGGCGGGGAATTGCAGAACCTGATCGTCGAGCGAGCCCGGCGTGACTCGACCCTGCAAGAGTTCGAGAGGGCGCAGGGCTTCGGGCAGGGGCACGGTCGCAGCCTTCATCGTTCACCCTCACCGGATGGATTCTTCAGGGCGGCCAGATAGGTGACGGCCGGTTGGGTGTTCAGCTCTTCCAGCACGTGGAAGCCGCGGTTGCTGCGCGAAAGTTTGGAAACCCGACTTTCGGGATTGCTGATGTCCCCGAACACGATGGCACTGGCGGGGCAGGCTGAGGCGCACGCGGGGACGACATCCGCGTCCTTCAGGTCCCGCCTCTCGCGCTCGGCAACCTGTTCGGCGTTGCGAATGCGCTGCACGCAGAAGGTGCACTTTTCCATCACGCCGCGGGGACGAACTGTGACCTCGGGATTGAAGGCCAACTGGATCGACGCGGGCGTCGCGCGGGTAAAATCAAGGAAGTTGAAGCGCCTGACCTTGTAGGGGCAGTTGTTGGCGCAATAGCGAGTCCCCACGCAACGGTTGTAGGCCATCTGATTGATGCCGTCGGGGCCGTGATTGGTGGCCTGCACCGGGCACACGGATTCGCAGGGGGCGTTCTCGCAGTGCTGGCACGGCATGGGCTGGTTGATCACGCGCGGCGAAGCCAGATCGCCCTCGTAGTAGCGGTCGACGCGCATCCAGTGCATAACGCGGCCCTTGCGGACCTGCTCGGGCCCGACCACCGGGATGTTGTTTTCCGACTGGCAGGCCACCACGCAGGCGCCGCAGCCCACGCAGGACGAAAGGTCGATCGCCATGCCCCAACGCGGACCCTTTTGCTCAAGTTTGTCATAGAGCGATGGGAGCTTCTCGCGTTCGATTTCTTGCTGGGGTTTTCGGGCGTACTCGGCCAGCGACCACAGGCGGGCGATGTCGCGACCGTCCTTGGTATCGTGATGTTGGGCAAGACAGAGATCCTGGCAGTCGCCTGTCGGCGTGACGGCTTCGATGGGCGCAACCCGCATACCGGGTGCCGGCGCGAAGGCCCACGCGCGCGTACCCACGCCCGTAGCCACGCTGCCCTGCCAGCGGCCATGGCCCAGGGTCAGGCGCAGGACGCCCTCGGCCTGACCAGGCTGGCGCAAGATGGGCAGCGCGGGGCCATGTCCCAGGCTGACCATGTCGCCGTTCTTGAGATGCAGTCGATCGGCATCGGCCGGCGACAGCGACAGCGGATTGCCCCACGAGGTTCTGCCGATCGGATCAGGCAGCTCCTGGAGCCATCCATTGTTGGCATAGCGACCGTCGTACACTCGCGGGTCCGTGGCGAGAACCAGTTCGAAGCCCGCGGAAGATGACGCCCGGGCAGTGCGGGTGGCGGCCCGGGTGCAAGCTTCTCCGTCGAGCCGGCAGGCTGAAAGCGGCTCGGGCCTGCGGCGGAAGAGGCCGTCGTGCAGGCAGGTGTTCCAGAAACGCGCGAATGGGATCGGACTTTCCTTGGGCGCGACTTCTTCTTGCCAGCGTTGCTTGAGGAAATCGACATAGGTCTTCGCCACTGGGCGGCCCATCTCGGCCAGGCAGCGCAGGAAAACCTCATCGCCCTGCAGGGTCTCGTAAAGCGGCGCCACAACCGGCTGCTGCAAGGTGAGGGCGTCGCCGCTGGTTTCGAAATCGTTCCAACTTTCGAGCCAATGGTTGGTGGGCAGGACCAGGTTGCACGTCGACGCGGTTTCGTCCCGGTGCAGGCCCAGGCGAACCCGCCACGGGACTTTCGCCATCGCGGCTCGCCAGGCGCTGCTGTCCCCGTCGTCCGATTGGGGAAGGTCGTAGGCAGGGTTCACGTCCCAGAACACCGTCACAGCGAATTGGCCCGCAACCATTTGGTCGAGCAGCGTCTTAAATTCGTCGGGCGTGCTCAGGGCGGGCGCAATGGGCGCGTGGTCGGTGACCGCGCCCTGCACCCCCAGCATGCGGTTCAAGATGAGGCAAGCGGCGTGGGCCTCAACCGAGGCTGCGGGGCCGGCCAGGACCAGGGATCTGTCGCCGGCCGCACACAGATCCTTCACCAGGGTTGCGAATTTGGCCGCGAACGGCCTGGCTTCCGGCAGCCCGTGGAGAGCGAAAGGCTCTAGGGCGGAGGGCGCCAGGCCCTCGGGCAGGGCACGCCCGCCTTGCAGGTGAACCGCACGCACCAAACCGAAGGCGATGCGGGCCAATGCCGACGGCCGTATCGCGATGCGCACGTCGGCTCTGCTGCCGGTCAGGCTCATGCCGCCCTCGAACACGTACAGGCGGTTCATGGGACCAACGAAGTAGGCCGGTCGGCGCATGGATGAAAAGCCCGCAATCGCGAAAACGGCATCGCCCAGGGTGCCGAGAAAGTCGGCGTCCAGTGCGACGATGGTTTGCGCCCTGTCGAAACGAAACTGGGGACGTCTTATTTCGCCGAGCAGTTCGCGTTGGGCCTGGCGGTCGTGATGGTCGGCCGCGGGCTCCCATGGGATGTGACGCACAGACGGCAAGGCCTCGGCCAAGCGTGCGATCAATGCCTGGCGCGTCGGCGAAAGCACCGCGGGCGTGACCAGGGCGATGCCCTTGCCCTGCTTTGCCGCATCCTGAAGCGCGCGGGCGAGCTGCTGCGTCGCTGCCTTCCAGGTGGCCGGCCGGCCGTCGATAAGCGGGGCGCGCAGGCGGTCGGGATCGTAGAGGCCAAGCAGGTCCGCGGTGGCGTGGAAACTCGTCTTGCCCTGATAGAGCGGGTGTTCAGCGTTGCCTTCGACGTGAATCGGGCGGCCCTCGCGCGCTTTGACCAGCACAGGGTACGCCACTTCACCTTCTTGAAAGCTGCTGGCGTAGTAGTTCGCGACGCCGGGAACGATCTCGTCCTGTTTCTTGGTGTAGGGAACGATGGCCGCACGATTTCGCGTGCAACCCGCGCCGGTCGCCAAGGCGGCGGAAGCCCCGAGCAGGGCCAAGAAGCGTCGGCGGGAAAGGCCGTCGGCTTCGTCGCTGGCGCCGAGAACAGGGAGCCCAACAATTTGCTCGGGCTCATCCATGGCGATTCACGGAATCGGAAAAAGGCGTGAGGTGAGTCGCGTGCGCGTGAGCGGTAGCGTGTGCGACGAGTGAAAGACGGGCGGCGTGCGTGCGCGTGGGCGGTAGCGTGTGCGGCCAGCGCACGCCGGGTTGCGTGGACGACTCAGGTAAGCGGTGCACGTCCCCCTCTTCGCCTCCCGCGACCCGCCCACGAACTCGCTCACGCTCACCCCCACGCGGCCCGCAATCCGCGGGTCGGCTCTTTGGTGACGGGGCAATCCTCATTGGATGTGGCCTCATCGGTGGCACGCGAAGCAGTTGGTGGGTCCCTGGGTGATCTTCGAGCTTGCCGGCACAACCTCGTGCGCGTCGCGGTGGCAGGACAGGCACTTCCCCATGCGCATGAGCATCTCGCGCGAGACTTGCTCCATCGTCTGCACTTCCCCGTGGCAAGTCTGGCAGGCGATGGCTGCCCCGACGTGCGGCCGGTGGTCGAAGTAGACGTGGTCAGGCAAGCTGTAAATGCGCTGCCACAAGATGGGCTGGTCGGCCCTGAAGGCCGCGGCCACACGCTGGACTTCGGGTTTATCGGTGCGAGTAACCGCGTGGCAGTTCATGCAGGTTTGCCCTGCGGGAACCCCGGCGTGGCGCGAGCGCTCGGCACCGGTGTGGCAGTAGAGGCACGGAATGTGGTTGTCGCCTGCATGCAGTCGGTGGGAAAAGGCAATGGGCTGAATGGGGGAATAGCCCCTCACGAATCGGTCAGGCTCGGTGGCGTAGCCAACGGCCAGAAGGGTCGACAGGACCGCAATCGTGCCGATCGGCAGAACTATGCGCCAGAAGCGGTCTTGTGGATGCACGCGGTCCTCGCGTCGGAGTCTATGCCAGATTCAGATGGATAGGATCCAGCCCAGATTGGATTCGTTCCTCTTGTCACAAAGGGGGAGGGCAAAGGTGGTTAGATGCCCGGACGGCAAGCGAGGTCACAGGGCTTTCTACCGCACCTGTGCCCGGCCAAGGCGCCGTTCAGCTCAGCCAGTGGTGGCCAGTCGCTTGACTTTGGTGGGAATCTCGGGCAGCCGCGTGCAACAGGTGGCCGCACGGAATCTGCGTTTGCTGTGACCTATTCACAGGCTCTTAAGAAACTCCAGCAGATCGCGCTTGTCTTGCGCGTTCCAGCGGGTGCCGAATTCGTGGCCTAGGTTGCGGTTGCCGGGCAGACGCGTGTCAAAGGTGAAGGCTCCCTGGCCCTGGCCGAGCATGAAACTCCTCGGTCGTTCATCGGATGATTGCAGCAGCGCCTCCAGGGTCGGCACGGAGCCGTTGTGCAGGTAAGGCGCTGAGGCCAGCAAGGTAATAAGGGGCGGCGTGCGCACCCAAGGACCGGCGATGGCCACGGCCTGCGCAGGCCCGCGACTGTGTAGCGCCGTGATGCGCGTGATGGGCATGCGTACGTTCTTGTCGGCCAGTTTGCGCCGGTCCACCTCGAAGCCGAACAGGCTGTCGGTGCCAATGCCGCCCGCGGCCAGATCGTCGCGCTCGTCATCCTGCGCACGGCCGTCCCCATCGGCATCAAAGGGCAGGATGAGGCAACTGGTGTAGGTCACGGGTTCGGCCAGCGCGGGGTGCTTGTCATGGCAGCGACCGCATCGAGCCCGCTCTTCTTTGGGCGTGCTCGCCATGCGCGAAATGTCGAACTCATCGAAGATCGATGCGAAGCCGCCCGGACCTTCGCCCTTGCGCAGGCCCAGCTTGGCCCAGAAGCCCTTGGGCCGGTGCGAGAAGTGGCAGTCTGTGCAGCGGGGGATAGCAAGGCCCTCGGCCGGGATCGGTTTCTTGGTGCTCAGTGTCGTCGCCGAGTGGCAGGTCACACAGCGGACAGAAATGCGCGCTGTCAGCGGCTGCATCTCGTCGATGGGAGCGAGCAGGGGTGGTGCAAGCTCGCTGCCCTGGTAGGCGGGCGGCAGATCGACGAGGATCTGCTGGTTGATGATGGTGCCCGCGGGCTCGTCGAAGAACAGGCGGCGGCCCCGCTCCAGCGCGGCCGCATCCAGCACCGGCTTCGCGACGCTGTCCAGCGGCGTGTCGTAGAGCAGCTTGCGGATGGCCGTGGCCTCGTAGGCCAGGCGCAGACCGCGCACCAGATCAGGCGGCGCAGGCGAATCATGGCGCAAGACCCGCACCAGCATGATGCCGACAAACGAATCAGCTTGTAGCCCGATGGCGCCGATCGAGCGCGTGTCGAGCACCATGGCGCGGTTGATGAGGTCGAAGTCGCCCTCGAACCCGGCGGGCAGATCGATGCCCAGCTCGGCCATGGCCTGGCTGCGGCTCATCTCAGCTCGTTCGACGTAGCGACCCAACAGGTCAGGTGCACGGGTCGGGTAGGTGGACGCCCAATTGATGACTGAAAGCGAGCGCACGCCCAGGGCAGTGGGAATACTCTTGGGATTGAACACACCCTCGGCGCCGGTGCGCATGGTGCCGGCGTCACTGTAGCGGCGCGAGTGCAAGCCCGGCACAGTCATGTCCAGACCAAACTCGTTGGTTAGATCGGCGCGGCCTGGCCCGGCCAGAAGCAGCGTGGCCAGGGTCTGCTGGGCGTCAGGCAGCTTGAGAACCTTGCGATACTCGGCGACGTCCACGTGACCATCGTGGTTGAGATCGAGCACCAATGAGTCCGGCAGGCGCGTGCGTCGGCGGATCTCCTCCTCACTGTCAGGGCTTCCGTCCTTGTCGAGGTCGATGACGTGTTTGGGATCGAAGAACGAGGAGGTGGCCAGAAGCAGTCCGTAGTCGAGACGCGCACTGGGCAGGCCGAGGATGGTCTTGCCGTCCACCGGATTGCGGCCACTGTGGCACAGCCAACAGGTCATGCCGATGTCGCCCGTGGGCTTGCCGGTTTCGAGATCGAGCGCATCCCGCAGCCCGGAGAAGCCCGTGCTTGCCGACGTGTAGCCCCGCCTGCCAGCCGGCTGGTCAGGGTCAGCGGCCAGTCCGAACACCTCGGGGTTGGCGAAGATTCCGCCCTTCAACGAGATGTGGCGTGTGACATGGGTATCGACGGTTCCGTCCTGGTCGAGATCAACAGGCACGTTGTCGAGGTGGATCTCAATGTCGCGCGTCCATGCGAGATCAGCCAGGCGCGACCAGTAATGGCCGTTGGTGTTGACCAGGGGCGAGCCAGGCGCGGTCCAGTCTTGCCATTCATAGGTGCCAATGCTCTCGATGGCCTGCTCGCGCACAGAGGCGTCGCGGGCCGCCGGTAGGAAGCGTGGGGCCAGTACGCCGGGCATCAGCTCGGGCTGCAGGGGATCGAGCTTGCGCGCGGGACGGTCGACAAGGGAGGGCGGGGCAGTGGGCTTGCGCGCGCAGGAGCCGGTCGCGAGCACCAGGCACAAGCCGGCGCGGGCGAGAAAGGCAGCGCGGGTGTTCGCGGGCGCGGGGGACACGACGAGGATGAATCTACCCGGTTCGGGGGCGATGGCGTCGCGTTCTAACGCCCTCGCGTCCCCGCCCGGCATCGTGGCGGGCGAATCGTCGGCCCGGCTGCAGGGCGGATGTGCGGCCGCCCACACGACCGAGACCATCACGAACGCGCCGCGCCTGCCCGCGGCAATTTCTGCCGGTGGACGACCACTACGCCCTGTGGACTTTGGCGCCCAGCGGAATCGAGAATGATCCAAGAGATCTCCGCCGAACCTGAGAATACCGGACCGGCACTGCATCGATATTCACGTCGCTATCTCAGAATTCTGAGCCTGCACCGCATCGATACCCACGTCGTTGCCGGGGAATCGGCCCAACAACCGCTGCCCGAAATTCGGCACGCAGATTGCTATTATGCTGAGCACACGGAGGACTCAATGTGCAAGATGTCTACGGGCGTTGTCGCCTTTTCGGTAGCTGGCCTGGTGGGGCTGGCGTGTAGCGACCAGTCCGGTCTGAACTCTCTCGGGGGCGGTGCGGAAAATGGGGGCGGGGCGAAGGGCGGCCAGGCGGGCAGCGCCGTCGGCGCCGGAATCGCCGGCGTATCGGGTGGCACGACCGGTCCGGGGCCAGTCGGCGCCGGCGGAACAAGTGGAACCGGTGGCACGACTGGGAGCGGCGGAACCACGGGAGCCGGCGGGTGTCCACTGCTCTATTGCCCCGCTATGGCCTGTCTAGGCGGGACCCAGCCGAATCCCCAGCCCTGCGGCTGCCCCATCTGTGGGCCGAATCCTGACGGAGGGGCTAGCGGCAGCGCCGGGGGCGCGATTGGCGCTGGCGGCAGCGCTGGCGGCGCGACAAGCACCGGTGGTACCACGGGCACTGGCGGCCGGGACGGAGGTGTCTGCCTGGCCCTTCCCTGCGCCCCGCCGATCTGCCCTGGCCGAATCCAGCCGAGCCCCGAGCCGTGCGGCTGTCCCATCTGCGCCGCAGACGCTGGAGTGCCGACGGACGGAGGGAAGAAGGACGCGGCGCCGATCTGCCCGCCCATGGACTGCGGCGGGAGTACTTGCGGAGGCGTGTACTTGCCGAATCCCGATCCCTGCGGCTGTCCCACGTGCGCGCCTCCTGACGCAGGCGTGGCGAAAGACGCTGGCCGTGCAGACACCAGGCCCGTCTGTCTGCCGGTAGCGTGCCCCGCAATTGCCTGTGTGGGCGGAATGCACCCGAACCCCGATCCTTGCGGCTGTCCCATCTGCGGGCCGACTCCTGATGCGGGCGCGGCGAAAGACGCCACCCCACCTACTGCGTGCCCGATGCTGGCAAGTCTGAATTCCACGGACGCTGCGCATGTTGGGTACACCGCCGCGCGAGTGTTGCTCACGTGCGCCTACGCGGGGGGCGGCGGTGTCTGCGTCAGCAACGACCCCACGGCCTGCCCTGGGTTCGGTTCGGTAGGTGGGGACTCGGTCAGCTGCAGCAACACATGCACGGCGGACGAGTACGGCTTGGGCTACGGCGGAGTAGGCCCTTTGGCCGCGCCGCCGTCAATCGACCTTCCTGTCGGATGTCGGCTAGGCGAGCCAACCCCAGGCGGCGTTGCATTTTACTGCTGTCCCTGCGGCATGTGAGTGCGCAGCGCACTTTTGTGGAGCGCCACCGCCGCCCGCAGTCACCCAAGCGGCCGGGGGCACTCCTCGCGCAACTTGCAGCCGGCGCAGGGCTGGCCGCACCAGATGGCATCGAAGAAAGCCTGCACTTCGTCCAACAGCAGGTCGTCACGGCTGAGCAGCCCCAGCTCGAAATTCCGGCGCCCTTCGCCCTTGGCACCGAGGCCAGCTCCGGTCCAGTTCGCACTGCCCAGATAGGCCACGGCGCCGTCGACGACGACGGTCTTGACGTGCACGCGCGGGCACAGGCGCAGCTCGAACGAGCCACGCCGGCCGGCCCCGGCCTTCAGGCGGGCGCAGCGGCGCAGCTCCTCGCGGAACGGCCGCGAGGGCGGCGAGGCGTGCAGGATGCGAATCTCCACCCCGTGGCCCACCAGCTCGTCGAACACCTGGAGCACCGATCGATACTCGCCGCCGCGGGCGGTGCGGCGCCGCCCCGGCCGCGCCCGCGCGTCCTCGACCATCAGCTCCTTCAGGTTCGCAGTGGCGATCCAGATGCTCCGCTCGGCATTCATCACCGCCTGAACTACTGCCTCGTAGTGTCCCCGCCCCCCCAAGAGAGCCAGCGAAACCGGACGCGACACGCGAATGAAGTCCATGGTCGGACGCGGGACAGACTATGCGAATGCTCAGATAGGGAGCAAGTTCCGTGGCGGCTCCGCCTGCCCCGAAGCGAGCGTAGACAGCTCGCGCCGGCTTCCGTAGCGTGCGAGTCATGCTCCGAACACTGCTTGTATGAAATCTAGGGCAGCGGGAAGCTGCAGCCGAATACAAGGTTAGCCAGGCCGAGACACACTCTTCTTTGCGCGAAACTTCAAACCGGGCAGGCCTTCAAAGTCTGCATCCTGGGTCCACAATGTCGCATCAGCCTGTCGCGCGGTTGCAAGCACGACGCTGTCGGCAAGCGCCAGCTTGGTGTCGGTTCCAATCTTTGCGGCAATCAGCGCCAAAGCGGAATCGAGGTCTACGATTCGCCCTTGCTGCATCAAAGCCACCGCTTGCAGCGCGGGGCCTTCACCACGTTGCTGGCATACCCGTTTGAACACTTCTAGCAGGCAGATCGACGGAACGACCAGCTCATCGGTGGCCTCGATCGCCGGCCCGAAGAATCCTGCGTTCGGTCCATCCGCGAAGTACTCCAGCCAGGCGGAAGAATCTACAACGTTCAAACTCGATCCTTGTCGCGAGGTACCGTCGTGTCGATTCCTCTCAAGAAGCCACGCATCGAGCGTAGCGATCGGACAGGAATGAACTCGACGCGATCGAGGTATTGCAGCGCTTCAACCTTCTGCCCAGGCTTCAGCCCAAGGGTCTCGCGGATTCGCAGTGGGATGACAACCTGGAACTTAGGGGACAGCGTGACCGTCGACATGATTTCCTCCGTACAACGATATATCAATCTATCATGATGTCGTTGTACGATGCAAAACTGG